>VXOE01000213.1 GCA_009840225.1 Caldilineaceae bacterium SB0662_bin_25 | reverse complement strand
TTACGTGCCGGCCTTGTGCCTGCCCTCGCACCCTCCCCAACTGACGGACGCCACCCTACGGCCAGGCCTGGCGCCTGCACTGCATCTCTCCCAAAGACGGTAAACTATTTCAGCTACCGCTGTCACTGATTCCCCGCCAGACTGTTCCCACCCCAAATCTGGGATGCACCCCCGAAAGCCGCTGTCCCCGACCAATGGGAACGGGGTGGTCAGACGCTATCTTTGTTTCGGAATTGGCCCTATGCTATGATTTCGTGCAAAAGGGAACCGGTCATCTGGAACGAACTCGGTGCTTGCCCCACGTGCACTCATCATCGAGCACCTGACTTTGCCGGTTTCCTGGTAAGATGCCCTGTTCTGCCAGATGAATAAGGTGTTCGGTCTTTCGGAACTCAAGTTGTCTCACATATCGAGGGTATTACGGCAAGACTCTCCAGCGCTGGTAAACTCCCATAGGGCAGGACCCGATGGCTGAATGGAAGTTCAAGAGATTTTCACTGACAGGGCTTTCCCTTCTCGTAGTAATTCTGCTGGCAGCCTGCAGGCCTATTGATGACCAGATTGCTTACTTTCTTGCCCACGGCCCCACAAGTGTAAGCCCGTACGTCGCAACAGGACCGTCCTGCACCGAACTCGAAGAAGTAGCGCAGGAGACCCTGGCCGGTGTCCGTCCGCTGCCCGCTACCGCGAGTTTCAGCGCCGCCGAACGTCAGGCTCTTGCCATGACCGCTTTCGGCCACCTGTGCGAACTGGCGAGAGAAGTGGGATGGCGGCAGAGCGCCACAAAGGAGGAAGCGAAGGCCGCAGAGCTCCTGATGGACCGCTTTACCGAGTTCGGATACAGCCCGGAGATGCAGGATTTTCAGGTCCGGATAGGGTCTCTCCGGAGGCAATCCAGCAACATAATCCTTGAGCTTCCCGGTCAGGGCGAAGGCGTGGTCATCCTGGGCGCACACTACGACACGGTACGGAACTCAGTGGGCGCCAACGATAACGCTTCCGGAGTAAGCGTGCTGCTGACGCTGGCAGAACGGTTGGCGCAGCCGCCCTGGTCCAGCCAGATGGTATCGGTTTTCCCGTTCACACTGCGGATTATCGCCTTTGGCTCAGAGGAAACCGGAATGATTGGCAGTCGGTATTACGTGCGCCAATTGACCGATGAAGAGCTAGACGCCATCAAGGTCATGATCAACTTCGATTCGGTGGGATCCGGCACATTTCTCCGGGGGCCGGGCGACAGCTGGTTGACCAGTCTTGTAGCAGAAATCGCCAGTAAAGAGGGAGTGTCCTACACAAGCATCAACGAGGGTTACAGCGGTAGCGATCATTTCTCTTTCAAGTACGATGCCGAGATTCCGACTATTAGTTTCTTCAGCAACGACAAGTCTCGCATCAACACCCGAAGTGATACGATAGAGTTCATCAACCCGGTGCTGCTGGGAGACATGGTGGTTCTGGTCCTGGAACTGCTTGCCTCCCTTGAAGATTTGTAATGTGGATGCCGGTAATGCCATCTCCGGGGTGAAGACCATGCAGCCAACTGGAATCCAGGAAAGATGTTGATGGAAGAAGTGAATCACACGGTTTCACCGAAAGGTCATCGCAATTGACACAGGAATACAACGTCGTCGTGGGCATGGAGGTCCACGCGCAGCTGCTGACGAATACGAAGATGTTCTGCCGCTGCAGCGCCGACTACCAGGGCGCGCCGCCCAATACGCACACCTGCCCGGTCTGCCTGGGCCTGCCCGGCGCGTTGCCGGTGAGCAACCGCGCCGCGGTCGAAGCCACGATCCGCACGGGGCTGGCGCTCAACTGCGAGATCGCGGAGACCGCGGTCTTCGCACGCAAGAACTACCACTACCCGGACCTGCCCAAGGGCTATCAGATCTCCCAGTACGAGCTGCCCCTCTGCCGCAACGGCTGGGTCGAGATCGAGCTGCCCGACGGCGGCGTCAAACGCATCCGTATCCACCGCGCCCACCTGGAAGAGGACACCGGCAAGAACACGCATGCGGGGCTGCATACGCTGGTCGACCTGAACCGGGCCGGGATGCCGCTGATGGAGATCGTCACCGAGGCCGACATCGCCAGCGCCGACGAGGCCTACGCCTTCCTGACCAAGCTGCGCTCGATCCTGCGCTACCTGGGCGTCAACAGCGGCAACATGGAGGAGGGCGCGCTGCGCTGCGAGCCCAACATCAGCGTGCGCACGCCGGAGCAGGCCGCCCGCGGCGAGTTCGGCACCAAGGTCGAGGTCAAGAACCTCAACAGCCTGCGCGCGGTGCGCAACGCCATCGCCTACGAGGCCGAACGCCAGGCCGGCGTGCTGAACGGCGGCGGCGTGATCGAGCAGGTGAACATGGGCTGGGACGAAGACCGCCAGCGCACCGTCCTGCAGCGCTCGAAGGAGAGCAGCGAGGACTACCGCTACTTCCCCGAACCGGACCTGCCGCCGCTGGTGGTCGACCGCCAGTGGGTGCAGGAGACCGCGAGCACGCTGCCCGAGCTGCCCGACGCCAAGGAGCAGCGCTACCGGCAGGATTGGGACCTGCGCCCGGCCGATGCCGGCGCCATCACCGGCGAGAAGGCGGTGGCCGACTATTTCGAAGCCGCGGTGGCCGCCTACGGCCAGGAGGACGGCAAACCCCAGCGCATGGCCAACTGGATCACCGACGAGCTGTTCCGCCTGCTCTACGCCGACGGCGAGGGCCAGGACTTGAGACAGATCGCCGATACGCGCGTGCAGCCGCAGCAGCTGGCCGCGCTGGTGCAGATGGTGGATGCGCGCGCAATCAACGCCAACACCGGCAAGAAGGTCCTGGAGCAGATGTACAGCAGCGGAGACGATCCCCAGGCCGTCGTCGAGCGCGAAGGGCTGGCCATGGTTAGCAATACGGACGTCATCGACGCCGCCGTGCAGGAAGCCTTCGACAGCAACCCGGACGAGCTGGCCCGCTACCGCAGCGGCGAGAAGAAGCTGTTCGGCTTCTTCATGGGCCAGATGATGCGCGCCACCAAGGGCAAGGCCGACCCCCAGGCAGCCCGCCAACGCCTGCAGGAAATGCTCGACAGTTCGTAGGGGCAACCCTTGTGGTTGCCCTCGTGTGCTGGACTCAAGGAAATATCAACGCGCCCTGACAACGCCCCACCAACAGCCGCCCACTAACCACTGACCACCGACCACTGAGGTCCCATGACTCTTTCTCTTACCCATACCCGCAACGAAAAGACCGCGCCGCACAGTCACCGCACGCCCGGCTTCGCCTCGCTGGAGCTGAAGTGGGAGGCTGTGACGCTCTTCCGCTACATCTACGACCCCGACATGCCCCAGGCTGAGTCGCCCAAGCCGTTCTTCCACCCCGTCAACACGCTGGCTGGCGACCTGATCACCAACTACCGCCCGCATGACCACGTCTGGCACAAGGGCATCCAGATGACGATCGCCCACCTGCACGGTCAGAACTTCTGGGGCGGGGGCAGCTACGTCCACGGCAGGGGTTATGTCGACCTGCCCAACAACGGGACCCAGCGCCACGACGGCTGGGATTCGATCGAAATCGAGGACACCCGCTTCGCGGCCACGGAGAGGCTCTCCTGGATTACACAGGCCGGCGAGCACTGGATCGACGAGACGCGGGGCATCGCCGTCGAGACCGTCGACCCGGACGCCGGCTACTGGGCCCTGGACTTCACCACCAGCCTGCGCAATGTGCGCGGCGAGTCGCTGCACATCGGCTCACCCACGACCGCGGGCCGTCCGCTGGCCGGCTACGGCGGGCTCTTCTGGCGCGGGCCGCGCTCCTTCGACAACGGCGAGGTCATCACCGCCGCCGGGCACGAAGGCGCCGATGCCATGGGCAAGGCCGCGCCCTGGCTGGCCTACACCGGCCGCCACGACGGCAGCGGCAACGCCTCAACCCTCGCCTTCCTCGACCACCCCGCCAACCTGCGCTATCCCAACAAATGGTTCATCCGCCAGACCCCCTACGCCTGCGCCAGCTTCGCCTTCATGTTCGACGAGGTATACGAGTTCGAGGCCGGTGAGACGATTACCCAGCGGTACCGGCTGGTGATCGCCAATGGCGGCTGGGACGCGGCACAGGTCGAGGCCGCGGCGGAGGCGTGGCGGGGTTGAGGCGGGAGTAGACGTGCTCGACTGGCAGGAAATCTCCCGGAGTTTCAGGGAAATCATTGCGAAAGACTACGCAGTCCTGCAGGAGATGCCGGACAGCGCAGGCGGGAGCGTTGCCAGGGAATAACGAACAGAGTTCACAGACGATGGGCCAGTCAGTGGACGCTACCCCGACATATGGCTCGTACGCCCGCCTCCGTATGCCTGCGCCAGCTTTTGGAGCTTTGTCATGTTGCAGGACACGATTGAGCGCGAATTCAGGGAAAAGGTCTCTTCTGAAGTTGAACTCATGGCTGAGGGGAAGGGTCGCTATCAGGTGTTAACGCCATTTCGTTTTGACGACGGCGACCATCTGTCAATCGTCCTCAAGCAGCAGGAAGGAGAGCGTTGGGTTCTATCCGATGAAGCAAATACCTACATGCGGCTCACATATGAGATAGATGAAAAAGATTTGGGGCGTGGCAACCGCAAAAAGATCATAGATAACGCCTTGTCGGTATTTCAAATCGAGGATTGCGAAGGGGAACTCCTGATTGATGTACGCGATGGACAGTACGGGGACGCCCTCTACTCATTTGTACAAGCCTTACTGAAGATTACAGATATAACGTATCTATCTCGTGAGCGTGTTCTTACCCCCTTCCGGGATGATTTTCGGGCCCTATGCAAGGAAAGCGTACCGGAAGATCGCCTTACCTTTGATTGGCATGATCCGCAAAGAGACCCTAAGAAGTTGTATCGGGTGGATTGTCATGTCAACGGAATGTCTCGGCCGCTGTTCGTCCATGCCTTGGATGGCAATAGAGCGACGCGGGATGCTACGGTTGCTTTGCTGAAGCTTGAAGGGTGGGGATGGAAGTTCCACTCATTGGCGATATTCGAAGACCAAGGGAAGATCAGCGGGAATGTTTTGGCCCGCTTCAGTGACGTCTGTGGAAGGCAGTTTTCCAACCTGACCGGCAACCGGGATCGGATTGCGCGTTACTTTGAGGAAATCATTTCAGCCGGGAATGGGGGCTAAGACTGACGGGAAGCCTGCGAACAAGGACCGCGCCGCACAGTCACCGCACGCCCGGCTTCGCCTCGCCGGAGCTGAAAAGGGAGGCCGTGACCCTTTCCCGCTACCTCTATGACCCGGACATGCCCCAGTCCGAGTCGCCCAAGCCGTTGTTCCGCCCCGTCAACACGCTGGACCGGCTGAAGGAACCGTTCGAGGACTCAGACCTGCCGATTCTGGTAGACGTGCTCGACTGGCAGGAAATCTCCCAGAGTTTCAGGGAATTCATTGCGAAAGACCATGCGGTCCTGCAGAAGATGCCAGCCGGGTCAGGTGGGAAGTGAGATCGCAGCCGTTTCTTGGCCTTTGAACTGTCCTTCCACGTTCTGGGTGAATCGCACCTTTTTATGCCTTAGTTCGTAGTCCAGATGTAGGGGTCAAGTAAAGACATTTCGCTACAGGATAAGGAAATACTTGTGGAAACCACAGGAGAAAGTAAACCAAAGCAGGATGATCTCAACAGAAAATCGGGAGCGCTCAAGGGCCTTTCAAAAACGGAGCCTACTGAAGAGAGTAAGGTAGAGCGAGAAGACTCCCAAAGTACTGAGACGGTGCTTAAAGACCTGTCGAATGCGGAGTCTGTAAAAGAGAGTAAGGCAGAGCGAGATGACTCCCAAGGTGCTGTGAAGGTGCTTAAGGACCTAGCGAGAATTGCCTGCGCGTTTATTGTGCTATATGGAGTGATGGAAGGATATAATCGCTTTTCGTTGAGGTACGACGATGACGTGCTGGAAAATTCCATCCACCAAATCTTTACAGTGGCTGAGTCATTGGGCTATGTCATTATCTCCTATTGCCTCGCTCGTGGGATTATGATCTTGTTCAACCTCGACGATAGAGGCAAATAGAAAACTAAGGACTTGCTTGTTTCCAGACGCCTAACATTTCTCCCGCGTATTGATTGTGAAGTAGCCACAAAAAGACGTGGTTTCAGACTGGCTCTACAATAAACGGCAGAGTATGACCCAAGAGGTTGCATCACTATGAGCAAAGAACACGAAAATACACTTAACGTCTGGTTGGCTTCTCACCTGAAGGGGCATGGCCTGAACGCCAAACCGGAGTCAAAGAAACCAGGTAATCGTCGCATCGACATAGAGGTCAAAATCCCTCCGCTGTCGATCGCAGTTGAGGCCGAACATGGCCAAAGCACTGCGAAAAAGGCAGCCGCCATTCGCGATGCAGATGCCCGTCTCAAACAGAGACTAGCCCAATGCGCGATTGCAGTCTGCTACCCGGATGACACGACAGAGGAGTCGTTGCCGTCGGCGCAACTGCTCTGGACAGTGCGCGACCCTGCCGCGCCCACTCCTGCGGAAACCTTTTGGAGCGTCGGCAGCCTCGAACAACTGGTATCGGTAATCCGGCTCACACCGGCGCAACTTGGAGACCCTGATTCCGTGGCGGCGGCGCTTTCCAGCAGTCTGGACGGAGCTGTCGCTCGGCTGAGTGAAAACCAGAAACAGATTTTGGCACAGGCACTAGACTTGCCTGTCAAAACCAAAGGGCCAAAGAATAAGGATTGGGATCCAGCAGCCAAGCGAGCGCTACTAGTTATTGTAACTGCGGTTATGTTCCATGCGCGGTTGGACGGCCATCTTCAAGAACTGAAACCCCAAATCGATAACCGCTCTATTCCTCCTCAACCCTTTCAAGGCAGCTGGCCTCCGGCAATGGCCCAACAGTGTGCTATTGCCGCGGACCCCATACGCGAATTTGGCGATGCCTGGAATCAAATATTGGCGTTGGACTACAAGCCTATTTTTGAGACGGGAAGGGCGGCGCTTTACTCATGCCCCAACGATCCGGCTTATACCGCAGCCGTACGGGACAGCGCAAGAGCTGCCTTAACCGTGGTCCGCACCATCGCCGGATTGCGCCATGACTTGTTAGGCCGTATCTTCCACACTGTGTTGGATTCTGCTCGCTATGATGGTTCTTTCTACACCACGACGCCCGCTGCTACTCTGTTGGCTACGCTGACGATCGACGAAAGCATGTGCGATTGGGAAGATCCTGAGGCCATCAACCAGTTGCGGATAGTCGATCCTGCATGCGGTACGGGCACACTGCTCATGGCGGCGGCGGAACGTATCCGCGACCTGGCTCCGCAGTTGACAGAGGATGAGGCAGTGGCCTCATCCCTGATTGAAGAGGTGCTCAGCGGTTATGACGTCAACCTGACGGCTACGCACATGGCCGCGACCACACTGGGTTTGCTTTCGCCCACTACCCGGTTTCAGAACATAAAGATAGGCCGGGCATTTTTGGGGGTTGATGAGTCCGGTAAGGCTTACCTGGGGTCACTGGAATTCTTGGATCGACAACCTTGGCTTATCCCTTGGCCCCAAGCTGTCCAGGCAGTAACCCAAATAGATACAGGCGAAGAAATCGTAGAGGCCGAACCGGCTGACTTAGTGATTATGAATCCCCCCTTTACTCGTGACAGCCTGCGCCACGATCAGTTCACACGCGAAGAGGAAAAGAAAATCAAGGCAAGAGAAAAAACGCTCTTCTCCAATAAACCGGTCCATCTCTCCCACAATGGTGGAGCGTTCTTGTATCTGGCCGACTTTCTTGCCAGACGCGACAAGGGGACGATAGCAGCGATTCTGCCATTAGTAGGAGCAACTAACTATTCCACTGAGGGTATACGCAAATATCTGGCAGAGCATTTTCATATTGAGTCAATCGTAACTTCCCACGATCCCGAGCGCATCTTCTTTTCCGAAAACACAACTATCGGCGAGATGTTACTGATATGCCGTCGATGGCCGGATGACCAAGTTCCGAAACCGCCAACTGAGGTGTCTAACCTTGCTGTGAATCCGTCGTCGCCTTCCGCTGCAATCTCAGTAGCTCATGCGATTGGAAATGGCACGCTGGTATCTAAGAAATATGGAACCACCCAAATGTGGCCTGAGAGTAGGATATCTAATGGCGATTGGGGGGCAGTTCAATTCCTCTCGCCGTACCTTTGCTCAAAATTCGCTTCTCTAAAGGAACATGAGTTCTTCCCGTGCATACCTTTGAGCAGGATTTCTGAGATCGGTCCACATGGAAGACGCATACGTGATGCCTTCTCCAAGTCTGATATGCCAGATGACCAGGGACGGATTGCACTATGGCATCATGATACTGGACGAACACAGACAATGACCGCTAAGTGGGACACACATCTGAGCGTTAAGTCTGGAAAAGCACACTTGGCGGACAAATATTGGAAGCAGCGAAGCAGATTGCTATTGCCGCAGAAAATGCGCCTGAATACAGTAAGAACGCTCAGCGTTAGGCTGAGTTCGCCAGTGGTGAGTTCGCAATGGGCCCCTTGCCGATTTAGTATTTCGGAACCGGATACTGTCTCTTTGGAAAAGGCCTGCTGCGTTTTTCTAAATTCATCGATCGGTGTTCTAACCCTGTTAGGTGACCGTACGAACACGATACCCTCCTATCCCCAATTTTCCCTTGACGATCTGCGCAGCATACTCATACCAGACTTTACCGCGATCGGCTCGGATGCAACTGTCAGCTTAGCGAAGGCTTTCGATATTCACGGTGGGGAAACATTGTTGCCACTACCAGAAATGGAAGAATGCCCTGTCCGCTTGGCGCTAGATGAAGCCGTCACTGAGACTCTGGGGTTAGATGAAGAGATGGTGGCTACTGTCCGTCGTAGCTTGGCTGCAGAGCCATCGGTAACCAGTCAGCGATATCGTGCTTGACCTCCTCTTTCGAACGAATGTTATTGGAGAATACCTTGAACTGTTGCAAACGCCATAGGTGAGCTTGACCCCCACGCGTGTCTACACCGGCAACACCCCCCGCGCGCCGCAG
Organism: Caldilineaceae bacterium SB0662_bin_25; assembly: GCA_009840225.1. Classification (GTDB taxonomy): domain Bacteria; phylum Chloroflexota; class Anaerolineae; order Caldilineales; family Caldilineaceae; genus Bin5. The sequence goes on along the minus strand of VXOE01000213.1, from coordinate 704 downwards.
CAGCCACTCCTTCCGCCACATACCACCCCCATACCCGGTCAGCTTCGCACGCCCGCCGCTGCCGATAATGCGATGGCAGGGCACGATGATGGAAACCGGCTTGCGACCGTGAACGATGCAGATTGAGGCTGGGGCTTAGCGGGAGGGCCGGAAGTTGAGTTGGTTGATCAGGGGAAGAATGAGCTACCTTTTGCTTTCAAAGAGGGAACGATTTAATAGGGATTTCTGTATGATTCTGGAAAGTGTCCCAATTTTCAATTCTCGATGGTTGGGGACGGGGACGGTTATGGTAGTTACTCCGGAATCGAGCGTTACCGTTTTCCGCATCTGTATATGACTGCCTCTTTGCCTGACTTCAACGAAACCATGTTGTGAAAGAATCTTGCAAACTTCGCGACCGGACAGCCGTCTCAGTTTAGCCTACAACTATCTCCCATTGTGTGCCCTGTCCCTCCTGATACTGCACAACCGAAATCTCCGGGTGATGTTGAATTCCGAAACGCAATTCCGGCTTAAGAGAGGCTAGGAGACTCATGATTTCGCTTTGCGAAGCGTCCTCAAAGAACATCTCTATTGCTTCCTCCAAATTCCTCTTTGCCTCGCTGACAGTTTCCCCCTGGCTTGCGATTCCTAATTTCTTACAATAGGAGTAACTACTAAGCCTGAAAGGTATCAGGGATGAAGGGTTGGTCAAGGAAGGCGTT
>VXOE01000319.1 GCA_009840225.1 Caldilineaceae bacterium SB0662_bin_25 | reverse complement strand
TGCGGGGGCGGAGCCCCCGCACAAGGGAGGGCCGACTAGGCCCGACCGCCCAAAAAAGCGAGGAGAGAGGGAATAGAAGTGAGGAGAGAGAACTGCAGTTCCTCTGACTCAGAGTTGATCGCGGGATGGGTGCGGCTTCACTGCTACCCGAGGTATAGGAAACTTCGCCCCAATTTTGGAATGCACCCCAATACCGGGCACCTTGATTCACAGACCATTTTCGACTATGATTTATCTGGTTCGCAGGACTCATTCCAATTCTCGATGAAAGTGTACATCTCTCCCATTACTTGAATTTCGGCCTGAAAGGGACAACGCATGAGCCGTAGACGGGGCAGACGCCGCCGCTTGAGCCGCAACGAAAAGATCTTCTACTTTCTCAGCCTGCTGATTGCGCTCAGCTTGGTGTTGAGCCTGGTCTACGTGGCGATTACGCCCGCCGCTCCATAGAACGGCCAACGGACCTCCACGCCTGGAAGCGCAGGTTACACGCCCGCGCTCAGTCTGGACCAATCCCGTGACAGTCGAAGAACGCCGTGGGCTGGCCCTGGTAGCGATCGCCGTTCTCTTCTTCAGCACCAGCCCCGTGCTGGTCCGTTGGGCCGCCCGCTCGGTATCCTCCTTCGAGATCGCAGCCGGTCGTCTCCTGGTCGCAGGTATCGTCGTGTCAGTTGCGGTCTTGATTCGCAGCCGCGGCCCCTGGGCCGCCCCCAATTGGCGCGGCCTCCTCGCGTCCGGCTGGCCGCGTCTGGTCCTCGTCGGGCTGGTCGCTGCTCTCCACTTCTTTTTCTACGCCTACTCCCTCGAATTTACGACGATCACCAATAGCCTCGCGATCATGTACACTGCGCCCATCTGGGTCGCCCTGCTGTCCCGCTTCTGGCTCCGGGAACCGCTGTCGAAGCGCAAATGGTTGGGCATCCTCGTAGCTGTCTTGGGCGTGGCCGTTCTCTCCGGGTTCGAGCCGGTACTGGCGCTCGTTCGTCAAGGCGGCAGCGCATCGTACAACTTCACTTCCCGCATGTTGATCGGTGATCTGCTTGCATTGGGCAGCGCCATCACATACGCCGTCTACAGCATAGCCGGCCGCAGCCAGCGCGAACGGTTTCCTCTGTTGGTGTATGCCGGCGCAGTCTACATGCTGGCTGCCCTCTGGCTGCTTCCAGCCGCGGCCGCGTCCCATACCCCCGGCAGCTTCAACTGGCCCGCCGTCGCCAGCATAGTCGGCCTGGGCGTCTTCCCCCTGGCTTGCGGCCATACTCTCTACAACGCGGCGCTCCGGCGAGTGAACGCCACCTATGTCAATCTCATCGCCACGCAGGAAGTGCTGGGCGGCGTGCTTCTGGGCGCGCTCCTGTTGCGTGAGATCCCTTCATTCAACGGCATCATCGGCGGACTGATCACCATCGGCGGAATCCTCATGGTGCTCCTGTAGTTTCTGCCTGCTGCCGTTCTCAGTCTGTCAAATCGCCATGAGAAACAATATTGGCCGCCGCCGGAATCTATCTGAACCCAAAGGTTACTGCTATGTATCGCGACCGTCTCTCGCTCTTCCCCGACACCGTTGCGCTGCGCCCCGACAAGAGCGGCCAACCTTCCCTCCATGTTGGCGGCCGCGACCTGAACGAACTGGCTGCCGAATTCGGCACACCCCTCTATATCTATGATCAGCAGACCATCGGCAACGCAGTTCAGGCCTATGAGGATGCCCTCAGTCGCCACTATCCCGGCCCCACCGGCATCACCTACGCCGGCAAAGCATCTCTGAATCTGGCCATGGCCCGCCTGATGGGTGCCCATGGCCTGCTTGTGGACTGCACCGGCGTCGGCGAGATGCACATCGCGCGCACTGCCGGTGTCCCCCGCGCCCAGATTCTGATGCACGGCGTGAACAAGAGCTGGGCGGATCTGCAAACCGGACTCGCCAAGGCCGGCACGCTCGTCGTCGATAACCTGCCGGAGTTGGAGCGCATCGCCCAGCTGGTCCATGCCCGCGGCACTACGCCAGCCCTCTGGTTGCGGGTACGCCCTGGTTACGCCGTCGACACACATCAATTCCGCCAAACAGGTCAGCATGACAGCAAATTCGGGATGGACGCCGACGAGTGTATCGACGCAGTGGCTTTCTGCCAGCGAAATCAACTGCCCGTGACCGGGCTGCACTTCCACCAGGGGTCGCATTTTCACGCGGCCGAGCAGGTCCTGCCCGCGCTGGATGTGGTGTGCAGCCTGATCGGCCGCCTGCAGAAGGAACGCAACTGGTGGCCCCAGGCGCTCAGCCCCGGCGGCGGCTGGGGCGTCGCCTACCACGAAGCTGATCTCCCCCACCAATCTATCGAGGACTACGTCGCGACGGTCGCGGCAGCTCTCGCAGAGAGCTTGTCCTCCCATTCTCTGCCCTTGCCCCGTCTGCAGGTGGAGCCGGGGCGCAGCCTTATCGCCCGCGCCGGCGTTGCCATCTATCAGGTAGGTACCGTCAAACGTGCGGGGGATCGGCGCTGGTTACTGCTCGATGGCGGAATGGCGGACAACATTCGCCCGGCCCTCTACCAGGCGCGCTACTCTGCCCTGCCGGTCAACGACCCGCTGAACAGACCGCCGATCTCCGAAAACGCCTGGCTGGCCGGCCCATACTGCGAGAGCGGTGATCTCCTGATCGAGGACCTGCCGTTGCCGGAGATCGAGACCGGAGAACTGCTGGCCATACCGGTCAGCGGCGCCTACCAGCTGATGATGGCAAGCAACTACAACGGGGCGTTGCGTCCCGCTGTCGTCATGCTCCGCGACGGCGTGGTGCAACTGGCGCAGCGCCGCGAAACGGTCGATGATCTCCTGCTACGAGATATTGTCTAGTGGGTTGAAGAGGAAAAAGAGAACGCGCTTCTATCCGAGAGGAGGTTCTTCCGGCTGCCCGACGAGAAGCTGGCGCACTACGTCATCAATGCGTCGTTTGTAGCGTAGCAGCTCCCGCCTGCACTCCATCTCCGCTGAGTTCTGCGGCTTGAAAGATCGCAGCGTCTCCTCCAACTCCCAATCGATCTGCACGCGGATCCGGTTGATGACCCGTCCCCGCAGATACTCCCGCATCTCCTGCGCAATCACCGTGTCGTAATGCAGCAAGTCATCATGCAGATCGACCAGTCGATCCGAGCCGATGGCAGGAATCGGCAGCGACCGGAGCGTTTCCCAGGCTCTGTTCAATTTTCGACGATTTACACTCATGCCAGGTCCAAATGACGCGCCACAGTTGGGCACAGTTGCAGCGTCAGTTCTGAAGTGGGAATGGAGGTTTTCCTATACACGTCTGAAGTAGCTGAGATCTGTAGTCCGGATGAGGAGACCTGAATCGCGCGAGGATTATAGTCGCTGATGCCTTCAAAAGACAAGAATCGGATAGCGAAAGAATTCGACTTGCGGGCGCAAAGACCGATTCCAGTCCGCTTGGCCTCTGCGCTGAGTGCACCGCAACCGCGGTCGCCTTCGTCCGAGTAAGGATGTCGCATCAGCCAGGATTAGATCGACTGGGCCGCAGCCAATTCGCCACGCGGCCCAAGGCGAACCAAGGGCCCTCTCACTCCTCTCTCCTCGTTTTTGGGCGGTCGGGCCTATTCGGCCCTCCCTTGTGCGGGGGGATACCCCCCGCAACGCTCCCCTGACACCAGCCTGCGCCGCCTTCGCGCCGCGACGCCGGCGCCGTCCCTACGCCGCCGGTCGCTCAACCGCGTCATGTCGCGATACCGGTCCCCTCCCACACGCACCGGTAGGGGCAGGCCTTGTGCCCGCCCTGTGCCCTGCCAAGAGCCGGACCACACTATCGCCCATCGGCGCCGCGCATTCCCCTCCTGACCCTTTTTGCCCCAAAACTGGGACGCATCCCGCCGCGAAGCCACTTTGACAAGAACTGAACACATGTTCTATAATGAGTGCAGTCAGTACTCTTGGGAATCAGCCCGGCGCCAACACCCAGAATAGGCGCGCAAAATGGGACAGAGGATGCCGATTACAGACCGTAGGGGAGAACGATGAAAACAAAACGATCAGCCGACAGTGGACCGGCCAAAGCGCTGGAAGTTACCATCGCCAATCTGAATAAACGCTACGGCGAAGGGGTCATCATGAGGCTGGGGGAGGCAACCCGGCTGGACGTGGCGTCGATCCCGACGGGGAGTCTGAGTCTGGATTTAGCTCTGGGCGTGGGGGGCATTCCGCGCGGGCGCATCATCGAGGTGTACGGGCCGGAGAGTTCGGGCAAGACGACCCTGTGTCTGCATGCGATCGCGGAATCGCAGCGGATGGGCGGGGTCTGCGGCTTTGTCGATGTGGAGCATGCGCTGGACTCGAGCTACGCACGCAAGATCGGAGTGGATGTCGAGGATCTGTACGTGTCGCAGCCGGACACAGGTGAACAGGCGCTGGAGATAGCGGAAGCGCTGGTGCGTTCGGGTGCGATGGACATCGTGGTGGTGGACAGCGTCGCCGCGCTGGTGCCGCGTGCGGAGATCGAAGGGGAGATGGGGGACAGCCACGTCGGACTGCAGGCGCGGCTGATGAGCCAGGCGCTGCGCAAGCTGGTGGGTGCAGTGAAGACGACCGACACGAGCATGATTTTCACGAACCAGCTGCGTCAGAGGATCGGGATCATGTTTGGCAATCCGGAGACGACGTCGGGCGGGATGGCGCTGAAGTTCTATGCCAGCGTGCGTTTGGATGTGCGGCGGATCCAGTCGATCAAACAGGGGAGTGACGTGATCGGGAACCGGACGCGGGTGACGGTGCGCAAGAACAAGGTGGCGGCGCCGTTCAAGGTGGCGGAGTTCGACATCATGTACAACGAAGGGGTCAGCACACAGGGCGACCTGCTGGACCTGGGCGTTGAGTTCGACATCGTCGAAAAGCGCGGCGCCTTCTACCGCTTCGGGGATCTCCGCCTGGGACAGGGCCGGGAAAGCGCCAAAGCCTTTCTCAGCGACAAAACCGACGTCGCCGCGCAGATCGACAGCAAGATCCGGAAGCAGGCAGGGTTGCCTATCAATCTTGCGCTGCAGGAAGAAGCCAAAGATGCAGCCGAGCAGGACAGCGAAGCAGGGAGCAATTCCCAGGAAAAGCTCTTCGCTGAGGCAGCCTAGCCCGTCCGGAGCCGAGGTCGTCCGGGAAATACAAGCCCCAAGTGTGAGGTGTGGGAAAAGGCGGCCGCCGTTGCGCCAGCACAGCGGCTGGTGGTAAACTCGTCGCAGATAGCTGCGACGAGTGCTGAAGACTGTGCGGACGAAGAGGAGAGAGCATGGCCCGCAAAGAGATTGTGCATAACATTCGTCAGAAACCGGCTGAGACTGCCCAAGGGAATGGCACAACGCTGTCCGACGGACCGGTAGATAGCGGCGCACCTTCTGAAATTGAGCGCATCAAAAACCGGGCTCCCGCCCATGGCCTCCGCGTCACACTGGAAGAGTACTGGGAAAAGTGGTATGAACGGCCGCACCCGCATATCGACGTCAGCTACGAATGGAACAACGGTATCCTGGAGGCCAAACCCTTGCCCAACTTTGCCCAGACCGAACAGTATCGCTGGTTCTTTCGGCTCCTGAGCTGCTATCTCGAAGTGAATCCCATCGCAAAGATACTATGCTTGGAAACCGGCACCTACATGTCGGTCCGAGATGAAAGTCTGCCGTCGGGGAAGTGGGAAGTGGTATTTAAGCCTGACATCGGCATCATCTTAGACGACAATCCGGCGCCCTGGGGCGCGGATGATCAACGTTCCTACATCGGGATCTGCGACATGATCGTGGAGGAGCTTTCCGATTCGACATCGGCGGAGGTCAAGCGGGATACTGAAGAAAAAAAGGAGGGGTATGCTCGCGCCGGGGTGAAGGAATACTTCATCCTTGACCCCAAAGATAGACACCTGCACTTCTACCGGCTGGGCATCGCGGGGGACTATGAAGAGATTGAGCCGGACGAGGAAGGTGTGATCCGTTCGCAGGTGTTGCACGGCTTCCAGTTCCGCCGTGAGGATCTGCTGCGAGAGCCTCTACTGGTAGAACTGGCCCGGGATGATGTATATGTGGACTACGTCATTCCCGAACTGCAAATCGCTGAGACCCGAGTCGAAGAGGCCGAAGAACGCGCTGACATCGAAGCACGGCGCGCCGACGCCGAAGCGGCCGCCCGGCGTGCGGCCGAAGAACAGGTGCAAGCACTGAAAGCCGAACTGGCCCGCCGACGCCATTAACGCACCTGGATCCGGTTCGTTCTGGTTTGGGCTACGCCCTTTTGAAGAAACTGCATTGACAAAGCAGAAGGAATGCGATAGCGTTTTTTCTGCTTTTTTGTTGCAAAATAACTTGCCAGCCTGATTCGAGACCGATGTGACCGCACAGTTCAACTTTCAGATTCATAGTACGGACGGCCAGGCGCGCCGCTCGACCTTTCACACGCCTCACGGCCCCATAGAGATGCCGGCCTTTGCCCCTGTGGGTACTGCCGCCAACGTCAAGACGCTTGAGCCGCGCGACCTGACTGAACTGGGCGCTTCCATCCTGCTGGCCAATACCTACCATCTCTATCTGCGCCCCGGCCACGAACGGATCGAACGCCTGGGAGGCCTGCACGACTTCATGGGCTGGGACGGTCCGATTCTGACCGACTCCGGCGGCTACCAGGTGTTCAGTCTTGCCCACCGGCGCCAGCTGGACGCCGACGGTGTGACCTTTCGCAGCCATATCGATGGATCTGCCCACCGCTTTACGCCCGAACGCGTGATCGAAATTGAGGAGCGGCTCGGCGCCGACATCGCAATGGTGTTGGACGAGTGTGCAGAGCCACTGGATCCCGACTATCTGGCTCAGGCCCTCTCCCGTACTCACGCCTGGGCCGAGCGCTGCAAAGCCGCCCATTCGCGCCCCGACCAAGCCCTCTTCGGTATCGTGCAGGGCGGCATCTATCCAGGGATGCGGGCACAGAGTGCCCGGATTCTGGCCGGGCTGGATTTTCCCGGCTATGCCATCGGCGGGCTGGCGGTCGGCGAAACCAAAGAGCAGATGTACAGCACGCTCGACGCAACCTGTCCCCATCTGCCTGCGGACAAGCCTCGCTATCTGATGGGCGTCGGCGCGCCCGAAGATATCATCGAGGCGGTCTTGCGCGGCGTCGATCTGTTCGACTGCGTGTTGCCGACCCGAATCGCCCGCAACGGCGCACTGCTGACACCGACCGGTCGGCTCAACATCCGCAACGCCCGCTTCGCCGAGGACAGCCGTCCCGTCCAGGAAGCGTGCGCCTGCTACACCTGCCGTACCTTCAGCCGCGCCTACCTGCGTCATCTCATCGTCAGCGGCGAAATCAGCGGCCTGCGCTTGGCGACCATCCATAACCTGCACTTCATGTTTCAGCTGATGGAGCGAATTCGAACGGAGATCGCGCAGGGAACGTTCGCATCCTTCCGCACCAACTTTCTGCATGCCTATCAGATAACCGATCAACGGGTCCGGCATGAACAGCGCCGGCGCAGAGTAGGGGCGCTGCCGGCCGCGTCATGACAGGTCGGCACACATAGAGGCGGAGAGCAAAAAGATACCCATCCCCTTCCTTATTCCGTCGCCGACGTGCTTTAGCGAAGACTTCTGATTCCATGTCTGACCTTTTCAAAGCGTTTGTCCTGGGTCTGGTGCAGGGCGCCAGCGAATTTCTGCCAGTCAGCAGCAGCGGCCATCTGGTCATCGTTCCCTGGCTGTTCGGCTGGCCGTCTTCATCCCTTCTCTTCGATACAGTTGTGCATCTGGGGACGCTTCTCTCGATCCTGGCCGTCTTCGGGCGGGACTTTGCCGCCATCATCCGCGCTACCGTTCGCAGCCTCCCCTCAGTTCTCAAAACGCGAGGACTGACATCCTCGTTGAGGGACGTTAACGCCCGTCTGGGTTGGTTTATCATCCTGGGGTCGGTTCCGGCTGCGATCACCGGCCTGCTATTCAAAGATTCGCTGGAACGGCTCTATCATACGCCGCAGGCTGCTGCCTTTTTTCTGGCGGTGACCGCCCTGTTGTTGGCCGGCAGCGAATGGATGTCCCGCAATGTCGTCGCACGCGCCCCCCTGGCGGCCATGTCGATGCGTCAGTCCTTCCTCATCGGTCTGGCCCAGGCTGCAGCGCTGGCGCCGGGCATCAGCCGCAGTGGAACGACAATTGCCGCAGCCCTCGCCCAGGGCCTGAGCCGCGAAGCAGCCACTCGCTACAGCTTTCTCCTGGGCGCGCCGGCCTTCCTTGGCGCCGGCCTGCTGCAGGTCGGTGACATGCTGGCTACCGCGCCATCGGCTGTGCAATCCGAGCTGCCGGCCCTGCTCATTGGTTTCATCACCAGTGCGATCTGCGGCTATGCCGCAATCCGGTTCCTGCTGGCATATGTGCGCCGCAACAGTCTCTATCTGTTTTCCGGTTACTGTCTGCTCGTCAGCCTTGCCGTCCTAACACTTTTCACTCTGCGTCTATGATCAACCGTCACCCGCGAAACCTTCATCTCAGCCTTCTTCGCAGGCTGCTCACACGGTTAATCCTCACGGCCTGTCTGCTCTCCGCCTGTGCGCTGCCGCGGGGCGACGCTGCTATCCCCGCCCCCGAACCGGTCACCTTGACTATCGCCGGTTCCACTGAAATGCGCCCCTTGCTGACCGACCTGACTTCCGCCTACAGCGAGCGCAATCCACATGTTCAGTTCACTTTGTTCGCCGGCGGCAGCCGGATGGGGGAACGGCGGCTGGCGTCCGGGCAGGCTGACATTGCGGCCAGCACGGCGGCCTATCCCGACGCCGAAATACCCGCCGGCCTTGTCCGCATACCCATCGGGCTGGATGGAATCGCGGTCATCGTTCACACTGAGAATCCGGTGGAAGCACTAACACTGGCGCAGATTCGGGCCCTCTTTGGCGGCAGCGTCCTGAACTGGGAGGAAGTTGGCGGCGCTGCCAGAGACGTGCTTCTGGTGAGCCGTGAGGACGGCAGCGCCACGCGTGAACTGTTCGAAGAACGCGTCATGGACAAAGACCAGGTCTCTCGCACGGCGGTCGTCATGTCCACCAGCAGCAACGTCCTGGAGTATGTGGCTGGCCACCGCGACGCCATCGGCTATGTCACCTTCGCATACCTTTCGCAGCATGGAGAGAAGCTCTCAAATGTCGTTACGGTTGATCCGGAGGTCAAGGCTGTCTCAGTTGAGGGGCGAGTGCCGTTTGGCGCGGACCTGGCCAACTACCAGTATTCGCTGGCGCGGGCCCTGTATCTTCTCTTCCCACAGAGCGGTGCCCCGTTGGTTCAAAACGTGATCGACTTCGCGCGCGGCGAAGAGGGGCAGGCTATCATCGCCCGCTATCATGTGCCGGTTCGGTAGGGCGCTCTCGACATCCGTCTTGACCCGCTGAACGGCTCCGCCAGCCTGCAAGCGTTTGCCCTGGTACCCGCCCTCTGCGACCGGTCAGGCGTTGAACGACCTGCCGGCCGGACCCACCCCTGCAAAGGGTGCATCCCAAAATGGGTGCGAACTTTCCCATGCCTCAGGTCGCAGCGGGGCGCCAACCATCTCGCGGTCAACTTTGAGTCAGAGGAAACGGCAGTTCTCTCTCCTCACTCCTCTTCCCTCTCTCCTCGTTCTTTTGGGCGGTCGGGGCGATTAGGGCCCCCCATGTGTGGGGGGGGGGGGGGGCGGGGGGGCGCGGCCCCCCCCCCCCGCGAGGGCGCGGGGGCGGCCGGGGGGTGG
>VXOE01000185.1 GCA_009840225.1 Caldilineaceae bacterium SB0662_bin_25 | reverse complement strand
TACAGAAATGCTGACGGTACATTCCCCCAGGCAGACCGTACACAGAACTTGGCTTGGTAGTTACCGGAAATGAACGAAAGTCATTCTCAATTCTCTCGTGAAACGCTCGTAAACTCTCGTATAACGCTCGTCTTGCGCTTGCAGCTGCTGATGCGGCGCCTTCGGTCAGTTGTCTGCCCTCTCACTCGGAAAATAAGGCCCACCGTCTGTCTCTCCGTCAATCCTCACATCCTGATTCAAAAAACGGCTGGCCAGTCATCCGGACAAACCCCAATCAGAGACGCTTCCCGCCCCAAATCTGCTATACTGAACCGCCAGACCTGACTGAGTCGCTCCCAGGGCTTCAGCGTCGCCGCTTGCCTATATCGCGCCAGCGCTTTGGCGCCTGCCGTTACTTCGTCCTCCACCAGGTTCACCGAACCCAATCTTTCGTCGTTTTCCAGGTCCGGCGCTACAAACTAGAGGAGAAGAGTAGATGGCCGATTCTGCCTCATACCACGGTACCGCAAAAAGCTCTGCGATCCGCGTCGGCGTTCTCGGCCTCGGCCAGGGCCGCTCCCACCTGCGCGCCTTCCAACTCCTGGAAGGCGCAACAGTCACCGCCCTCTGCGACCAGGACCCCCGCCTCGCCGCCCGCGTAGCACTCGAATTCGGCGTCGATACCCGCTTCCCCACCTACGAAGCCATGCTCGACGACCCCCGCATCGATCTCATCGTCGTCGCCACCCCCGACCACCTCCACGGCCGCCACGCCATCATGGCCCTCGAAGCCGGCAAACACGTCCTCTCCGAAATCCCCATGGCGACTACCCTCGAAGAATGTCAGCGCATTATCGAGCTCACCGACCGTCACGGCCTCAAATACCACATGGGCAACCAGGTCCGCTACGCCTTCTGCCTGCGCGACGTACAGCGCATGATCCGCACCGGCGACCTCGGCGAAATCTTCTACGGCGAGGGCGAATACCTCCACACCATGGACGACATCGTAAAAGACCGCCCACCCGACCACTGGCGCATCCACCCCCGGACGCCCCAGACCACCCTCCTCGGCGGCGGCCCCCACGCCATCGACACCCTGCGCTGGCTCATGGGCGTCGACTTCATCGAGGCCCAGGCCTATCACGCCCAACAACAGTCCCGCTGGCAGACCACCCACACCACCGTCGCAATCTTCAAAGCAACCAACGGCGCCGCAGCCAAAGTGACCGTATCCTACGGCATGGTCCGCCCCTACTGCCTCTACTATTCCGTCTACGGCAGCGCCGGCTCCTTCGAACGCACCCGCGACCAGGGCGGCGCAACCGAGGACACCATCAACTATCACTATCACGACCGCATCGCCGCCGCCCGCCGCATGGCACCCGTCTCCGTTCCCAACTGGAGCAATCCCGCCATCCAGCGCCGGCACTCGCTCGGACACGGCACCATGGAGATCGAGCAGGCCCAACATTTTCTCAAAGCCATCATCGACGACGAAGAACCCGACATCGGCCCCCGCGAGGCCGCCTGCTCCATCGCCGCCGGTATCTGCGCCCTCCAATCCGCCCAGCAGGGCGGCGGCCCGGTCGCCATTCCCAACTTCAGCTAGAACTGTTCAAAATGGGAAGGTTGAACTGTAACAGCCCGTTTCTCTACTGTCGGCCGGCAGTCGGCACGGCTATAACGAATTCAATGAGGAAGGCAGAAAATGAAGATAACCCGAATCGAGACGATTCCCGTCAATGTGCCGATCAGCCCTGAGCGGATCATCCGCAGCGGGCGAGGCAGCCACACAGTTTCGCCCTTCCTCCTCGTCAGAATCCACACCGACGAGGGCATCGAAGGCCTCGGCGAGGTCTCCTGCACACCAATCTGGAGCGGCGAAGATCAGGTCACCGCCGCCCACTTCATCGGCAGCATCCTCGCGCCCCTGCTCACCGGCCAGGACCCCACCCAAATCGAGCGCCTCATGGCCGCCGTCAACGCCGCCGTCGCCAACAACACCTTCACCAAGGCCGGCATCGAAATGGCCCTCTGGGACATCCTCGGCAAGGTCGCCGGCCTGCCCCTCTACCGCCTCCTCGGCGGCCCCGTCCGCGACCGCGTCAAGACCAAGTTCTCAGTCTCCGGCCTGGCCCCCCAACAGGCCGCCGCCATCGCCGCCTGGGCCGTCAACCAGGGCTTCAACACCATGAAAGTCAAGGTCGGCCTCGACCCCGCCGAAGACGTGGCCCGCGTCGCCGCCGTCCGTGAAGCCATCGGCCCCGACGTCCGCCTCGGCGTCGACGCCAACGGCGGCTGGTCCGTCCGCACCGCCGTCCAGACCATCCCCCAGCTCTACCCCTACGACATCTACTTCGTCGAGCAGCCCACCCCCGACCAGGACGTCTCCTGGCTCGCCGACGTCCGCCGCCGCACCCACCTGCCCGTCATGGCCGACGAAATAGTCTACTCACCCCAGGACGCCATGGCCGTCGCCCGCGCCCAGGCCGCCGACGTCCTCTCCCTCTACGTCGGCAAGGGCGGCATCACCCCCGCCCGCAACGTCGCCGCCGTCGCCCAAGCCGCCGGCCTCGTCTGCACCGTCGGCAGCAACCTCGAACTCGGCATCGGCAACGCCGCCATGATCCACCTCGCCATGGCAACCCCGGCCATCGACGCCGAAACCTTCCCCTGCGACATCCTTAGCCCCTTCTTCTACGACACCGACCTCCTCCAGGACCCCCTCCCCATCCGCGCCGGCGAAGCGCGCCCCCCATCCGCACCCGGCCTCGGCATCCAACTCGACGAAGACCAGGTCGCCTTCTACCGCACCGACAAAACCTGACCCGGGCCCATCTCTCAAATCCCCCAATTCCCTGTTCAGACAACACCCTCCAACAACCGCTTTCCCAGCAACAGACAACAAAAAAACCCCGCCCAAAAGCGAGGCCACCAAAACGATAGACTTCCCAACCCCCTACAGTCCCACCAACCCCCTCCGCAGCAGCACGCCACTAAAAACTAAAAACTACCTACTAAAAACTGCCGTCTCACTCCAACCGTATACGCGGATCCACCACCGCCAGCAGAATATCCGACAGCAGCGTCCCGATCACCGTCAGCGTGCTCAGCAGAAACAGAAAACTGCCCGCCAGGTACATATCCTGCGAAGTCAGCGAACGCAGCAGCAGCGGCCCCGTCGTCTGCAGGCTCAACACCATCGCCACCAGCGTCGTGCCCGAAACCAGGCTCGCCAGCGACCAGCCCACCGTGCTGAAAAACGGGTTGAGCGCCACCCGCACCGGATACTTCCAGATCAGCGCCCTTTCTCGCACCCCTTTCGCCCGCGCCGTCTCCACATAAGGCTTGTTCAGCTCGTCCAGCAGATTGGCGCGCGTGATGCGGATGTTGCCCGCCGTGCCGTTCACCGCCACGATCAACATCGGCACCCAGATGTGCTTCAACATATCCACGATCTTCGGCCAGCTCCACGGCGCCAGAACATAGTCATCCGAAAACAGGCCGCCCACGTTCATGCCCAGCCAGGACTGGGCCAGAAAGAGCACGATCAACGCCAGCAGAAAGCCCGGCGTTCCCAGGCCGATAAAGCTGAACGTCGTCATCAGATAATCCAGCCACGAGTATTGATGGGTCGCCGAATAGACCCCCACCGGTATTGCGATAAACCAGCCGACAAGCAGCGCCCCCATCGATAGCGCCATCGTCAGCCCCAGGCGTTCCCAGATCAACTCACTCACCGGCTTCTGCCACTCGAACGACTGTCCCCAATCGCCCTTCACCAGTACGCCATAGATCCACTTGAAATACTGCACATAAGCAGGCTGGCCCAGCCCGTAACGCTGTCGCAGTGACTCCAACTCCGCCTCGTCAACCTCATCCCCCTCCTGCCGCAGCTGGGCAACATATGAAGTCAGAAAATCGCCCGGCGGCAGCTGAATTACGGCGAACGACAGAATCGAAATCGCAATCAGCATCGGAATGATCAACAGAACACGTTGAACAATATAGGCCAGCATGAAAACCCCCGAAAAAAAAGAAGCGAAGAGATATGAGCGAAGTGAGAGGAGTGAGATACTCTATCCTCTCACTCCTCTCTTCTCTTCACTCTCTCCTCGCAGTTCTACGTACTCTGCGTGTCCGGATCTTCCCAGAAATACGTCTCGGTGTGCAGCAGATGCTCGTCACCGGTCGTATCGTCCAGCGGGAAGCCGGGCAGATAGTTCCTGACACCGTTCTTGACGATAATCGGCGCCGGGCGCTCGCCCAGGTAGCCGATCATCGGCAGTTCCTCGGCCCAGATATCAAGAATCTGGTGGAACATCGCCGTCTGCTTGTCCGGATCCGGTTCGATCTTGATCGCGTCCCAGATCTCCCAGATCGTCCACACCCAGTGGCCCGCCGGCGGCTCGACGCCTGCCGGGCTGGTGCCGCCGCTGTTGCGCCAGTGTGCCCAACCTGCGGCCCACGGCCGGTCCGGCTGCTCACATGTCCAGATCGTTGGGTTGACCAGCGGTACGACCGTGCGGTCTCCGCCCCACCACGCAGCCTCAATCTCGTTGGCGCCGTGGTGCTCCTCGTACAGCGAGCGCTCAAAGCCCTTGTAGGCCGCCTTGACACCTACCGCCGCAAAGTACTTGATCACTTCCTGAACAGTATCTTCGCTCGTGGTGCCCGGCTGTGCCGTTCCCTCAATGACGAAGCTCAGCGTATCTCCGCTGCCGTCGTTAAACAGGCGGAAACCGTCGCTGTCCTTCTCGGCGTAACCGGCGTCGTCCAGCAGCTGGTTGGCCAGGTCCGGATCGTACTGGATCCACGCGTTCGCCTGCTTCGGATACGCCTGCGCCGAGCTCTCCAGCGGACTGTACTGCCGTGGCGTCATCAGACCGTCCCACACCAGCTCGTTGAGCGCCACGCGGTCCACCGCAACCGACAGCGCGATCCGCACGTCGCGAACATTGAAGAACTCCGCCAGCCGTTCGTTCTTGGTCGACAGGTTCAGCTGGATCGCCGAGTGACCGGAAGCGGAACCGAGGAAGACCTGGTAGTCCCCTGCATCTTCATTCTCTTTGTAGAGCGTGAAGTTGCCGATATTCACGTGGCGCGCCTGGAAGTCAATCTCGCCGTTGATGATCCGCAGGTCGAATACGTCGTTCGTCTCGAACAGCCTGTGGGTAACGTCGTCGATGTAGGGCAGCTGCCTGCCGTCCGAATCAACGCCGAAGAAGTAGGGGTTGCGCTCCATCAGGAACAGCTCGTTGGAAAGCTCGTTCTTGGAGATCCACGGGCCGATGCTCGGCAGGTCCGGGTTCAGGTACCACCACCTTCTGTCCGTATAGTACTCTTCCCAGCTGTTGAAGCCGGCCTCTTCCACCTGGGCCTGCAGCCCATCCTGGTCGTCGGTCAGGTCCATGTGGAACTGCTTGAGGTAGTGGCCGGGCAGGTAAAGATTTCTGGTCTGGCGGCCAAGCCGGAAGACGTACAGAGGATTGGGCAAGGGGAACTTGAAGGTCACGGTCGAGTCGTCAACGATTTCAAGCTCCATCGGCGTGCGCTCGGGGCCGGAAACCCACGTGCCGCCAATGCTGGGCGAAATCGTCGTATTGGTCTCGTCCTCCTCCCACCACCAGCGGATCGCCTCGGTCGTGAAAGGCGTGCCGTCCGACCAGCTCATCCCCTCGCGCAGGTGGAACGTCCACTCGGAGGCGTCGTCGTTGATCTCCCACGATTCGGCCATGCGCGGCTGCATGTTCAGATTCTGGTCATACCAGGACAGCCCTCGGTCCTGCATCTTCGTCGGTCCCCAACGGTCGGAGACGCCCTTGAAACCGCGGCGGAACGTGCCGCCGTAGTCGCCATTGGTCTCAGCAACCGGCATCACCATCGGGTTGACCGGCAAACGCTCGTCCACGGGCGGCAGATCGCCGGCGGCAACCATATCCGCCAGCATCGGCGCTTCACTGTACTGCGACGACGAAGCCGCCGGCGCAGCCTCGGCTGCCGAGTCGTCGGCAGGCGCAGCCTCTTGCATCGGCTCCGGCTCGCCGCCCGCGCCGCAGGCCACAACCACCGCACCCGCGGCGGCCACGCCCGAAACGCGCATGAACTCGCGTCGGGAAATCGGTGTTGGTGCAATCCTTCTCATTCTACTCTCCTTACTAAAGTGTGAATAGGTTCCTACTGCTAATGAGCAGTCGTCAATGCCCAGTACCGACTGCCCGGGACACTGACCACTGACCACTGACCACTAACCACTGACTACTGCCGTTCCCTACCGCACAACCCCATCCTCCGGCACCAGCCACGGCGGATGCGGAAGATGCCGCTCGCTCAGATGGCTAGCATACAGGAAGCGGTACACGTCACTGATATAGAACTGCGGATAGCGCTTAGGCGGCAGCGATTCCAGGAACTTGTCGTGCACCATCTCAGCCATCTGCTCGCTCATGCCCGCGCTCACCTCAAAGTCGAAATAGATGGCCAGGTCCTTTGACGGATCCTCCATCACCCGCTTTACGCCGAAAGATTCCGGGTACTTGTGCGCCGGCGAGTCCCGCTCCATCAAAAACGTGCCCATCGCCGCCGAATGTATGTACGCCTTGTGCCCGTACAAAAAGTTGACCGTCTCCTGCGCGTCCTCAATCGTCTCCCCGGGAAAACCGAAAAAGAAAAACGTATGATTCCAGATGCCGGCCTTCGCGCTTTCCTTCAGAATCCGGCTCATATGCGGCAGCTGTGTGCCCTTGATCATATGGTCGATGATCGCCGCCGACGCGCTCTCCAGGCCGAACAGGATCATCCTGCACCCGCCCGCGCCCATATCATCCAGCAGCTGCCCCGAGATCACCTTCTCAAAACGCACGCAACCGCCCCAGTGCAGCGTCTCCGGACGCTCTCTCATAATCTTCGAAAGATCGCGCAGATTGCGCGGCGTCACCGCCTCGTCCGAGAAGAATATGTGCTTCACGCCGTACTTTTCATGCAGGGCCAGCATCTGCTCCGCCAGCTGCTGTGCTCGTAGCTGGCTGAACGACTCCGGCTCCCCGTAGCCAACGTTGCAGAACGCGCACTTGCCAAAATAACAGCCCCGCGCCGTCAGCAGCGGCAGCGCCAGTTCCGGCGCCAGGTAGCGGTCCAGCGGCAGCCCGTCAAAGTCCGGCATCGGCAGATTCGCAATCTTCTCCGGCTCCTTGCGCTCGGTGACCCGGACCCGGTTGCCGTCCTTGTATATCAGGTTCGGAATGCCCGCCAGGCTCTCGCCGTTCGCCACCGCCCTCGCCAGCTGCAGCAGCGGCACCTCACCGTCAAACACGATCGCGCTGTCGATCAGCTCGAACAGCGCCGGCGCATCCGGAAACTGCGCCCGCAGCATACTGACGTGCGGCCCGCCCACCGTCACGTGGCAATCCAGCCCCGCCTCCTTGACCAGATACGCCGCCGTCAGCCCCGGCAGCATCTGCGCCATCGACGGGATCGAGATACCCACAACGTCCGGCTTCTCCCGCACAATATCCGGCAGCAGCAGACGCCGGTAGATTTCCAAAAACATATTGTGCTGGTCGTCGCGCACGCCGTGAAGCAGAAAACGGCTGTTGTCAGGCGGTCCGGCCGAATCGTACCCTTGAAAATGCAGGCTCGCCGGATGGTACGGCAAATTCGCGATCTCGAGACAGTCCAGCAGCGTGCTCAACATTTCGAGACCGATGGGGCCGTCGTAGAAAGCCGAAGAGCGAATCCCCGCCTTGGCGCGCTCCACCTGTTTGGCCAGGCGCGGGCCCGCCTCCAAGGCCCACTCTATCCTCTCCGCGCCCGCCTTCTCAGTCCCCGGCATCTGCCTCCGCCCCGAACCCGCAGAGCCCCGCATGCGTCGCAGCCGCGTCAGCGACGCCGTCAGATAGCGCCGGCTGAAGATCTCGTCAAAGACCTCGACATTCAGATCGCGCTGAATGACCTCGCAGCCCTCCTGCCGCAGATAGGCCGTCAGCGTCGGCAGCGCCAGATGCGGCATCGTCGGCGTCCAGTTGGGCGGGAACAGCAGCATCACCTTGGGCCGCTTCCTGCTCCCATTCTGCTGCCCTGTCCCCTCTCCCAACAGGCCGAGCTCTTCCAAATCTATATTGAACTGTGCGCCGGATACGTTGTTGTTTTCCATTGCCGGTCGTAACCGTTTGTCCATCAATCTCCGTACTGCCCGCGCGTCCCGAAGCCCGTACTAGCCGACCCCTGCCAGCTCCAGTTCGCCCGCATAGTGGCAGCGCACGAAGTGGCCCTGTTCCACCTCCCGCAACTCCGGCGTCTCCGCCATACAGCGGTCGTTGTCGTTGTAAAGGCAACGCGGGTGGAAATAGCAGCCGCTCGGCGGGTTCGCAGGGTCCGCCACGTCACCCTCCAGCACGATCGGCTCCGCCCGGTCCCGCGGGTCCGGCTTCGGCACCGACGAAAGCAGCGCCTCCGTATACGGATGCATCGGGTTCTGGTACAGCACCTCCGTACGCGCGCTCTCCACGAGCATACCCACGTACATCACCGCCACCCGGTCGCTGATATGCTCCACCACGCTCAGATCGTGAGCAATGAACAGGTACGTCAGGTCGAACTCCTCCTGCAGGTCCTGTAACAGATTCAGGATCTGCGCCTGCACCGATACGTCCAGCGCCGAGACCGGCTCGTCAAGCACGATCAGCTGCGGGTTCAATGCCAGCGCCCGCGCCACGCCGATACGCTGCCGCTGCCCGCCGCTGAACGCGTGCGGATACCGGTTCAGGTACTCGGGACGCAGCCCCACCACCCGCAGCAACTCCGACACCCGGTCCTCCAGCTCCTGACCCTTCGCAATCTCGTTCACCAGCAGAGGCTCACCCACATTCTGCAGCAGGTTCATGCGCGGGTTGAGCGAGGAATAAGGGTCCTGAAACACCATCTGCATATTGCGCCGCAGACGTTTCAGCTGCTGGCCGTCCACCGTGGCTATATTGACCTGCCCGAGCTCCTGGTCGTCGAACATGATGTCCCCGGCCGTAGGCGGAAACGCATGCATGATCAGTCGGCCCGTCGTGGTCTTGCCGCAGCCGCTCTCCCCCACCAGGCCCAAAGTCTCGCCCGGCCGCACGTAGAAGCTCACCCCGTCCACGGCCTTCACCTGCCCAACCGTGCGCGAAAAGAACCCCTTCTGGATGGGGAACCACTTCCTCAGATCCGTTACCTCAAGCAGCGGCGGGCGTCGCGTGTCGCCCCCGGTCCCTCCTGTTGCGGCAACAGCTTGACTGTCGTTCTGAGACAAAGCGCCACCTCCTGCGAAACTTGGTTTTCGGCTGGGAGAGAGGAATCCCCACATGCAGGCGCCGCCTGCAGAGCCGTTAAAATAGAAGGAAATCTCTGATGTTCCGGTAGAAAAGCGCCCCCGCTGCTATGCCGATCAACGCCAGCTCAACCGAAAGCACAGTCAGGTAGGCGCTGAGCAAACGCCCCCTGCTCCGCGAGCGCCGTAGGTAGCCCTCGATCAAAAACATGCCCACGATCAAAAACATACCCAAAACAAAGATCGACCATACCCGATAGGCGCGCAGGTGCCAGGGATTCACCCGCAGAAACAGCACTACCTCCAGGACCTCATGCAGCAGCAGGATGAGCCCAAGCCCCAACGCGAAACTCAGAAACCAGATAAAATAATGTGATACCTGTCTTCCAGCCTGCTTAACAATATCAAAGACAGATTCAGTCTCGGAGGGCAGTCTATCCATAGAAAGAGTTCGATCTGCGAGTCTGACGAAACACAAACTACCAAAGGGGTGCAGGGGATTGTACTTGAAAAACCGTCAATACGCCAATTTTTTCCCCCCAAAGTTGCGAAAATGTTCTCTATCAACCCCGCCCCGCTAAAC
>VXOE01000188.1 GCA_009840225.1 Caldilineaceae bacterium SB0662_bin_25 | reverse complement strand
GACCCTGTAAGCCCGGCGGAAGGCGTAAGCACCCATACCTGCGCCACACCAGGGACAGCTAACGAGAACAAACCGGTTTTCGCTGTTGCCCTTGCTTGCCATCTCGATCAACGCCTGTTTCGCATATGTCTCTCGGTTGGGTGTCACACTTCCCCCCACCCACAGACCGATACTGATCGGTTCGTTGCCGAGGCGATTGGTGTCCCGTCGTCGAAGGTATTCCAAAGCGCAGATAAGCGACGCCGCTCGTTGGTACTGCTGGGTGGTCAGCAGCCGAAGAGTATACCTCATCAGGACCACTGTGCCCGAATCTTGCGGTTGTCGGAGCCGCCGCCACAAGATCGTGAACGCGCTGAGACCCAGATAAGCCTCTGTTTTTCCGCCACCCGTAGGAAACCAGATGACGTCAACAATCTCGCGGTCAGCGTGGGAGGGATCCACCATACCAACGATGTTAAGTAGCACAAAAGCGAACTGAAACGGTCGCCACGCGTTGTCGGTGTCCCTATATCGAGGCGACTCGTAGCGTCGATCCAACTTCAAGGCGTTGCCGGACTGACTCCACACTCGAGGTGTCGTAGAAATAGCATAATGTCGCTGTTGCATCATCATCGCGCGGTTCATTAGGGAAAACGCCAGTCGCGCGTCCGGATTCTCCCGCAGATGCTGGATGCCGACACGCATCCGGTCGAGACACCGCTTGGCGCGCGCGATGTTCTCTCTTGCGGCAGGCAACAGGTCTGTCGGAATCCCATCCTCAGCTTCAACGGCGCAGTCGAGTTCCTTGATCCATGCAGCGTAAGACGCGGCCAAGTCTTCTCCGCTCCGGATTGACAACTGATCATCACCCGCGAGCCTTTCCATATTCAGATCCACTGTGGGAAGTTTGGTAGGGTAAATCGGTGCGATCTCAAAACTAGGCATCACTTCCGTGCGAATCAGATCGGTCGTCTCAGACGCCGTATCATTCCATTCCGGAGCGCATCCATGGCCGACTGCAAAGACCCGCCGACCACGATACAGAAGCCGCATCACGTCTCGCTCCGACCGCATGGCATGTCCTGGCCCTGCTGACTCCTCGTCCTCCGAAAAGGGGTAAACAGTGTCTGGATACTCCAAGAAACAACGCGCGCTACCACCACTTACGGAAAAGCTACACTGAAAAAGGCATGCTTCGTTGCTCCTACTTCCGGCAACGGTATCGTTCACTAATGTGAAAGTGACGATGCGGGAATCCATCGGCGTGCCATGGAGGCCGGGATCGCGGATGAAGACATGTAGTCTCATAGCAATTACATTCGTTCCTATATCGAGTGGCTTCTCACATGTTCGATTCGAAAGCAGTTCGTCACGAGCAAAGGAAACTGTCTGCCGGATGGGAATGCGACGCCACCCCTTGTACGGGCGAAGTTTCCCATCTTTGTTGCGTCTCTGCCGCTGCCCCACCAACGTTTCTGGCGCATATCGAGCAGCTCGAACGTGAACAACCAACGTGTCTGGGATACGGACCACGGCCGTCAAGCCCATGCCGCTGGGCAGGTATTCGTTCGCTCGATTGATCTCCTGTTCCGTATCGGCTTCGGTCTTCCGCTCGAGAAGGGTCACTTCGCCGGAATGGCCATCGGAGATTTCGAATTCGTCAGGGTCGGATATCTCACCTTGTACATCCGTGTCGTCCTGGTCTTGGACGATACTCTGGCGTGGAAAGAGAATTCCGGCGCCGTATCGCATCCTCGGAGGATCTTGAGCCCTAAGGATCTCTTCACCGTTTACGCTATCGGGTCCGATCCCCGTCTGAACCGCTGGCAGACCGGGGGCTGGACCGATGAGCTCTCTCGTTAGAGAGTCGATGATAAACTGCCTCACCTTCGGTGATCCAACGCTTTGTTGCGTCATCCAAACAATCCTTTCAGTTGGCGTTGCACCGCTTGGGCAACGGTCTTTTGGAGACGTTCGTGGAGTAGAACGATCAGATAACTTCGTGCCCGGGACATTCCGACGTACATCAAAGAGCGACCGTAATCGCCCTCCATGTTCTCTACATCGCATACGATTACGATGGGGCTTTCGAGGCCCTTGAATGCTTGAATCGTTGAAAAGGCAATCCGGTCGTCTGCGCCCACGAGGTCACCGACCGGCGCGATCTCTTGTCTGAACCTTGCCGCAACGGAAGATTTATACCGTCGGGGAGACAGGACTACGACATCTGACCGAGGTATATTGTCGCGGAGTAACTTGTTCAATACGTCGCGTAGCCTCGCGACCTGGTGTTCTCGATTCTTCCAGTATCGATAGTCCACCGGAAGACAGTCAGATCTGTCCAACCGGTAAGGTAGTGACTCGAACCCTGACATCAGCGCCGTTTCCTCCCCAATCCTGTACGTATTCCGGCAGTTACGGGTGAGCGGTGCGATAGTGTAGCGTCCTGGGTTCACAAATGGCGATAGCATTTCCGACCAATCAGAGCGTGAATCTGAGTAGAGGGCCTGTCTGCTGAAATCACCAAGCATCACCCACCGCCCTCCGGCCAATCCGTCGGCTAGAACTGCGTTGAGAACCCTCAGAGTCGGTGCTGTTATCAAGTCTTGCGCTTCATCGATTATGCAGAGGGCGACCGGCTCATCCGACTCAGATGCCGCTAACTCCCCGTAGAGCGGATAGACTAGGTTGAACATATCCGTGTTGTCGTATCGTTCCCCCTGTTCGGCTTTCCGAAACTCCTCCGCGAGCGTGCTTCCGAAGATCAACTCTCTCACGTAGCGGTGAAAACTCGACGCGACGACAACTTGTTTTGGAAGTATGTCGTTGGCCCTTTGCGCTAGCCAATCGCCCAAGAGCCGGTTATAGCAGAGAAGAAGGATCTTCTCCACGGTAGGTGCCGCGCGCCGAGCGAATTCCAACGCCAACAGAGTTTTCCCCGTACCAGCAGCTCCTTCGACTAGGCAGCGCGGATTACGCTCGAGGAGGTCAAGAATATCGTACTGTTCCTCGGTAAGCTGGATGATTCGCTCTTCGGAGCGGCGGATCGTGGTGGAGCGAGCAAGCGCCACGTCAAAATCAGGCCGCAGATAGTTGCGCAGTAGCTTAAGGTTCTTCGGTGTTGCCCAGGCAGATGCTGCGCGTTTGTTCAAACGACGTGCGTCATTCCGCATTGCAGACATGATGGGCTTCGATATCGGGTTCCTGAGGGCGTCGATGTCGATCACTTCCACCGGATCATGCTCAGGAGTGACAGGGATGCTGCCAACGTCCGGAAGCACCACGGCGGAACTGTAGTGCAAAGAAGCTACTTCCGACGATGCACCGAATCTCCCAATTACAGCAGACCGCAGGCCAAAAACCGCTTCACGAACTTGGGCGATTGGCGATCGCGGGAGCCGGTGTTCAACTCCATAGCGGTCGCGAGAATACCAAACACCATCTTGGCAACGAACACGACCTCCCTTCACTTCGAGACAGATCACCCCGGTACCCGGAATCAGGATCACGAAGTCAATTTCACCATAGGGCTTTGTCCCGCGGCGAGCGAGTCCGAGAGAGTGGAGTACAGTCCACTCCCCGGTACCGGCGTCCTTGCGGAGGCGGCTAAACACCCTTCGCTCCGATGAAGGAGTACGGTGGTGAACTCTCGGTGGAATCATGCGGCTCATACGAGGTTCTCTCTAAGGTATGTCATCCAGCAGGAAACGGTTGACTTGGCTTTGTGGACGAATCGTTAAATCCTCCGCAATGTCGTCCACTTCAACGATCCAGACGGCGCCCAGCGACAGGTTGACTTGGCACGGAGTTGACATAATGCTATCCAAGTGTGCCGGCAGCTCCAATAACAGCAACTCACTGAGAGTCGCGCCAGCTTGACGATGCTCAATCCGGACTTGGACAACAGCTTGCCATAAGTCATCCAGCGCATTGAGCAGTTCGCGGTCATGGCTGGCCCGGATGATCGTTTCGAAGTCTGCCTTCTCCCCGGGGCCGATCCGATCGTCGTCGTTTAGCCAAGTTCGAACGGTAGAACGCTGTCGGGTGAGCCCGGCGCGACGTAGGGTCCTGTAGATCTTGTCAAAGTTGTCTCCAAGAGAAGCAAGGGCCGGTCGCCATCGATCCGCCTTTTCGCGAAGAGCATTGTATATCTCACTTCCCAAGGCGCGCTCTGCTTCCGAGGCGACGATGTCGCGGTCGCCATGTGTCCTGAACAACACAAAGTCACCGACTTCGAGCTCGGTGGCGGATACCAGTGGAATCCGTCGGACGTCAGGCCGGTGGCCCAGAATCAACTCTGTCAGGTGTGGTACCTTGTGGCCGTCGGTGAGGTAGGAATACCCATCTCCTTCGTAACTGATGAATCGAGCGTGCTTCCCCTGAGTGGGCGAAGCGATGTCGAGACTCTTGTCCTTTCTAGCGGCGTCGAGAATGGTGGATATGGGATCGGTGTAGGGTATTCGTCCGCTAGGGGCACGCGGCGCGCTCAACCTCCGGCGAGCTTCTCTTCTAACTGTCGGCCAGGCCTTCAACCCAGTAATCCGTCTCGTCTCGTCCGTCGACCGTCTGAATCGCGTCCACTCGTTGATCCAACGGTCGACATAGGACCACAGCCAGTCCTCCTCGAAGGGATAGGACAGAACATCGAGTTGCCGACTTGGGTATCTGGTCACGAGCTTTGACATGCGGTCTTTTCCGAGCCATGAGCATACTAACACAGAATCGCAGGTCTCCGGTGACATATTGTGGGGCAAGTACAAGGGTTGATCGATGCCAGGTGATTCCAAGAACAATCGCACCTGATTCATAACCAGCGCGTTGCGGACAACTATCGCCGCATGGTTCCTCTCGTTCAGGTATTCCGTTAGAGCGTTCCCTTTGTCCGCGCCTAGCTCAGGTGTTCCGGGAAGGTTTGCGGCAATCTCCAAAGATCGTTCGAGTGCGTGTCGCATCTTCGGGCTGATCCACGCTCCCTCGTTCTGAATGGCAGACGCGAGCGCTTGACAAACCCGGCGGAATGCGTCGAGCGTGCCTCCACTCGGTGTACCCACCCACTCGGCGGCAAGAAGTAGTAGACGCCACGAGAGAGTACGAAACGTCCGCCCCGTCTCCTCGTCGGACTGATAAGACGACGCCTTCTTGATCAGTTCATGCAGTTCTTCGATCCTTGAGTCACGTACCACGACCGGGGTCACTTTCAGAACGCTACAATTACGAGCGGCTGCATGCGGTCGCGTGAAGGGAGTCACTGCTCCGTCGGTAGATCTCAAGAGAGCCAGGACGATTTCTGGTTCAGGAGCCCATACATCGCAGCCCTGCTTCTCCAGCAGTTGGACCTTATCGAGTTCGGAGTGATCGCTGAGGATCATCAGTTTGTGTCTCTCAGCGGTGTATGAGAAAGCTTGTGGATCCTTGGCAAGTCCCGCAGCGCCATCCACGACGATCCTCATGTTGTCATCGCTACAGAACCGACACGCCTCCGCCATGTATGTGACAGAATGCGTGACCGCAATAATCGGCTCAACTGACTGATCCTTTGCGACAATACGACCATTCTTTTTCACTCTTCCCCATGTGACTAATGCAGATGCAGGGGTGGGCACGCAATTGGCGCCAGATACAAGAACGTCCTCCGCCGTGACGCTCGTCTTCTGCTGCGGAGCCACCAGAATCACTCTGCATCCGAAGACGTCGAGGTTGCCGCCCGTATTGACTTCCAATAGTGCGTCGAGTGGGGAGGCGCTCCAAGGATCAATCCGGCTGCCTTTCTTGGGCTTCGGACCATCGCAATCCGTGGGTGTTAGCCGGAACGCTTCGTCCTCGCTGATGTAGCTGATCTGGTCATCAGCGGGGTTGCGTAGTCCAATCCAGCGCTTGCCCTTGATCCGAGCGCCGTCACTGTGGACCAACCAGACACGATTGTCCGGGGCCACGCGGACCTTGGTGCCAGGTCGGAGTGGTGTTGTGAGCCGATCTAACTCGACGTGTTCAAATCGGCCCTTGATGGAACCAAAGGCGTTGGTGAGCGCGAGAGCGAAGGCCAATTCGTCCTTGGCGGGCAGTACGATGCAAGCTGCCTCGGCACCGTGATCCATCGTGTGAAGCATGGCGCCGACAAGAGGTGGAACGGGCTTTGCCGTCAACGAATCGGCTGATCCGAAGAACACGTCGGCAAACCAAGGGTAACGCTCATGGATTTGCCGCGTGATGCCGGACGCGCGGTCTCGGTTTTCACGCTCGGATCTCTGCATGCTAGGCTATCCTTCGAGTTCCAAGGTGACGGTGAGCCCGTAGCCCTTTCGGTCACCCTTCCATTCGCCTAGTAGGTCGCGGATGGTGGTTGTTTGATACCTCATCGCGTAGGCTTGTCGACGTGACGCCTTGGCGCGACTGCGCGTAGTGGTTTTTTCTCCAAAGAGGGGCGCATCCATCTTCATGGCGTCTGCTGTCACCTTCGAGGGGCGCTGGGATTCGTCGTTGGCCAGACACAATAGCGCGAGGTGGCCGCAGGCGCATGTTCTCATGACTTCGTTGTCCGAGTTGCGGTCGCCAAGGGGCCTGCAGGTCGGCATCCGGCGATTGACGGGGTTTGATTAAACTCCTTTCAGCGCTGGCTGGGTCTCGAGCGTTAGATCGACAACAGGGATGAGCCGCAGGTAGCTTGCCGTCTCGAAGATCGCCGACGGAACCAATAGCGAGTCCACTCACCTCACCTCCACCTCGAACGCGAATCCCCAACCGGCCCCTCCGCCACAAGCGCCAGCCCCGCAATGATTTCCGGCGTCGCCGTAGGGAAGTTCCCCAGCCGGATCTCCACGTGGGTCTACCCCTCGGGCGCGACGGCGGGGGCAATCTCGGCTTCCGGCGGGGCCCCTGCGGAGCCGACCGAACGATCCACGATATGCCCGTCCTTCCAGATCGCGGCGATCTCGTGGCTCCATCATCTCCACGATCTTCATCGCTACCGGATCCGCCTCCTCTGCCATCCCGGAACCACTCCTCCGCCTCGTTATCGTCCTCCTCGACGCCGTCACCGGTGAAACACATCATCGCCAATGGCGATCTGCGAAACCGTGCCCCCCTGCTCGGCAGCCATCAGGTTCCACCGCATGGCCTCCGTCGCATCCCGCTCGACCCCGCGCCCGTTGTGGTAGGCCACCGCCAAGTTGCGCTGGCCCTGGGAGTGTCCGCCGTCGCCGCCATCCGGAACCAGTTCACCGCCTCGGCCCGGTCCCGCTCCACCCAGCTTCCCTCGGCGTGGATCAGCCCGTAGTCGTTCTGGGCCGGAGGCCATCCGCCATCCGCCGGGGTAGGGAAACGGGGGTGTCGGAGTCCGAGTTTTCCAGGTGCAGCATCTCCAGAACACGTGCAGAATGCGCGGGGGGAAGAGCGCGTGGAGTGGCGTGGAGCAAGGTTTGGCATCGTCGCGCTGGCCGCGGGGGCGTTGACCGCGTCCGTCCTTGAGGCACAGGAGGTGAGCCGGGAGCGCGATCGGTCAACGGAGGAGGGTCCGCCGCTCGACGTGCTCGTTGGGATGAGGGGAGAGCTCGTCGGCTTGTTCTCTCCGGGGGCCAATCTGGATGCCGTGGTGCGTTTCCCGGATACCGCCGCTTGGGCGTCCATGGGATTCCTGGCCCAGATGGTTCGCTGGAACGTGCAGTACGACCACAACACCCGGCGTGATCATCAGTATCTCGGCCGGGTCCGCCTGGGCTTGGGCCAGGGCGAGGGGCCGATCGTCTACGGGCTCGTGGAATACGGGACCGGCGTGATCAAAACGGAACCCGAGTCCATGCGTGGAGACACGTACAACGTGACCGGATTCGGACTGGGTGTGGGTTGGACTGTTCGCCGAATGACCATCTCGACCGAAGCCGCTGTCGGATCCGAAGACCGAGCCGATCCGAGCGCGCGTATCAGCCTGGGCGTGTCCCTCCAGTATCGCATCCTGCCGGCCGACTCCCCGTGACCGGTGGTGGTGACCCTTCCCGCCGCGACACCCGCACCAGATGGCAACTGCTCGATGTCTGCCAGTCCTCGATTCTCATCGACAGGCTTTCGAACAGGCGTCCGATCGCCGCCTTGTCGCGGTACGGCTGCGTCTCCGGCGTCGCTTCGATGAAGGCGTCGGGATCCCCGGCCTGAGCGAGCACCCGCCGAATCGCGAGGGCTGCTGCGCGTTCCCGTTTCGTCGATCCGAGGGCCGTGCTGATGCACAACAGGACGGCTTGGAACGTGCTGATCCTGGCCGTCTTCGCCACCCACGCCACCAGCGCACCGAAGCCGAGGCGACTCAGCACCATCGCCGACCGCATGTGCAACGTGCCATCCCGCAGGAGTCCCAGCGAGGTCAGGAAGCGCTGCTGCGCCGCACTGTATCTGTAGAACGCGACGAAGACGTTGCCCGTCCCCGAAACGATCCGGTTCGCTTCGCGCAGGACCGTCTCGATCTGCTGCGCATCGGCCATGAAGTCGATGACGCCGGTCGCAACGATGACCGTCTCATAGGTCCCATCGGCGAACGGCATCGCGGCCGCATTCGCGCGAACAAGGGTCAGGCCTCTGCGCAACCTGGCGTATTCCATCATCCCGGCGCTCAGATCGATGCCGTCGCATCGCAGCCCCTGACGCCGCAGTTCCTCGACGATCAGCCCCTGACCGGAACCGACCACCATGACGGGTGGGCGAACGTCGCCGAGGATCAGACGCACACTCGGCACGTTCAGGTAGTTGTTCTCGAGGCGCCAGTGATGCGGCGCCAGCGTGTCCCAGTAGGCGGCCGTGTCGCCTGACTGCACGGCTAGCCCGGACGGACGCCGAACTGGTTCATCCAGGCGATCACGTGCGGTCGGCGGGTCCCTGAGAGATGGATGGCGCGGGCGACTTCGTACAATGACATCCCTCCCCTTGAGAAGAGCCCGGGGAGGTCCCGGAGGTCGATGCATGCGAAGACGTGCCACACCTGGTCCCGCTCCGTGGGAGTCGGGCGGGACGCGCGGAAGATGCGGGCAAGCTCCGCCCCGCCGGGCCGGTTCGGGTAGCCCGCAAGATGGCCGCCCGAAAGGTGGCCGAAGAAGACGCGAACCGCATCCGGGTCCGAATCCGAGGGCCTGGATCGGGCGCGGGGGTTGTCGAACCAGGCGAGCGGCAGCGGGGTTCGGCTCCGGGGGGCGAACTCGGGGTCCCAGGTGAATTGCCGCAGCGGTTTGTCCGGACCCCCAATCAGGGATCCGTGCTCACCGAGTCCCCGCTCCCTCGGGTCGCCGCCCCCCAACAGACAACGCTCGACAGCACGGCGCTCCTCGCTGGCGTAAAGCTCCTCGCGAGTAGGAACGCGCTCCGGGTCGTCGGGAGGCGGGTTGAAGTAGTAGCGGCGGATCTTGTCGAGATCGAGCATGGTGCGAGCCGGTCAGCGTTCCCACGCCGGCGGTGGTCGGTACGGTCGGGGCGTTCTGGAATCAATCTCCTGCTGAAACTGCCGGCGAACAATGGCGACCGCGTCCGCCGCGTCCTCCGGGTAGACAGGGCGGATCAATCTTTTCTGCCGCCCGTGGCCCATGAAGTCCGGGCGAAGATAGTGCAGCTCGTTGTTGATGTCTTCAAGCTGGGGCGTGTCGATCCCCTCTAGCGCAGTCTTGAGCGCCCCCGGATCGAGGCGCCGGGAAACAGCGATGTCGTACAGATCACGCGGAACGATTTCCGCGTTGCCCAGCATGCGGTAGCGAATCTTCTTCGCGAGAATCTCGCCGTTGGTCTCAAGCGGTATGTTCGTGCCGCGAACGGTGTCGTCGGACCGCGGGCTAGCGGTCCGCGGCTCACGGGGGTCGATGGAGATCTAGTCCCCGGGTTTGCCGACGCCGATTTTAGCGAATACTAAGTTGACGTGGAATCTGTCAGGCTCCGCCCCCAAC
>VXOE01000088.1 GCA_009840225.1 Caldilineaceae bacterium SB0662_bin_25 | reverse complement strand
TTTTTTTTAATCTCTTCTCCCTCTTACCGCTTACTCGGTGTGGTTGGGCTGGTGTTGTTTTTTTTTGATCGCCGTGGGGGGGGGGGGGGCGCGTGTGGGGGGGGCCCCCCCCCCCCCCAACGCCCCCCTACTGCTCGCGCCGCAGCGAGTGTGTGGCTAATATGACCTTGACGACCCGCGGCGACCGGGCTTCCACCCCCACCCCGCGCCTTAGCCGCTTCCGACTACGTGCCTGCGTACGCAAGCCAGGCGACGCATCGTCCAGGTGGACCCAAGGTGCGCCGCGATGAACTTCAAGAGCCCACTTCACAGATCCTGGCAGTACATTCCGGCCAGGCAGACCGCACACAGGATATGGCTTGGTAGTTACGGTGAAACACCAGAGCAGGCGCGCACTGCGCGCCGCGCACACTTCAGACGGGAATCCTCATGTTAGGTAGAAGAATGGGCCAGGAGATCGGCGTCGGTGTCATCGGCCTTGGCATGGGCGCCAACATGCTCGCCATCAACCAGGATCCGACTTCAAGCATGCAGGTGCGCGCCCTCTGCGACAGCGACACGGAACGACTCGAGCGGCTGGGCCGGGAGCACGGGATCACCCACCTTACTTCTGACTACCAGGAGCTGGCGCTGCAACCAGATGTCGACGTCGTCGGCATCTATTCGCCCGACCACCTGCACATGCAGCACATCGAAGCCGCCGTCGCCGCCGGCAAGCACATCATCTGCACCAAGCCCATGGTCGTCTCTCTGCAGGAGGCCCGGCGCGTCGTGCAGCTGGTCCGGAGGGCCGGCCTCAAGTTCCTGACCGGGCAGACCTCCCGCTTCCGCCCCAACTTCATGGCCGCCAAAAAACTCTTCGACGACGGCGACCTCGGCCGCCCACTCTTCGCCGAAGCCCACTACGTCCACGACATGCGACCGGTCATGGACCGCACCGCCTGGCGCCACGAGCATCCGCAGGACTGGCTCTACGGCGGCGCCTGCCACCCCATCGACCTGCTTCGCTGGTTCCTGGGCGATGTCGATGAGGTCTTCACCTACGCCGCCTGCAGTCACATGGACGACCGTTACCCTGCCGATAAGCATGACAACTTTCTCATCAACCTGCGTTTCCGCTCCGGCGTCATCGCCCGCATAATGGCCGTATACGGGCTGGTGGAGGCGCCGCTGCCCCAGCTGGGACTGAGCATCTTCGGCGATAAAGGGTCCTTCGTCAACGACCAGTTCGTTCTCGACAAGATCCAAGGCCAGCCCGAAATGAGCCTGGAGTTCAGGCGCGAAGCCGGGCACGGCCAGGAAGTCATTCGCTACATGCGCCATTTTGAAGAGTGTCTGCGCGAGGACAAGCGTCCCCTCATCGATGAAGTCGCGGGAGCCAAAGTGATTGCCACCGCCTCGGCCTGCTGGGAGTCCATCCGCACCGGACTGCCCGCAAAGGTCGCCGAGGTGACTTAGCGAAAAGAGAGTAACGCACACTGCACGGGAGTCTTCTCGATTCAACTTGGCTACAGCATAGCCAGGCATCATTCCACAGGAGGAACTCACCATGTCCAACCGTTTAACTCGACGCGATATGTTGCGCCTGAGCGCTGGCATCGCCGGTACCGCCGCCCTGGCCGCCTGCGCCCCGGCGCCCGCCGGCGGCGACGCAATGGCCGGAGACAGCGCTGCCGCCTCCGACGCCGACGGCGAACGGACCCAGATCCGCTTCGCCAGCTTCGACTGGTTCGCCAACGTGCCCGGCATCCAGTGGGCCGAGTACCACCAGGACGAGGCCTTCCCCCGCTACTACGAGGAGCACCCCGAAGTTGAAATCCTCTGGGAACCCCACGGCGACGGCTGGTCCACCAAAGTGCTCACCAACATGGCCGCCGGCACCGCCCCCGACGTCATGTCTACCTGGCCCCCCATCATCAACACCTGGGCCGAAAAAGGACAGCTCCTCGACCTGCAGCCCCTCGTCGACCAGGATGTCCCCGACGCCGACGACATCTTCCTCGCCGCCGGCTGGGATCAGTGCTGGGACCAGATCACCCAGATCCGCATGGCCATGGTCACCAACATCGACGTAACCAGCGTCTACTACAGCAAACCGGCCTTCGACGAGCTCGGCGTCGCCTACCCCGAACAGGACTGGTCCGTCGACGACTGCGCCGCTACCGCCTGTGCCCTGACAAAGAAGGATGACGACGGCGAGATCACACGCTGGGGCGGCCAGCTGCGGCCCAGCTACGTCCTCGGCTACTTCTACTATGTCGAGGCCTGGGGCGGCATGGTCCGCGACGACGAAACGCTGATGGAATGCATGCTCGGCGAGGAGGAGGCACTGGCCGCCTTCGAGTGGATCCGCCACAACATGTGGGACCTCAACTGCCTCGCCCAGCGAAACCAGGTCAACGCCTCCGGTATCCCCAACACCTGGACCGGCGTCCTCCCCGCCGACATCGTCGCCTTCGCCGAACGCAGCGCCGACCAGTTCTTCGACCTCGCCGACCAGATGGAGGAGGGCTCCTGGGACATCAACCACATCCCCACCGGCCCCGTCGACCGCGTCTGCATGGGCGCCCCCGACCAGTGGTGCGTCTACAAGGGCGTCGCCGACCGCGGCAACCACGACGATGTCTGGAACTGGGTCAAGTGGATCGGCGCCGGCGAATGGTACCAGGACAACGTCGCCCGCCGCTCAGGCCGCCTGCCCGGTCTCGCCAGCTCCGCCGACAAGTGGCCCGGCTTCCTGCGCGAGATCGACGGCCGCCTCGAACCCGTGCAGCTGGAGGTCATCGTCGACCAGCTCAAGACCGGCGAAGCCCGCGGCCCGCAGCTCTTCCGCTTCCAGTCCGTCGCCGAAGAGCTCCTCGTCCCCGCCATGGAGGCCATCTATGTTGAAGGCTCCGAGCCCGTCAGCATCCTGGTCGACATCTCGCAGCAGGTGACCGAAGCCCAGCACGCGACGCTCGAACGAATGGGATAAAATACGGAGAGGGTAATGAGGAGAGAGGAGTGAAAGAACACTCCTTTCTCCTCTTCCCTCCTTTCTGAGAACGCTGAGGAACGGCATGACAACGCGCTTGGCAAGACAGTGGCGGGTGGGCTCCTCCCAGAAGCGGCAGGATCTGATCACCGCCTATCTCTGCCTCCTGCCCTGGATGGTAGGCTTCCTGTCCTTTGTGTTCGGGCCGATGCTCTTTTCGCTCGGACTGAGCTTCTTCCGCTCCGACCTCCTCACCAGTACATTCTTCGTCGGCCTCGAAAACTATCGCGACCTGTTCAACGAAGACCTCTTCTGGAAGAGCCTGCGCGTAACCTTTATCTACGCCTTCTCAACCGTCCCCCTCGGCTCCTGCCTCGCCCTCATGATCGCCCTCGTGCTAAACCAGAAGCTGCTCGGTCTCGGCATCTGGCGCACCATCTACTACCTGCCCACCGTCATCTCCGGCGTCGCCGTCTCTCTGCTCTGGCTCCAGATCTTCAACCCCCGCGCCGGCCTGCTCAACAACTTCCTCGCCATCTTCGGCATCGATGGACCGTCCTGGCTCTACTCGTCGACCTGGGCGCTGCCTTCGCTGATCATCATGAGCGTCTGGGGCGTCGGCGCCAACATGCTCCTCTACCTGGCCGGCCTCCAGGGCATCCCCACCCACCTCTACGAGGCCGCCACCATCGACGGCGCCAACAGCATCCGCAAGTTCTGGCACGTCACCATCCCAATGCTGACGCCCACCATCTTCTTCAACGTCACCATCGGCCTCATCTACGCCTTCCAGTTCTTCACCCAGGCCTTCATCATGACCGAAGGCGGGCCCAACAACGCCACCCTGAGCATGGTCCTCTTTCTCTATCGCAAGGCCTTCCTGCAGATCCGCTTCGGCTACGCCTCGGCCGCCGCCTGGGTCCTTTTTGCAATCATCATCACCTTTACCCTGTTATTCCAGTACTCGTCCCGCCGCTGGGTCTACTACGAAGGAGAAGCCGCCAGATAGCACCCATGGGGGTCTCTACGCAGGAGGCAGGAGAGGTTCTCTCTCTCCTCTCTACTCCCCCCTCTCGCCTCAAAAACAATGCGTACCGAAAACGTTTTCGTAGAGCAGAAAAGATTCAGCTACACCCGCCCAGCCGGGCCGCTGTGGCGCTCCGTGATTCACCAGGTCTGGTTGTGGATACTAGTTCTGCCCGGCGCTGCCCTCTTTCTCACCCCCTGGGTATGGATGCTGCTCACAGCAGGCAAAGAACAGAGCCTGATCTGGAAAATCCCCCCGGTCTGGATCCCGCCGACCTACCGCTGGGCCAACTACGTAGAGGCCTGGCTCAAGGGCGACTTCATCACTTTCTTCTCCAACACCGCCTTTGTCGCCTCACTCAACGTCGTGGCCGTTCTCTTCTCCTGCTCAATCGCCGCCTTCGCCTTTTCACGCATCCAGTTCCCCGGCCGCACCACCCTCTTCGTCATCGTCCTGAGCACCATGATGCTGCCCATGCAGGTGACCCTGATCCCGCTCTTCATGATCTTCAGCTGGCTGGAATGGGTCAATACCTTCAAGCCGCTCGTCGTGCCCCTTTTCTTCGGCGACGCCTTCAGCATCTTCCTGCTGCGCCAGTTCTTCCTCACCATTCCCCGCGAGCTCGACGACGCCGCCCTCATCGACGGCTGCAGCCGCTTCGCCGTCTTCTGGCGCATCCTCCTCTTCCAGGTTCGGCCCGCCCTCATTGTTGTCGCCATCTACCAATTCACCTATAGTTGGAATGACTTCTTCGCACCGCTGATCTACATCAACTCGCCCCAGCTCTTCACCATCACGCTGGGCCTGAGCCGCTTCAAAGGGCGCACGGAGGTCGACATACAGTACCTGATGGCCATGACCGTCGTCTCCACACTGGTGCCAATCGCCATCTTCTTCGTCACCCAGCGCACCTTCCTGCAGGGGATTGTGATTACCGGAATCAAAGGATAAATAGCATGAGTGAGGAAAGAAAGAAGGAACAACTGAAGATGATCTGGCCTGAGCAGCTGCTCGGCTCGCCGCCCGCTGTCCACGTCCCCATCGGCTACACACTCCGCACCTACAAACCCGGCGACGAAGAGGGTTGGTACGAAGTTATGGACTTGGCCGGCTTCACTCGCTGGAACTACGAAATGCTGGAGCCCTGGCTGTCGCACATCCTGCCCGGCGGCTGGTTCCTCATCGAGCATCGCCTCAGCGGCAAGATCGTCGCCTCCGCCATGGCCAACCACAGGCCCCAGGACATACACCCCTTCGGCGGTGAACTGGGCTGGGTGGCAGGCGATCCCGAACATAAGGGGAAGGGACTGGGCATGGCCGTCTGCGCAGCCGTTATGCGCCGCCTGCTCGAGGGAGGCTACAGAAACATCTTCCTCAACACCGACGACTGGCGCCTGCCCGCCCTCAGCATCTACCTGCGCCTCGGCTGGATCCCCCTCCTCTACCTGCCCGACATGGAAGAACGCTGGAAAGACGTCTGCGCCAATCTCAACTGGCCCTTCACCCCCGAGGACTGGCCCGAAGGCCACCTGAATCCTATCTGAGAATAGCGTCTCTTCAAGGAGCGACCGACGAAATTGCCCAAGTATCCAGTGACTTTGAATTCAGGCCTCATCGATCTGCGTGAGCAGGGGATCGACGAGAGTCTGGCTGCCGAACTGCGTGCAGGCTTCGCAACTTTCGCCGAAGACTGGAACGCGCCTGAAATGGACATTTATGACGACGAGGAACTGTCGATGCCGGAAATTCCCCCTGGCGAAACAGAGGTCGAGACTTTGACAATCCAGCCAGCCGAAGTCGAAGAGGTACGGGAGATCAAGCAGGTTCTCAGCGAGACTTGGATCGACGCCTACAGGCCGTTCCTGCCATTAGAGGTGATCCAGAAGATAACGTCGCTCTGGCACAGCCCGGAAACACTGGCCGCTGAAATCGAGAACGAGCGCGTCTTTTTCAACGTCGCGAAGAACGAGCAAGGTGAAATCGTTGGACTAGTTACAGCGGGCCGGCCAAGCGAAGAAATCGTATACATTGCACGTCTCTATGTCCTGCCCGGCCACCAGCGCCAGGGCATCGGCGCCAGGTTGATGGATGCCTGCGTAGCCGCCTTCCCAGGGACAGAGACTCTCCGCCTGGAGGTAGAGGAACAGAACGAAAGAGGGCTGTCCTTTTATCGCAAACAAGGATTCAGGGAGATATCCCGCAAAGAGGAAGAGCTGGAGGGAGTGTCATTGACGGTTGTCGAGATGGAAAAGAAACTTCATTTGTGTCCTTAGCACAGACTCTCACCATTCGCAGTTGGCTCATGTCCGACACTGCTTGAATAGAAGGAAGACATCATGCTCACACAAGAACAAATCCAGGCCTACCACGACGACGGCTACCTGATCGTCAAGTCATTCTTCGACGCCGAAGAAATCGAGCTCCTGCGCCGCACGGCCATCGCCGACCGCCAGATGGACCAGAAGTCCTTCGGCCGCGAGGACGGCGAAGGCGGCACCGTCCGCCTCACCCTCTGGAACCACCCCGGCAACGGCATCTACGGCATGTACGCCCGTTGCAACCGCGTCGTCAACGCCATGGAACAACTCCTCGGCGGCGAAGTCTACCACTACCACTCCAAGATGATCCTCAAAGACCCCGAGGTCGGCGGCGCCTGGGCCTGGCACCAGGACTACGGCTACTGGTACGACAACTACGTCCTCTACCCGCTCATGTCGAGCGTCTCCATCGCCGTCGACCCCGCCACGCGCGAGAACGGCTGCATGCAGGTGCTCAAAGGCTCCCACCACATGGGCCGCATCACCCATGTGGAGACCGGCCAGCAGGCCGGCGCCGAACTGGAGCGCGTCCTCGAAGCCGAAAAACGCCTCGAACTCGTCCACTGCGAATCCGAGCCCGGCGACGCCCTCTTCTTCCACTGCAACATCCTCCACCGCTCCGACCAGAACCGCTCCAGCAACCCGCGCTGGTCGCTGATCTGCTGCTACAACGCCGCCCGCAACAACCCCTACCGCGAGGCGCACCACCCCAGCTACACGCCGCTCGAAAAGGTGCCCGACAGCGCCATCAAAGAGATCGGCATGACCCGCTTCGAAGACGACGAAAGCGACGTCGCCTTCCTCGATCCCGACAGCGTTCCCACGGCGAACAACTAAGCAAGGACTGAATAGCAATGAGCAAGTACAGATTCCTGATCAGCGGCGGCGGCAGCGCCGGACGCAGCGTGGCCCAGGTGGCCGCCACCGACGGACGCGGCGAGATCGCCGGCGTCGTCGATCCCCAGCAACACATGCTCGACAGAATGAAGGACCTCTACCCGCAGGCCGCCCTCGGCGACGACTACGCCCAGCTCCTGCGTGAAACCCAACCCGACGTCGTCGTCGTAGCCGGCCCCGACCACCTGCACGCCGATCAGACCGTCATGGCACTGGAACAGGGCTGCCACGCCCTCGTCGAAAAGCCGCTGGCAACCACCGTCGCAGACTGCCGGCGAATCCTCGACGCCGAAGCCCAAAGCGGCACCCACGTCATGACCGACCAGACCATGCGCTACATGCACCCCTGGCACGAAATGGCCATGATGGCCAAGAAGGGCGAAGTCGGCGACGTCTTCTTCGTCCAGGGCGACTACATCCACGACATGTGGAGCCACTACGCCCCGGACGGCGCCCACCACACGCCCTGGCGCATCGACAAACAGAATCCACAGAATATCCTCCTCGGCGGCGGCTGCCATCCCCTCGACCTCATCCTCTGGACCGTCGAATCCCCCGTCACCGAGGTCTACGCCTACAGCAACAAGATGAGCGTCCCCATGTTCCCCGACGACGACTGCTACATCGTCATCCTCCAGTTCGAAAACGGCGCCGCCGGCAAGGTCTACGTCACCAGCGGCTGCTCCGGCCACGGCATGGGCGAGGGCATGGGCGGCGGCTTCCTCGCCGTCTACGGGACCGAGGGCACGCTCTGGAAGGGTAAACACTTCCGCCGCGACCACGAACCGGCCGACATCGAAGAGGACTCTGCCGATGAGATCGTCGGCGGGCACGGCTGGGGCCGCTCGGTGATCGACTACCTGGACCTCCTCGACGGCAAGATCAGCAACCCCATCCCGGCCAGCCGCGGCGCCAACATCGTGTCCGTCTGCGCCGCCGCGCTCGAGTCGATCCGCACGAAAAAGCCGCAGTCACCGCACTGGTTCTGAGACGAGTAGCGGGGGAGGAAGATAATGCTATCCCACGATCAGTTGCGCCACTTCGCCGACCATGGCTGGGTCCTGGAGGAAAACGTCCTCAGCCCGGAACAGATAGAAGCCTACAAAGCTGCCCTCGAACGGCAGTCCCACTATGTGCGCCCCCTCGCCCACGAAGACGACGACGAAATCGTCCACATCGACTGCATGGTAAACGGTGATCCCATCTTCCGCGAGTGGCTCATGATCCCCCAGGTGCTCGAGGCCAACCGTCAGCTCATGGGCGCAGAAATCAAGTACGAGACCTGCCACGCCATGATCAAACGCCCCCATCCCGATCGCCGCACCCAGTACGACCCCCTGCGCGATCCCGACAAAATGGGCTGGCACCGCGGCCTCCGCCCCAAGTGGGGCACGTTCCCCCACGACACCGACCCGGACCTGATCAACTGCGTCTTCCTCAACAACATCACCTACCTGACCGACGTCTCCCCGGGCGACGGCGGCACCATGATCCTCGACGGCTCGCACAAACTCGAAGGGAACTACGAGACGCTGAAGGATAAATGCCCCATCGTCGAGGCCACTGCGACCGCCGGCAGCATCCTCCACTTCACCGAGACCCTCCTCCACGCCGGCGTGCCCATCCTAAGCGAAAACGTGCGCTACACCATGTTCTACGGCTTCACCCCCAACTGGTTCGTCAACTGGCCCGGCACCGAAGTCCCCGACTACGTCCTCAAAACCGTGCGCGATGACGAGCTTCGCGGCATTCTCGGCGCAAATTCGGGCTATTCCGGCCAGTTTCCCGTGTTATAATGTCTGGCGAAAAGGCGCGCCCCAATCCGGCGCGCAAGGAGAGGACGATGGCGACACGCAACTTCTCGATGCAGGCATACTGGGAAAACCAAGTCGAAAATTTCACGCCAAAGTTGCACTTTTGCGCACAAAAGGGGACTTGGGAGAGCTGGCATCAGACCGCGCACGCCAAGTATATGGAACTGTTGGGCAGTTTCCCCGACCCGGTCCCATTGGAGGCCGAAGTCGAGAGCAGCGTCGAGGACGACGGCCTCATCCGCGAACGCGTGGTCTTCAACTCCGAACCGTTCATGAGCGTGCCCTGCCAGGTCCTGCGCCCTAAAACAATGGCCGCCGACGGCACCAACGCCGCCATCCTCTGCTCGCACGGTCACGGGCCCTTCGGCAAAGATCCGGTCGCCGGCATCCGCTCCAGCGACGAGCTGAGCGCCAACATCGAGATTCACAACTACGACTACGGCTTCCAGATGGCCAAGGCCGGCTACCTGACGATTTCACCCGACCTGCGCGGCTTCGGCGAACGCCGCGACGGCCGCAACCCCTTCCCCGGCCGGGACCCCTGCAACGTCAACTACATCCGCGGCACCATGCTCGACCGCTGGCCCCTGACCCTCAACATCTGGGACATGAAGTGCTGCATCGACTACCTTGAGACCCGCCCCGAGGTCGATCCCAAACGCATCGGCATGATGGGCCTCTCACAGGGCGGCACCATGACCACATTCGCCGCCGCTGCCGAGCCCCGTATCGCCGCCGCCGACATCATGGGCTACGTCAACCCGTGGAAAGGGTTTGCCTTCGAACGCGTCAACTTTTGCGGCTCGCAAATCGTCCCCGGCATCCACGCCTGGTTCGACACCGACGACATTGCCGGCCTCATCGCCCCCCGCCCCCTCATGCT
>VXOE01000099.1 GCA_009840225.1 Caldilineaceae bacterium SB0662_bin_25 | reverse complement strand
GGCAACGCCCAATCAGGCCCAACCGGCACCGCTATGGCCATCAAGAACCCGCTACGGAAATACTGACGGTACATTCCCCCCAGGCAGAACGCACACAGAACATGGCTTAGTAGTTACCGGCGTTGTAAGAAAAGCCAGTCTGTGCAATGATAGTAAATGTTCCCGTCCCAGTAGCAGCGTAACGCTTGAGTATGACCGGTAAAGGAGAAAGACGATCATGCTGGATCTGCGTTCTTTGGATTCACAGTCAAAACGCATCATCGGCCTCGCGCTGCTGA
The DNA here is from genome assembly GCA_009840225.1 of Caldilineaceae bacterium SB0662_bin_25. Lineage (GTDB taxonomy): Bacteria > Chloroflexota > Anaerolineae > Caldilineales > Caldilineaceae > Bin5. The sequence goes on along the minus strand of VXOE01000099.1, from coordinate 9,638 downwards.
CAGGTCTGATCCACCTGTTTGTTGGCTTCCAGAGTCAATTCATTCTGGTCCTGAACGGGCTCGGCTTCATCGCCCTGGCCATCGGCCTCTATCTGCTCCCTCAGCTGGAAAACTGGAGAAGCCAGGTCCGTTGGGTTCTGATAGTCTATACCGCGGTTACGATCATCGGTTACTTTGCCATCTTCCCGCAGCCGCTCGACTACGGGCTCGGCCTCGTGACCAAGGCCGTCGAAGTCATCCTGATCGTGCTTCTCTTAATTCAATCGAGGTAACACTATGCACATCGAGGACCTGGAAACGCCCGTCGGCGTCGTCGATCTGGATCGCCTTGCCACCAATATCGACCGGTTCCAGACCTATCTGGACAGTCACGACATCGATAACCGGCCCCATATCAAGACCCACCGCATCCCCGCAATCGCCCACATGCAGATGGAAGCCGGCGCCGTCGGCATCACCTGCCAGACCTTGAGCGAAGCCGAGGTCATGTGCAGCGCCGGGATCAGAGATATCTTTCTGCCCTACAACCTGCTCAGCAAGGCCAAACTGAGACGCTTGATGCTCCTGACGCGACGCGCAAAAATGAGCGTCACCGCGGACTCAGCCCGCACCGTCGCCGGATACGCCGAAGCCGCCGCGCACGAAGGCGCCGTCCTCCCCGTCCTGATTGAAATGGATGGCGGCTATGAGCGCTGCGGCGTGACCACGCCGGAAGGCGTCCGCGAACTGGCTCGCCAGATCGACTGCGCCTCCCATCTTCACTTTGGCGGACTGATGGTCTACCCTTCGAATCCGGAGTCGAACGCCTTCATGGGCGAATCCAAAATGCTGCTGGCCCAGGACGGGCTGGATGTCGAGCGGGTCAGCGGGGGCAGTTCATTTGTCATGTGGCAAGCTCACGAATTCACCGAAATCAATGAACACCGCGCCGGTATGTACGTCTACGGCGACCGCAACCTCGTCGACGCCGGTGCCATGAACCTTGACCAATGCTCCTACATCGTCTTGGCCACCGTCGTCAGCCGCCCCACCGACGACAGGGTCGTCCTCGATTCAGGCAGCAAGTCCCTCGCGGCAGATGGCGCCCGCCAGTCTCCCGGCCACGGCTTGATCGTAGAATATCCTGATGCGGAAATCTTCAAACTCTCAGAGGAACACGGCCACGTGGATGTGTCGCGCTGTGACCGCAAGCCGGAGATCGGCGAAAGAGTCAGTGTCCTCGTCAACCACTGCTGTGTCTCCAACAATCTCTTCCCGCGCATCGTTGGACACAGGAATGGCGAAGTTGAACTGGAGTGGCCGGTCCTCGCAAAGGGATGGTGAAAAGAGACGGCACAGCGTCGTCCCGCCGGCATTCCTCACAGCCGGCGCCACCATACGCGCCGCCGGCACAGCTCAAAAAGTAATGCCCAGCAAACCGGGCGCCACCACGATTCCAAGATAGGCCAGCAGCAAGACCACGAGAACCAGGCGGATCTTCCCCCACGCGCTCAGGTTGTTGAACCAGCCGCCTCCGCTCGGACGTGGTCTGCCCTCCGGTGGCGGAAACGCTTGGGCCGCCCCTTCTTCATGTCGCCTCTGTGGAATACTGGCCGGCCCGTCAGCTGCAGGATCGACGCTGGGTCGCGGCGGCGCCCCAGCTTGAAAATCAACGCCCCCAGCGGGCTGGCTCAGGATGCGATGCAGGTCCGTTGCCACCGAGGGCAAGCGCGTTTTAAGTAAGTCCAGCCCGGGATACTCAACGTAGAGCAGGTCTACGTCAGTCTCCGCGAACGCACTTTGACCGTACGGCTCATCCGACAAAATCGCCTTCTCCCCGAAAACCTCTCCCTCGCCGCGCGTCCAACTCCCCGCCCCGTTCAGTAGCTGAAGCCGTACGACCCCTCTCTCAATGAAATACAGCGCATCGCTCGGCGCACCCGCCCGGAATACCTGTTCCCCTTGCCGCAAATGCGCCTGTCTCAAATAGCGGGCCACCTCCCTGAGCTCGTTGACCTCGAGGTTGGCAAGCAGTGGGAACCGCCGCAGTCGCTCCGCTGTCACCGGCGCCGGCCGCGAGGCAGTCCGCGACGCCAACGCCCGGTCGAGTGCCTGGCCTATCGCAGGCAACTGCCCCACCAGTTCCTCAAGGTCGGACCGGTAGAGGACCCACAGATTCGTATTGCCGATCGCAGTGGCGTTCTCAGCCCGGTCCTCGCCCGTTAACAGGCTCATCGCCCCAAAATAGCTGCCCACTTCAACGCGCGCCAGCTCCTGCAGCACACCGCTCTCATTTTCTGCCGTCAGTTCCACCTCACCTTCATCTACCAGCAAGAGTGAATCACTTCTCTCGCCGAGACGGTAGATCAGTTCACCTGACGGGACGTGCTGCAATACCAGCTTCTGTGCGATGGCATGCAAGTTGGAAGGTTCCAGCTGGCCGAAAAGAGGTGTCTGCGCCAGCCTGACCACCGCCTGCGTCTGGTCCGTCAAGCTCAGCCGGCTGCGGCTGTGTCTTCCCAGTGCCCGCCGCAAATGCGGATACTGGCTGCTCAAGCTGTGAAATGTCGCCGCCGGCAACGACCATACCAGGCAGTCGTCTACCGAAAACGCGCTCGCATTGTACGGCTTGTTCGTCAACAACGGCAGGACCCCGAATAGATTGCCCGGCTCTACCAGGCTCGCAGTCGGGCTTGGCTCCTCCGGGGTCGGCGCAGGCTGCAACTCCAGCGCCCCCCTTTCCAAAAGGTATAGTGCCTCAGCCCGTTGGCCGCTCTGATACAGAAACTTGCCCCGCTGCAACTGCTGCGGTTGCATACTTCGCGCCATCGGCTCGATCACCCGGTGCGGAAGCCCGCCCAACGCACGCGTCTTGATCAGCTGTTCAACCAGGTAATCCTCAAGTTGCGAAATCTGCTCGCCAAAGTTCTGACTGAGTTTGATCCCAATCCCGTACTGCCTCTGAAGCAGCTGGCGCAGCTCCGAGTCCGGCAGAGACCACAGGTGAACGTCTGAAGCAGCCACCGCGCTGGTGTTATGCGCCAGGCCACGCAGAAACTCGGCCTCACCCAACAGACTGCCCGGCCCCAGCGTAGCCAGAACCGAACCGTTTGAATCAAACAACCGCACAAAGCCACCGCGAATCAAATAAAGGTCACTACAGTTCTCGTCGCTGCGAAAGATCGTACCCCCGCCCGGAAAACTCTCTTCGCGCAGGATTGCCACAATCCCCTCCAGCTCTCCGTCTGACAAGTCGCGAAAAAGAGGCGTTGCGCGCAGAAAATCAACAGACATGATTACTCCTTTCGGACACCGCATTCCCGGCCCAACTCAACCTCTATTGTGCCAGAACGAGTAAACTATCTCCAATGCCTTCGCGACCGGCCGCATCCTGCTACGAAGATGTACTTCCCCACTTCTTCGCAATCCACGACGCCGCATCCAACCCTGACATCCATCCTCGAGTCACTGTGCGTTGACATTTCCTTCCTCCCGCAAATCCCACCGAAGGACTAAGCCTTGCAGGTGACCAAGCCCGCAGCCCCAAAACGCGCCATCCTATCACAACCTCCGCAGGGGCACCCCTTGTTGGTGCCCTCGCGGTCGCCCCACTCGTGGCGGCTTTGCGAAACTTAGTGTCCTTGGTGCGCTGACAATACTACGAGGCCTCAAATCCCGGATCAGACAGTCGTCACCGAGCCCTGGCCACCAACCACCAACCACTGACTACTGCACTCCCCGGTCTTGAAGTTTCCCGGACGCAAATGGTAGGATGCTATTGGCATAGTGGAGAAACCGCCACGCGCCTGATATAATGAATCCAAACAGGTTTGGAAAGTGAGATGCGGCAAGACGCAAAACGGTCTGCTACCATTGCAGACCGTCAATAAGCAGGGTTCTTCTACCTCTGGCCTGCTCTCTCTTGGCCGACAGGGGGACTCTCTGACTGAATCCTGCTCTCTCCCAGCGGGGAATACTTAACTCAGACTGGTGCCGAAGGTGGGAGTCGAACCCACACGGGTTTCCCCACACGAGTTTGAGTCGTGCGCGTCTGCCTATTCCGCCACTTCGGCTCAAAAAAATTATAGCGGTTGCGGTCAGATTCAGTCAAATACCCGGCTATTGGGCTCGCATTTCCCGCTGGATTTCTGTCCCATCCGCCTTAACTTCAGGCGAACCGAAATGCTGCGCAACGAGCGGGTAGTGACCTTTCGCTCCTCTGCCTCCGGAGTGGTTCGCCGCAAAGGTGCCTTAGCAGACTCTTCATGGACCAGGACATACTCATAGAACGCTCTCTGCAAGGAGACTTGGAAGCGTTCAACCAACTGGTGATCGAATACCAGGGTCTTGGCTACGGCGTCGCCTATCGCCTTCTTGACGACCCCGATTCGGCAGCGGATGCCCTGCAGGACAGCTTCATTAAAGCCTATCGGGCGCTCGACAACTACCGTGGCGGCAACTTCAAGAGTTGGCTCATGCGTATCGTTGTCAACACCTGCTACGATCACCTGCGCAGCCGTCAGCGAAAACGCACCGAGAGCCTCGACGACATGCCCGTAGAAGAAGAGTATGTCGCCCAGCTCACCGACCGCAGCGAAACACCCCACGAATATGCCGAACGCCAGGAGCTTCAGGCCCTTATCGGGTCGGCCATCACCTCCCTGCCCGAAGTCCTCCGTACTGCCATCGTCCTGCGCGATGTCGAGGGGTATGCCTACGAAGAGATCGCGGAGATAACCAGCGCCGCCGTCGGAACGGTTAAATCACGGATAAATCGTGCGCGCGGAAGAGTTCGCGACTATCTGAGCAAGAACGCGGAACTTTTGCCGTCTGTCTATCGTCATTCTTTGAAGTAGGGGAGAACTGTATCCTCTGCAGGGTGGCTGTATAGACGCCAAAGTTCCATTCACTCAAGCAAAGTGGCGGACAGGCCGTGAAGAGTTGAGAGGTCATTCAAGCCCGTGAGCCGATAATAGAGAGCAAACCAATATGGATCCTCAAAGTCTGAATTCGGTCGATGAAGATCTGGTAGCAGCTTACGTAGACGGCGACGTTACCACCGAAGAACGGCAACGTGTAGAGGCAGCCATGGCGGCCAGCGAACAGGTCGCTTGGGAGGTGAATACACTGCGCCAGACCGTCGAGCTGCTGCAGGATCTGCCCAGCGTGCCCCTTCCCCGTTCCTTCACGCTGACCGAAGATCAGGTCGCTGACGTCCTCCAGGAGCGGCGCGCTCTCGCCAAAGTCAATGCATCCCCGCCCAGCGAAATCGAAGCCCCGCCGCAAAGCCCCTGGCAGCGCTTTCTCAATTTCCTGAATGGCGGCGACCTGGCGCTGCGCAACGCAGCCGCCCTCGCGGCCGTTCTGCTGCTCCTGGTATTCGTGGCCGAAACGGGGCTGCAGCGGACGCAGCCAGGAGGGAACGAGCAGCTTTCCAGCGGCCCGGCAGTCCCCGAAGGGCAGGTGACGGCCGTAGGCGGCTCTCTCTCGCAGCAGCCTGATTCAGGCGCCGGCGGACAATCTGCTGCCGAAGGCGGATCTGAAGGCGCCGTGGCAGATAGCAACGGCGAGGAAGACGACGACCCTCAAATCGGTGTAATGAGCATCGGGGATGAAGGACAGCAGTCTGCCTCTCCCGAACAAGAGCAGGCTGCCGCACAGCCGCAACCTGATTCCAGTTCCGGTGCCGCCGCAACCAATCAACAGCAACTTTCTGACAACCAGGGCGCAGAACCTGCCGACCAGCCACTGGTTACCGTCCTCAGGTACGCCCGTATCCTTCTGGTTCTGGCCGTCATCGTGCTCTGGCTCCTTAGCCGCACCAGGTCCAGAAGCCGCCGTGCCTGAACTCCCCGAAGTCGAGACCTACGTTCGCGCGCTCAAACCTCTGTTGAAGGGAAAAACCATCCTCTCGGCCGAGGTGCACTGGCCCCGCACCATCGCTGCCCCCGATGCCGATCGCTTTACCGACCTCGTCCGCGGGCGCAGTTTCTCTTCCTTCGGACGCCGCGGAAAATACATGCTGCTCGGTTTGGACAGTGCCGAGACCCTAATCGTCCACCTGCGCATGACCGGCGAGCTGCGCCTTCTCCCTCTCCCGGCCCCCGGCGCGAGCGCCGCCGACGCCCCCGTCGACAAGCACACCCACGTTCTGTTCAACCTCGACACCCGCGAACAGCTGAGATATCGCGACACGCGCAAATTCGGGCGCATCTGGCTGGTCGAGAATACCAGTGAAGTTGTCGGAAAGTTGGGTCCCGAACCGCTCGACGATGCCTTCGTCCCGCAGACCCTGGCCCAGACGCTGGCGGGGCGCAAAGCCAACGTCAAAGCGCTCCTGCTCAATCAATCCCTGCTCGCAGGTGTCGGAAACATCTATGCCGACGAATCCCTGTTCCGCGCCAGGATCGACCCCCGCCGCGCCGGGGGATCACTTGCCCTCGAAGAGATAGAGCGTCTTCACTTGGCTTTGAGGGATGTTCTGCTGGAGGGAATCGAGGCGCAGGGCAGCTCGGTCCAAAACTATGCTCCCCCGACGGGAGCAAAGGGCGGCTTTCAGGATAAGTTCCAGGTCTTCCGCCGCAGCGGCGAACCCTGCTTCACTTGCGGTACCTCAATTAGTCGTACAGTGCTCGCGCAGCGCAGTACTCACTTCTGTCCCGCCTGCCAGAGCTGAGCGGCATTCCTTTCCTGCAATGATGCAACCAGGTCATCCTCCCCGGCTGCTGGCCATGCAACGCCGCGGCCTCTCTGGTGTCCTAGGCGCCCTGCCCGGGTGTGTGGCGGCGCTTCGTTTCTTCCAGTTCCGCCTCCAACTCAGCCTTCCGCCTCAGCTCAGCCTCTCTCCCCTCGGCCAGAGCCCGGTCCCAGCGCGACTGGTACTTGGAGTCGAATGTTGTGGCCCGTGACGGACCGAAAATATAGGCTGCGGCTGCGCCGGCGACGGCACCAAGGATCAGGCCGATAACGAAATTCTCACTCTTGCCCAATGCTCATGTCCCCTGTCTGGCTTGATGCCACTCTACCTGCGCACGAAAGCTTTCACTTTCCCAAAACTCGGACCGCAGCCTCCGGTCTCAACCAACCGTCCCGTCAATGACCGTTACGTCCTGGGGCTCCTGTATGCGGACCGGCTTCGCGCTCACCTCTTCCTCCGGCAGCAGCAGACCCGTCAACACGTAGACCAGTACCCCCGTGCCGACGCTGCCTATCGCAAAGGCAACCCAGATCAGCCGCACAAGATTGGCGTCCAACCCGATCGCCTTGCCGATGCCCCCGCACACGCCGAAAAACATCCGCTCCTCTCGACTGCGCTTTAGCGGGATGACTGACTTCGCGCGGCGCAGACCGTTTTTGGCCGACTCGCGGTTCAGCCGCGACGCCGCCTGCGATCTCTTCTCCCGTACTTTTGCGCGCGCGCTGAACAAGCGACTGCGCCACGCCCGCTGGTTCTTCAGCAAAAGAAACCCTGCGCCAATCAACAGCGCCGGCCAGAAAACCAGGCCCATCACACTCCAGAAGACGTGCCACAGCGCCGGTAAGACGCCAAGATTCGCCAGCAGCCAGATGACGCCGAACGCCACCAGCAGTAGGCCCGCCCGCCCAACGTTGCGTTCATTCAACTCTAAGGTTGCCGGAGAATGCTGCCCTGCCTTTGCCGTCCCTACGGGAAGCAGCAGCCATAGCGCGGCGTAGGCAAGCAGCCCGGTCCCTGCCGTCCCCACCGTCAGCACCACCCACATGATCCGCACCAGTATCGGATCAATCCCAAAATAGTCGCCCAGCCCGCCGCAGATCCCGCCGACTATCTTGTCCTCGGGATGACGGAATAGAAACGTGTCCCTGTTCTCGTCCCGTCCGGCACGCTCCTCGCTCTCTACCGTCTCCACCGGGATCTCGACCTCTTCTGTTGCCGTTTGAGCCTCCGGTACTACGATCTCCTGCTCCTCCGGTCCCGATGCCTGCTCAGGCTGGCTGGGTGTATTTTCATTCATTGCAAACTCCTGCAGAACTGGGTAGAGGCGCCTTTGCCGTCTCCGTGGCTGAATACAACTGCTTACAATCTATACGCAGCCCCACCGCAAGAGTTTCGCGCCACTGCCGCATCGTTCTCCTGCAGCGCCCCGTCCTCCTGTCCCAGGCGGTTCTCAGCCTGTAGCCGGCCTAATCTACCCTCGCATCCTGGCCCAATCTGCCGGCCAGCTCTCAGCTCCCAATGCGTACCTCTCGCCCCTCTTCCTGGCTGCGGTAGATGCCGTCCAGAATCTCCTGCACCTGGAGCGACTGCTCAGCCGGCACCGGCGAAGGCCCCCCTTCCAGGACAGCCTTGGCAAACTCTACACATTCCAGCGCATGCGGCTCCATCTTGTCCTGCGTCAGCTGCAGAAATCGGTTCGAAAACTGTTTCGTCTCGTAGTTCGTTTCAAGGATCTTTGTCGTGGGCCAGTGGCACCCGCCCTCCGTGCCGTACAGCCAGATCTGCGTGTCCTCCCCCGGCGTGTCGTGATGCAGAAGCCAGCTGGTCTCCAGAACAAGAGTGGCCCCGTTTTCGAAGCGCACAAACGCGGCCGCAAAATCCTCCACGTCCATATCCTTGGGCACCGGCGCCAGCCGCCACGCGCTGAATGCCCCCTCGTGTTCGGCCAGCGGCGCCTTGGCCACCCCGGAAACCGCCACCGGCTGGGGATTGTCCATCAGCCACAGCGTCAGGTCCAGGATGTGAACCCCGACGTCGATCGTCGGCCCGCCGCCGCTGTGCTTCTTGTATATGAATCCGGGCCGCACGGGCAGCCACCCCCGTCGCAGCATCCAGCTGCGGGCATGGTAAACCTCACCCAGCACACCAGTCCCAACCTCCGCCTTCAGCGCCTGCGAGTCCCCTCGAAAGCGAAAATGCTGTGCCGTCATCAGCAGTTTCCCGGACCGGTCCCGCGCCGCGATCATCTGCCGGATCTCCGCCGGTGTAGGCGCCAGCGGCTTTTCGCATAGTACGTGCTTCCCCGCCTCCAGCGCCGCGATCGACAGTGGCGCATGGTACCGGTTGGGCGTACACACGTCGATTATGTCGATATCCGGGTCGCTGAACAGCGCCGCTGGGTCGCTTTCCAGTTTCTTCACCCCGTAGAGCGCGCCCCACCTTTCCAGCGCCTCCGCCGATATGTCGCTTCCCGCAACGACCTCTGCCTCCTCCGAAGCGGCCCACCCAGGCATGTGCGCCCTGGCGATCCCGCCCACGCCTACCACCCCAACCTTCAGAATCTTCGACACACCCGCATCCTTTCAATCTCTGGCTCTGCCCACGCAGCTGTCGACAAATGTTGGAACTTCAAATACAGAAACTTCGGACCCAAATCTGACTGCCCCAAAAGTCGGAAATTGCACCCGCCTATACCGTACCCAGACCTCAACCGCGATCCCAATGTTACCTGCCAAACCGAAACACGCCTCAGATCATAGCACGTATAACCACGTGACTCAATCGCTTTCAGCCGCCGGGGTGCATCCCAAAACTGGGGCGAACACTCGTATCTCTCAGCAGGCACCCAAGCCATGGTCCGTTCCCATTCCAGTTTCCGCCAGCAAAAGCGCCGTCACTACTAACCACTGCATTTGGGCGGTCGGGCCTAGTCGGCCCTCCCTTGTGCGGGGGCTCCGCCCCC
>VXOE01000222.1 GCA_009840225.1 Caldilineaceae bacterium SB0662_bin_25 | reverse complement strand
TGGCAGATTCCAAGTATGTGCCAGCGCAGGCAAGACAGGCGAGGCAACTCCCATAGATACCCAACGTTCACCGCTATGACCATCGCGAGCCCGCTACAGAAATACTGGCCGTACATTCCCCCCGGACGGACCGCACACAGTACACGCAGAACATGGCTTGGTAGTTACAGCTATTCTCCTAACTGGACCTGCGCGGCATAGGCCACGGCGAGAGCGCCGGCGCAGTTGTCGCTGATCACGCGGCCGTCGTCCATGCTGAACTCGCGCGCCGTGAATTCCGACACCACCAGCTTCTCCATCAGCGCAGCCTCCACCGCGGCGCGGGAGGATTCGGGATCGCCGGTCACCGCCTGCTTCGCTTTTGCAGCCGGCACACCCAACACGGTCAGACCCCGCTGAAAGCAGAGATTCTTGATCATCCCCTGGCTCTGCCCGTGCCGGTAGGTAAATTCCAGACGGTCTTCCACTGCCTTTGTATCACTCCGGTCAATGTCTGGACTCCAGTCAGCCACGCACCCGGGCGAGTAACCGTCCATCAGATGCACGAGGCCGAGATGCATGCCGTACAATCGGCGGGTCACCAGTTCGGTGCGCGTCATGGCGCCGATGTCGGCTGGCTCCAGATAGTCGTCGCTCAGAAACACGCCGCCGTCAACAAGCTGCCGGCCTTCGAGGACCGCCCAGGTAGTCCACACAAAGCCACACTCCAACCCCAGAATACGCAACGCCGGCCCGCTCGCCGCCGATGCGGCCGCGTTTACCCAGGGAAAAACCGCTGACGGCGGTGACTCTCTTTGGCTGCTCACCAGGACCTCCTTATCAACCTTCGGCCACAATAGGATTCCGCAGCACGCCCACCTCAGCCACTTCCAGCTCGATCACGTCGCCGGGGTGCAGCGCCTCCGGGTGGGCCGGCGTTCCCGTCGCAATGATGTCGCCCGGTTCCAACGTCATGTACTGGCTGAGGTACTCGATCAGGAAGGGAATCCGGAACAGCATCGTGTTGGTGCTGGCTTCGGCCACGACCTCGCCATTGACTCGCATAATCATCTCCAGGTCGTGCGGGTCGCTCACCGCTTCGGGCAGGACCAGGTGCGGGCCGACGGGCGTGAAGGTATCTATGCTCTTGGTATATTCCCAGGGGCGTTGGATATCCCATGCGGCATTCTGCAGATCGCGGGCCGTAACGTCGTTCAGCACCGTATAGCCGGCCACATATTGCATCGCGTCCTCTTCGGGTACATCGCTCGCACGGGCGCCGATCACCGCGGCCAGCTCGATTTCCGGCTCCACCTGTTTCATGATCTTCTTGTAAATGATTGGCTCGTCAGATCCGATAACTGAGGTCGCGACTTTGAAGAAGAAGGGTGGCTCTTCAGGGTCCGGATAGCCTGGGAAGGAGTAGTTGCCGCCAAGCGCAATAATCTTTCCCGGCCGCCTGATGGGCGCCCGCAGTGGATGATCGGCTGCCCCTTCGGGAACTGTAAGAGCCTGCCGCAGGTTGTGCCGGTCAATAAAGTCCACCACCGGTTCGATGACCGCCGGACGGACCATGTTCTTGTCCAGCATCTCATGAATGCTGGTTACCGGCGCTGTCTGGATGTTCTTGTTGAACAGATCGTATGCCTGCATCGCGCGCGTGAGATCGAAGATGCCATCCTCTTCAACGATGCCCACATGGTCTTCCTGGCCGAAAGCAAACAGAGCGAGCTTCATGTTAGGTGTCCTCCTGACGTGCGGCGCAATTAGTGAAAAGGGTCCTTACCAGGCGTAGACAGTGTGCCTTCTTCGTTCATCAATGCCAGCGGGTTTTCCTCGATTGCCAGCGGAAAGTTAATACAGGCCACACCCTGTCGTTGGGACTCGAATACGGCCATGATCATCTCCAGGGCGGCCCGCCCTTCACGTCCGTTGGATTCTGGCTCACGATCATCGATAACGGCGCTCAGGAAGTCCTGGAGAACAATAGCGATCGGATCCTCCGCGACCGTCTCCACAGGCCGCCAACTGTCGGGCGTATCTCCGGCGGTCCACTGATAGAAGTGAAGTCTGTCCACCCCGTCGGAGATGTGCAGCCGGCCCTTCACACCTTCCAGTTCGGCCATGAACGCAAAGGTACGGTCCGCGCGGTTGCCGCTTACTTCGAAGAATGCCTTGACACCGCTATCCAGTCCGAATAGACCGGTGGCAGCATCTTCGATGTCTACGTCAGGGCGCCAGCGCTCGACATTGGCGAGGCACCAGAGAGGATCACCGGCGTAGAAGCGGAACAGATCGAAGAGGTGAGTGCCCTGGGCCATCATCCAGCCGCCGCCATTCAGCCGGTACTGTCCAGCATAGTTTTCGGGACTGCGCGGCGGCCCCACGCACTTTCCCGAAATCACGAGCAGATCACCGATTGCGCCGGCCTCCACCATTGCCTTCGCCTGGCGGAAATTGCGCTCGAAGCGGTAGATGTGGTCGATCTGGAGTAGCGTCCCCGCCCGCTCACAGGCTTCAAGCATCCGATCGGCCTCGGCCAGATTCATGGCCATCGGCTTCTCACAGAAGATACCGCGCACGCCGGCCTCAGCTGCGGCGACCGTCGGAGCGCAGTGGGCGAAGGGCGGTGTGCAGACACTGACGATATCCAACTTTTCCCGCTCCAGCATCACCTCGTAATCAAGGTAGAGGTTCTCGATACCCCAGGTATCGCCAAATGCTTGGAGCCGGTCCGGAACGATCTCCGCGGCGGCCGCGATCTCCACCCCCCCGAGTTGACGGTATGCCCGCATGTGCGCCCCGGCAATGCCGCCACAACCGATCAAACCCGCCCGCAACGGTTTACCCATATGCGCTCTCCTTGCCACCTCAGGCCGGTTGGCGTTACACCCTGCACGAAGTGTCTCTGCTGGGGAAAAGGTAGTGGTAAAAAGTAAATTGCTAGAGTAGGGATCTCATCGCCGAGTGGTGGTCAATGATAAACCGGTTACCTGAATCAGGCTTTCAGAACGAGCGGCCTGGGTTTCTCCGCCTCTCTCCTCGACGCCAAAACCCGATACGCGCCGCAGTCTTTGCAGTGATATTGCGACTGATCGAGGAGGTTGGTCCCATTCTTGATGACATTTGTGCTTCCGCACACTCGATAGCTACAGGCGATCATAAAGGAAATTATGTATACTTTTCTGCGTTTGTCAAAGGGGAGTTTTCTCCCTCTTCGTCAGCGCGTTTGCCGGATCTGTCTCGCGCCAGAAATCTCACGCAGGCCTGGCCCTGGTCCCACACCAACCAGATCGACCCCTCCTACGGCATCGGCAGTGCGCGCGGTTACTCACCCGACTGGAGCAAGCAGAACCAGGACGGCTACGCCTCTTAAGTTGTCAGTCTGTGGGTACGTGCTAAGCCAAAGTCAATCCCCGACCCCGAGCCAGGCGAGCAAAGGTGTCTCTCACTCCTCACTCCTCTTCATGCTCTCCTCGCTCTTCTCGGAGTTACGTTGCGAGGTAACTGCTATTATGGTCCTTTTTGGCCGAAAAAGCCTTCCGAGGAGCGTGCTGTGAGAGGCCGAGCCAACCGCACTCTCACCCCGCCTGCACTCCCCATGAACATGTGCTAAGATGTCCGCGCAAACCAGACCCATGCCCCTTCGTCCGAGTCACCTGTTCGCCAGGAGGGTCCAATCACAGACATTTCTTGGGAATCTCCTGCTCTGGAAGAACTGGCACGCGCGCAGAACGTACAACCATTGACTGATGTGCAGGTCTTGTTTGGCACGTGGCCGGGCGACGAAGATGACGGCTTTGAAGAGGCAGTTTACGATCTCAGACATGCTGCCAGCGCGAACGACCTGCATGGTCGTGTACTGACTAAGGCGGAGTAGTTACCCCAAAAGCTACATCCGCCCCGCCGCAATCACCCGCGCCACCAGCCCGCCCGCCTGCATCGGACCCGTCAAATCCTCGTTCTCAAGCGCCGCCGGCGCCGCCCACAGCATCATATTCTGATAATAGTCCGCCCCGAACGCGCGCTGGCCTGTGTCCGCGTCGCCGCGTACCGTGTTGGGCGCGTCCCAGGTATAGCCCCAGCGGCAGCTGATGTTGTGCAGGCAGCGCTGCAGCAGATCGCGGCCAAACGCCTGCTGCCCGTTGTACATGTACGTCATCGCCAGCATGTACAGCTCCGGCGGGAAGTAGCTGAAGGTGCCGTAGCCCCCCACCTTGGCCGGCTCGCCCTCCGCCGTCGCATAGTTGACCGCGCCCGACTGGCTCAGCGCGCAGTTGTTCTCCGCCACCGTCTGCAGCGTCTTCTCCACCCGCGCCGGCGGAAACGCGCCCGCGACCCCGTGCCAGTCCGTCACCCACTGCCCGTCCAGCTGGTAGCCGAAGATCATGTCGGACTTCTGCCCCGTCTCCGGTTCGTTGAAGTTCAGATAGTAGTCGCCCGCCCACAGATGCTCCTCCAGCGCCGTCGCGCCCGCCTCCAGCCAGGCGTCGCAGCGGGCGCGATATTCGTCGTCCCCCATCGCCTCCGCCATCCGCCGCATGATCTGCACCTGCGCCATGCGCACGCCGCCGGCATGGGTCACATAGCCCTTCCAGCCCGGCTCCGGCGCCTCGAACCACTCCGTATCGCCCAGCCCGTGCGAGTCGGTGCCCGGCGTCGGCATCGCCATCACCTGCGCCAGCCCGTAGGCAGGACGCAGATTCATCGAAAAGTCGTTGCAGCGCTTGAGCGAGTCCCAGAACTCGGCCAGCGCCGCGTCGTCGCCCGACACCTGCCAGTAGCGGTCGACCATGATGACGTAGCAGGCCCCGTTCAGCACGGTCTGGTAGCCCACGTCCGGCGCGCTCAGGCCGTAGCCGGGGCGGTTTGCCTCCACCGTCGCCGTAATGCCGCCGAAGATCCACGGCGGCCGCCCGTCCGCATACTGGTACGCCTTGTAGCCCCGCAGCGTCGACAGCGCCGCCTCCGGGAAGAAGTAGACCAGCGGGATGTTGCCGTAAAAGCTGCACGGCAGACACTCGATCTGCGGGCAGCCGCGCGGGCACTCGTTCAGCCCGAACAGCCCGTCCTCCTCCCCGCACCACGCCCCGATCGGCGGCTGTGCCTGGCCCCAGATGCTGCACTCCGGGATCAGATGCAAATTGTTGATCAGCGCGTCCGCCAGCCAGCCCGGCACCTCCTCCGCGCCGTACAGCGCCTCCTGCCACGCGATCACCCGCCGCAAAAGCTGCTCGTGGTTGCCGGCCAGAAACCGCGCCGTAGACACTGCGTCCGCATAGTGCCGCGCGTACATATGCGTGAACAGCTCCGTCTCCTCGTGCGCGGGCGCGCCCCCCGCGCGCCAGTGCGGCGCATGCCAGGCCAGTACCACGCGCACCGTCCGGCTCTCACCCGCGGCCAGGTCGAACGGGATTCCCAGCGATGCGCCGCTGTCCTCCAGCGAAGGCGCCGGCAGCCCGTCACCGATTCGGCCCCACGCTTCCCTGTCCGCATTGAGCGCGCCCCCGTCACTTACTGCCGCATCCCCGTCCACAACAGCCAGCACATAGGCCATCTCCCAGGCATCGCCCTGCCGCCCGCTCTCCACCAGCACACCCTGCAGCGGGCCCGTCAGCGGCCGCCGCTGCACCCCCTCCTGCGGTCCGAAGCCGGGGAAGTTGAACGCCAGCCTTCCGCTCTGTGCAACCTCTCTCGGGTTGCGCAGGTGGATCTCAAACACCGCGCCCGGCGCCATCGCGGTCACCGTGTCTCCGGGGATGAACGGCGACCACGCCCGCACGCCCACCTTGACCGGCGCCGCGCACGCGAACTCCATGTCCAGAACCGGATAGTGCCCCCAGTAATCGATCGAGTCGGCGATCGCCGCGCCCGCCAGGCCGATCTCGTCATACAGCGGCGCGTAGTCGGTCGGCGGAAAGGTCACCGCGCTCTGGCTCGGCTGCGGCGTGTCCCGCTTGCCCAGCGTATCCGAAACCAGTATCCACGCGCCCTCCGCGCCGTCCTCGCTCCGGCAGGCCAGCCCCAGCATCGGCAAATTCAGCAGCGCCCGCGGCGCCACCAGGTGGTTGAAGATCGTGCTGTAGCCGAACATACCGTTCGGCTCCACGTCGATACAGCCGGTATCCAGCCCGCCCAGCGGCATGCCGCACGTGGGCCGCGGCTCCCCGCGGTAGACAATGCCGGTGACGGGCTGCGAGTAGCCGGCCGCCTCAAAGCTGTGCCAGCGCGCATGGAGCAGGTGTGGGGGAAAGAGTCGGTCACTCATCGGGCTCTCCTCAGCGATTTGGGCGGTAGTATATCTGGTACAGTATCGAATCAGCCACTAACAGCCTTCGTCCCAATTCGGACACTTTGTGCGGGTGGGGCGACTCGGGCTGACTGACGTCGAGCAGGCATCCTGCAATTGTCGCCTATCTGACCGAAACACAACAAACGACAACGCATCGCAGGGCTTGCGCGCGTACAGTCCACCCCAACTCTTTGCGGCATCTCTGGAAATCGGTCTGACATCGGTGGAGGTGGACGGCTGGCCCGAGGAGGAACTGCGCGACAAGGTCGGAGTCAATGCCAGCCCACAGGCGTTGGACGCGGTGCAACCGATGGCGGAAGAAGCCGGCGTCAAGGTAACTGCGCGAGGCGGGGCGGTGGTTGCGCTGTAGGGCGATGCGGCCGGGGCTTGCTTACGTCAGCAGCCGCTCCATCAACTGAAAAAGACTGTTCTGAAAGCCGCCGTCAATGACCAGCGAATGGCCGGTGATCGCGGCGGCGTCATCCGATGCCAAAAAAACGGCCGCGGCCGCAACCTCCTCCGGCTGGACAAAGCGGTTCAGGGGGATCGTCTGCTCCCGTTTGGCGCGCATCTCCGCCGTCGGGTAGGAATAGTCGGTCATCTCCGTCTCGGTCGTGCCGGGAAGGATTGTGTTTACGCGGATGTTGCGGTCGGCCCACTCCACCGCCATAACCTTGGATAACATGGCGACCGCCGCCTTGCTGGGGCCGTACGCCCCCCTGTTGTAGTGCGCCGCGAGGCCGGAAACCGAACCGATGTTGATGATGTTGCCGCCGCCCTGCGCAATCATAACCCGCGCCGCGGCCTGGCTGCACAGGAAGGTGCCCTTCAGATTGGTGTCGATCACCCGGTCCCAGTCCTCCTCGCTCAATTCCTCCATCGCCGACCTCAGCGTGATGCCGGCGACATTGGCCAGAATGTCGATCCGGCCCAGTGTCTCGACGGCTGTACGCATCAACTGCTCCACCTGGGAGCGATTCGAAACATCTGCCCTGCCGGTCAACGCCCGTTGCCCGAGGGCCTCAATGTCTCCCTGCACCAGGCGCGCTTTCTCGGCGGAGGCATGGTAACCAACCACCACGTCCGCACCCTCACGGGCGAACGCAAGACTGATCGCCTTGCCGATCCCGCGCGAGCCTCCGGTTACTACCGCGACCTTGTTCGCTAAACGCATTGCCTTCCCCACCCTTACCGGGACAACTGATCTGCTGAACGAGCCTGCCTCTCCTCATCACACTCTCGCCGTGTGTGTGCGCGCTTCATCGATGTGCCGCCGGATAACCTCCTCCAGCGGGGAAATCCGTACATTCAACTCTCGCTCGATGCGCTCAGTCGACCAGTTATAAATGTTGGGCTGATCGGGCGCCGATTCGTCAAACGTGATCCTGGCATCGGGCAGGTGCGCCTGGATGGCGTCGGCCCACTCCTGCGCCGTGATTTCATAGGCCAACGAGTTGTAGACCGCGTAGTTCAGCTCCTCCTGCAGACAGAGTTTGGCAAACAGGTCCGCCGTATCGTCCACGTGAATGATGAGCAGCCTCTGATCGCGGCGCGAGGGAACTGTGAACGGGTTGCCCGCGGCCAGTTCGTCGATACACTTGCTCTGCCAAGCAGAGAAGCCCTTAGTCCGCCCAGGCGCGGCCACGTTGGCGATGCGCAATCCGGGAATCTGCATTCCGTAGCGCTCCATGTATTTGGCCGCCATGAATTCATTCCACAGTTTGTGCGCCATGTAGACGGTAACGGGGTAGCAGTGGTCATCCTCCGTAACTGGGCGGTCGCCAAAAGAGTCCTGCAGACCGTAGACGGCGATGGTCGAGGCGTAAACGACGCGGCGAATACCCATCAACCGCGCCGCCTCGAACACGTTGTTCATGCCCATCTGGTTTACCCGCATCGCCAGTTGCAGCTTCTCCTCGGACTCCGGCGGCAGGATATAGGCGAGGTTGACGATCCTTTCTACGTCGTACTTCCGGATCGCGGCGATGATGTCCTCGAAACGGGTAACGTCTGCCACGACGATCTCCACGTTGTCGAGGCCGGCCACCGCGCTGTAATCGGGATAGAGATCGAAGCAGATCACGCGCTGGCCCAGGTTGAGCAGACGCCTGGTCAACCGTGAGCCGATCAGCCCGGTTCCGCCTAAAATCAGAATGGACACAATAGCTCCCTAAACATAGGGTTGCCTGTTCATGGCCTGTTACGCAAGCACGGTGCGCGCCAGCTCGTCGAACTCCTCCAGCGTGAGGGACGGCTGCGTCTGCAAACGTTCCCGCAGCTTTCCCAGAATCAGTTCAACGTCCCGCGAATTGTACCGCTGCCCGGTCACGTCCAACCGGGCGCGCACCGCTTCGCCGTGGAGAGTCGTGCTGCCGAAGACGACCGTCCGCTCCTGCCCGATAACGTGCGGGTGGACGCCCTCCATGGCTTCCCACAGCCCCTTGACGATGCAGTAGACATGCAGTTCAGCCTCGTGAATGTAGGCGTTTTCCCCCACCAGCGGCTTATTAATCTGGCGCCTGAAACCCGTAACCTCCTCAACGAACCTGGACAGCTCTGTCAGCTTCTCCAGGCGGATACCGGTGGAAAGGCCATAGTGCGTCTCCAGCGCGACGACGACCTCCTCCATTTTGGTGAGGCCGCCCTTGTCACCTAATCCGTTGACGACCAGGTCCGCCGCTTCCGCGCCCGCGCCCACCGCGGTCAGCACATTGGCCGTGCCCAATCCGAGATCGTCATGGCAGTGAATCATCAGCGGCACGTCGACCAGGTCGCGTATCTTGCGCACAAGATGTTGCACGCCCGGCGGGCATCCGTAGCCGTCTTCGTAGAGGATCAGCAGGTCGATGCCGGCCCGCGCCGCAACCGAGTAGAACTCCCGCAGAATCTCCCACGGCGTGCGCGATACGTCGGGATGGCCGTAGGCCACGCGCAGGCCGCAGCGCTTTGCATACTCGATCACTTCAACCGTGCGCGGGATCAGCGCCTCCCTGGCCGGGCCAAGCTCCATGACCTGCTCGTCCGACGCCCAGATGAGGATCGGATGCTGAAGGACGTCGACCTGCGCCACTTCAAGCTCCTGGCATCGGTCCACGTCCCTCCGCCAGTCCGCCGACCAGACGCGGGCAAAGCCGGTGATCGCCAGTTCCGGGATTTCGCGCCTGATCAGTTTGGCCGTCTCGTAGTGCCCCTGCTGCGCGCCGACATAGCCGATATCGACCTGCTGCACGCCGGCTTCGTACAGCTTTTCGGCGATCCGCACTTTGTCTCGCGTCGTCATCGACAGCCCGGGCGTCTCCTCGCCCTCGCGGATCGTGGTGTCGCGCACATAGAAGCGGTCCGGCAGATCGAGCGTGCCGCGCACCTCCTCGGTGTGCATGTAGCGGTCCAGGCACCACTTGTCGGGCATGTAGTAAGGCCCGAACTCCGGCCTTGATTTGCTGGACATAGCGGGTTCATTCTCCATTATTGGCAAGTGGGTGTTTGAAAAGGCGTGCCTGGCAGGGGTGCATCCCAATATTGGGGCGAACTCTCGTATACCTCAGGAGGCACCCAAGCCATGGTCAGTTCCCATTCCAGTTTCCGCCAGAATAAGCGCCGTCTCTGACTACTGACCACCGCTTTTCTGGGCGGTCGGGCCTATTCGGCCCTCCCTTGTGCGGGGGCTCCGCC
>VXOE01000070.1 GCA_009840225.1 Caldilineaceae bacterium SB0662_bin_25 | reverse complement strand
AGGGAGGGCCGAATAGGCCCGACCGCCCAGAACTGCAGTGGTCAGTGGTCAGAGGCGGTGCTTCCCCTGCGTCAGAGTTTAACGCGTACTGGAAATCACTCCGTTGCTACCCGAGGTATAGGAAAGTTCACCCCCATTTTGGGATGCACGCCGAATTACGAAACACCGGCCGCGACCAACCGGGATATGGTATAATCCCAAGAAGTGAGCGCTGAAACTTGCTGCAGGACGTAACCATATGTACACAGCCGGGTTCCCGTTTTTGAGTGTAGGATGAGACCGGTTTGCATGGGCCGAATTCGCCAATGAAGCTGACATCAGAGTATCTGGACACGCTGAACCGGATTCAGGAACGCATCATGTGGCTGTCGATGCGGATCGTGCACGAGGCCAACAGCATTCGACCGCAGCGTGACGGCGTCAAGGTTGGCGGGCACCAGGCCTCGTCGGCGAGCATGGTGACGATCATGACGGCGCTCTATTTTCACCTGCTGAAGCACGGGGACAAGGTGTCGGTCAAGCCGCACGCTTCGCCGGTCTTTCACGCAATTCAATATCTTCTCGGGCAGTTGCCTCGCGAGTATCTGACCACGCTGCGCGCATTTGGCGGGCTGCAGGCCTATCCCAGTCGCACCAAGGACCCCGACCCGGTTGATTTTTCCACCGGTTCGGTGGGGCTGGGTGCGGTGGCGCCGGCATTCGCCGGGCTGTCGCACTACTATGCCAAGATGCACTTTGGCGACGTGACTTCCAATCGCTTCATTGCCATCATCGGCGATGCGGAGCTGGACGAGGGCAATGTCTGGGAAGCGGTGTTCGATGAATGGATGGACGAACTGGCCAACACGATCTGGATCGTGGACCTGAACCGGCAGAGTCTGGACCGGGTGGTGCCAGGCATCCGGGCGGGGACGCTGAAGTCGATGTTCGCCAGCTGGGGCTGGCAGGTGTTGGAGGCGAAGTACGGGCGCAAGCTGCAGGATTTGTTTGCCAAGGAAAACGGCGACCTGGTCCGCAAACGCATCGACGACATGAGCAACGAGGAGTACCAGCTGCTGGTACGGCTGCCGGGCGATGAGTTGCGCCGGCGGTTTGTGACGGTAAACGGGCACAGGGACCCGCACCTGGAGGAGCTGCTGGCGCCGATAAGCAACGAGGAGCTGCCCGGCGTCGTCGGCAATCTGGGCGGCCACGACCTCCATGAGATGATTGGCGTCCTTGAAGAGGCCGACGCCACGGCAGACCGGCCCACGGTGATATTTGCCTATACGATTAAAGGCTGGCGGCTGCCGATTGCCGGCGACCCGCACAACCATTCGAAATTGCTGAGCGTTGAAGAGATGTCGGCCCTGGCCGAGGAGCTGTCGATCCCCGGCGACGATGAATGGGCCGCATTTGACCCGGATTCGGAGGAGGGGGCGCTCTGTAAAGAGATCGCGCAACAGCTGTATCCCGCCCCGAATGGAAAGGTCGGCGCAGCCCCGCAGAATGTGAATGGCGCGGCAGAGCTTCCCGCAGGTCTTTCGGCTGAGGACGTTCCCGAAAGCGTGCCGGCGCGTATGCATGGCATGCTCAGCACGCAGCAGTCGTTCGGCCAGATCCTGGTGAGCATGAGCCGCGATCCGAAGCTGGCGCCGCGGCTGGTCACCACTTCGCCCGATGTCTCCACGTCTACGAACCTGTCGGGCTGGATCGCCAAGCAGGGCGTCTTTTCCCTGACCGACAGGGAGATCTACGAACTGGAGGAGAACCGGGGGCTGAGCTATCACTACGGGCCCGACGGCCAGCATATCGAGCTGGGCATTTCGGAGATGAATCTCTTCATGATGCTGGCGATGCTGGGCCTCTCGGCGGAGTTGAACGGTCAGCAGTTGATCCCGATCGGCACGGTGTACGATCCCTTCGTGCTGAGAGGATTGGACTCGTTTATTTACGGCCTCTACGCCGGTTCCCGCTTCATCATTGTGGGCACGCCTTCGGGTGTCAGCCTGGCGCCGGAGGGCGGCGCGCACCAGTCAACGGTGACGCCTTCGCTGGGCGCGGAGCTGCCGAATCTGAACAGCTACGAGCCCTGTTTTGCGCAGGAGCTGGTCTGGATCATGCTGGAAGCGGTGCGCCAGTGCTGCCGCGACGTGGATGGCAGAGCGACCTATCTGCGCCTGTCCACGAAGCCGACGGATCAGTCGCTACTTGAGCCGGCGATGGAGCGGCTTGGCGCCACCGAACTGCGCCGCCAGGTGCTCGAAGGCGGGTTCAGGCTGCTGGACTGGAAGACGGCCACGCCGGAAGCGGATCCTCGATCGCTGGTCCATATCGCCTCGAGCGGTATCATGTTGGCGGAGGCGATGGAGGCGGCGGAGATGCTGCAGGCGGAAGGCATTGCGGTCAATGTGCTGAACATATCCAGTCCCCGCCGTCTTTTTGAAAACTGGCGGGCGGCGCAGTGGGGGCGCAGGCCGGGCAGAGAGCCAAGCCGGCTGCTCTCGTGGCTGATACCCCCGAACGAGCGTCAGGCCCCGATCGTCACGGTGCAGGACGGGGCGTCGCACAATCTGGCGTGGCTGGGGAGCCTTTTCGGCAGCTACCTTATACCGCTGGGCGTGGACGATTTCGGTCAGTCGGGAACGCCGGCTGATCTGTACCGGCATTTCGGGATCGACAGCCAGGCGATTTTCGAGGCCGCGTTGGTGGGCCTGAACCGGACTGAGTTCGGGTAGGGCTGACGTACCATCAGGCCTGCATTTGTGCATGAGAGACGGTCAGCGGCTGGCTGCCGTTGCCGTTATTGGGAGGGAGGGATACGTGGCCGAGATAATCCCCATGCCCGACCTGGGTTTTGAGGCCGATGAAGGTGAGCTTTCGGTCTGGTTGAAGGGTGTGGGCGACGCGGTACAGGCGGGCGAACCGATCGCAGAGTTCGAATCGGACAAGGTTACGCTGGAGGTGGAGTCGCCGGTTGCGGGCGTCCTGCTGGAGCACCTCATTCAGCCGGGAGAAAGCGTCGCAGAGGGCGCGCCGATTGCCCGGATTGGTGAGGCAGAGGAGCTCTCCGCCACGCCCGCGCCTGCTCCGTCTCCTGCCAAGGAGCCTGCCCCACCACCGCCCGAGCCGCCTGCAGCGAAGACGCCATCCACTCCTTTGCCGGCCGCGCCGCAAGAGAGTGAACCGGTGCGTCGCGTGCCTGCAGCGCCTGCGGGTAATGGCTTGCTGGCGACGCCGATTGCGCTGCGCATGGCGCTCGAGCACAATCTGGATCTACGGCGTGTGGCCGGCAGCGGTCCCGGCGGTCGGATTCTGCGGGGGGATGTCGAGAGTCATCTGGCCGAGGCCCGTCCCGGGGCGATCGAGGAGGTCGTGCGGCGCCCTCCGGAGGACGGCGACCGGCCTCCATCGGTCGGGACTGCCGCTTCGCCGCTGCGACGGACGATCGCGCGGCGCATGAGCCAAAGCAAGGAGACGATTCCTCACTTTTACATCACCAATTCGGTCAGGATGGACGATGCACTGGCGCTGAGAAGGCAGTACAATGAAGCATTTCCAGCGGATGGGCAGGTTACGGTCAACGATCTGGTGGTGAAGGCCGCTGCCGTGGCGCTGCGTAATTTTCCCAACCTGAACGCGTCCTATGTGGAAGACCGGATCGATGTTCATGCTGACATCAATATCGGCGCGGCGGTGGCGGTGGAAGGGGGCGTGCTGACGGTCACCACCCGGCAGACCGACCGCAGTCCGATAGCGGACATCGCGCGCGAGAATCGGGCCATGATCGAGAGGGCACGTGCGGGCAGGGCCAGGCCGGAGGATGTATCGGGCAGCACCTTTACGATCAGCAACCTGGGCGGCTACGACACCGATCACTTTGCTGCGATCATCAACCCGCCGCAGGCCGCGATTCTGGCGGTGGCAACTGCCAGGGAGACCGCGGTGGTTGAGGAGGGCCAAGTGGTGGTGCGCACGGTCATGCAGATGACGATTTCGGCCGATCACCGGGTGACGGACGGCGCGGAGTGCGCGCTCTTTTTGCAGAGGGTGAAAGAACTGCTGGAAACGCCAATCAAGCTATTCGTGACTTGACAGTGTCTTCGCGGGCTTCTCCCGCGCCATCACAAGGGCTGCTACAGCATAGCAGCCGGAAACCCTGTCTTCTCAGCTCCAAAATGAAAAAGCGTGAAGCAGTCTGGATACGAGCTTCTCTTTGGCTCCTCTGCAGGTGACTGCGACCTTGCCCCGCTGGCAGACGAAACTGACGCGGTCAGAACCGGGCATTTTGAAGCAGCCTTTGTGGTCTGCTTTGACACCCCTTCATTGCAATTGAGCAAGCCTGTGATTTGAAACGGAGGCCCAATCATGCCCACCTTCTCTCCTCATCAACTGACCGCAGTCGCCGAGGACGTTTTCGTAGCCGCCGGGTTGGAACAGGGCGAAGCCCGGACTGTGGCGGAACACCTGGTGCAGGCCAACCTGGCCGGACACGACTCGCACGGTGTGCTGCGGATCCCGGAGTATGTGGAGTGGATGGAGGCGGGCGACGTCGTCTCCGGTCAGCATGTTTCGATCATACATGAGACGCCGGTCCTGGCGGTGATGGAAGGCGGCTGGGGATTCGGCCAGGTCATCGGTCTGGAGGCGTTTGAGGTTGCGATGGAGAAGGCGCGGGAGAACGGCGTCGGCATCGTCGCGGTCAGCCGGTGCGGGCATATCGGGCGCGTTGGGCATTACCCCTACCTGGCGGCGGAGCAGGGGCTGGTGACGGTGATGTTTGTCAATACGCACGGAGGCGGCAAGCTGGCCGCGCCGTGGGGCGGGCGGGGGCGGCGGCTGTCGGCGAACCCGATTTCAGTGGGGATCCCGCGCAAGGACGGGGAACCGCTGGTGCTGGATATGGCGACGTCGGCGATTGCCGACGGCAAGCTGAAGGACATGCACAATCGCGGGGTACCGGCGCCGGCCGGCTGTATCGTTGACGCGGACGGCAATCCGACGACGGATCCTGCGGCCTATATCGGGCCGCCGGAAGGCGCACTGCTGCCCTTTGGCGGGCACAAGGGATTTGGTCTGTCCTTTGTTATCGACATTCTGGCCGGCGCGCTGTCGGGCGCAGGGTGCAGCCGCGAGGGCGTAAACCGTATCGGCAATGGATTCGTGGCAATTGTGATCCAGCCTGAGACGTTGAGGGACGGCGACGGATTCTATGCGGATGTTGCGGGGCTGGTGCAGCACGTCAAGGGTTCGGAGCCGGCGGCCGGGTTCGACGAGATCCTGGCGCCGGGCGAGCCGGAGATCCGCACGCGTCAGCAGCGGTCGCGGGACGGCATTCCCGTTGACGAAACGGCGTGGGGCAAGATCTGCGCCGCGGCTGAGCGCTACGGCGTCAACTTGACCCTATCAGAATAGGGCCCCGTAGGCATCGAAGTAGGCTTCGCTGGTCATCATACCCCGCCCGGGCATTGCGAACTTGCGCTGAGGAAAAGGCAGCGAGAAAATGGAAAAGGTGAATCGTTCTGCGGTGCTGTTGTCGCTCAGCCGCACGCGGTGGTTCATCGCTTTTATCGCGCCGTGGGTCCACATCTCCATCAAGTAGCCGGGATAGAGAAGGATCGAGTCGGCAGCGTCGACTGACTGCCACACAGGTTCCCCGTTCTCGCCGGTCACTTGCAGCTCCAACTCTTTGTCGATTCCGAAAGGGAAAACGGTGAACAGGGAAGCATCGGGATGCGCGGAAAGCCGCGTGTTGCCGGCAGCCGCGGCGGTGAACTGCTGTTGCGGCGGATAGTAGTTGTTGGATACCATGTGGCCGGCATTGTGGTGGTAGAAGTCGAGCAGGCCGGGAATGTCAAGCTGTGTCAGCAGGTCGGTTTCCAGCGAGCGCACAGTCTCCACGACTTTGTGCCAGCCGCCCTTCAGAAAGCTCTGAAACTCCTCGGGATAGCGGTCCACCGGGTAGAACTCGGAGAAGACAAAGGTGCTGATGAGGTCGTCCTCGGCCTGATGGCTGCTATCGGTCTGGCCGTAGTAGGAATAGCCGTCGTAGGCATACCCGTAACGCTTTTGAAGAAAGCGAAGTTGATAGTCACGAACTCTGTGGATGAAGGTCCGAAATGCCTCCAGGAGTTCGGTACAGTCCAGGGCGGCGAAGGAAGTTACAAGGAATCCTTCTGATTTAAGGAGGTCTGCACTCTGCGAGTCGATCACGGATTGGTTGCTCTACTTTCAGAGTTTCAGGTGCGCAAGCGCGTTCCGCTTCAGGGCAAGAAACTCCGGCTCCAGGATTGTATTCTCGTCGCGCGGATGGGGCAAGTCGATTTTGAGGTCGGCGGTGATGCGGCCGGGGCGGGGGCTGAAGACGAGCATGCGGTCTCCCAGGAGCAGCGCTTCGTCGATGTCGTGTGTGATAAAGAGAATGGTCTTGGAAAACTGTGTCCGAACGCTCAGCAGCCACTGCTGCAGCATGCGGCGGGTGAGGGCGTCGAGCGCGCCGAAGGGTTCGTCGAGGAGCAGGATGTCGTAGCCGGCGAGGAAGGTGCGCAACAGCGCGGCGCGCTGCCGCATTCCGCCGGAGAGCGTGCTGGGCCAGTTGTCTTCGAAGCCGTCCAGCCCGAAGAGCGGGAGCAGTTGACGCGCGTCTTCGCGGGCCGATTCGCGGCTGCCGCCGGCCAGCTCCACGCCCAGGATTACGTTTTCGAGCACTGTGCGCCAAGGCAGCAGGGTATCGCGTTGGGGCATGTAGCCAAAGCGCCCCTGCCGATCCGACGGGCTCGGCAGGGGCTGTCCTTGCAGAACGATCTGGCCGCTGTCCGGTTGAACGAGGCCGGCAAGCAGGCGAAGAAGGGTGGACTTTCCACAGCCGCTGGGGCCGATGATGGTCAGGAACTCGCCCTCCTCGACGTTGAAGGTCAGGTCGACGACGGCGTCGACTTCGCCGCGCGATCCCCGGCGGGCGCCGCCGCTGAAGGTCTTGGAGAGGGAGTCGACCGCCAAGAGTGTCATTCTCGTTCGGGCAGAAACTCGTTGGTATATGCGCCCTCGCCGTCAAAGGACTCGATGATACCGCCGTCGATAAAGAAGTCGGCGTAGGCTTGCCAGACTTCGCCGGACTGGATGCCCCATTGCGGGGCTTCTGCCTGGTATTCGTTGGCCAGCCATACCTGGCTGGCATGGACGAGGTCGGCGTCCAGGTCCGGATTGGCCGCCAGCAGAATGTCGGCGGCCTCGGCAGGGTTGTCGATGGCAAACTCAAAGCCTCTGGCCGTCGCCGCGACGAAAGCCTTCACGGTGTCCGGATCGTTGGCGATCATGGCCTCGCCGGTGATCAGGATCGGCGTGTAGTAGTCGGGGATGCAGTCCAGATAGTCCTTGAGCATGATGATGTTGAGATCGATGCCCTGCAGCTCGGCGTTGATGCCGGTCCAGGCGTAGTAGATCCAGGCGAAGTCGACCTGGTCGGCTTCGGTGATTGAAAGGAAGTCGGCCCAGCCGACGTCGATGAACTCGACATCCTCGGCCGTTCCGCCGGCGCATTGCATCAGCAGGTCGATGGTGGGATATTCGATCGGGGAGCCGAAGCTGCCATAGCGCTTGCCGGCGAGGTCGGTGGGCCCTTCGATGCCGGCGCTGCTACGGGAAGCGAAGCCGGAGGTGTTGTGCTGGATGACGGCGGCGATCGAGACGATAGGCACGCCCTCGACGCGAGCGAAGGTGGTCCCCTCCTGGTAGCTTACGCCGAAGTCGGCCGAGCCTGTGCCCACGACCTGGTGTACGTCGGACTCGCCCGGTATGACGATATCCACGTTGAGGCCGGCCTCCTCATACCAGCCCTTGTCCTGGGCGACATAGATGCCGGTGTGATTGGTATTCGGCGTCCAGTCCAGCAGCAGGGTGACGTCTGTCAAGGCGGCGGTTCCGGCCCCGCTCTGGGCGGCCGGGGCCACCGGAACGCAGGCAGCGGCCAGCGCCAGCGACATCAGAATCGCAATCAGAAGGGTGGTTCGTGAAAGTCGATTTCGCATCATCTCCTCCTTGGAGTAAGAACCTGCATATGGCAGCCGCCGGACGGCAACTGCCGTCAACGTTCGTCAAAGTGCCAGGGCATCATGCCGCGCTCGAGTGCAAAGACGGCCAGAAACAACATAATGCTCAGGAGTGAAGTGATGACAATGGCCGAGAAGACCTGTGCGGTCTTGAACGCGGCGGACGAGCGCAGCATGTAGATGCCCAACCCCTGTTTTGCGCCAACCCACTCCCCAACGATGGCGCCGGTTACGCTGTAGGTGGCTGCGATTTTGAGGCCAGAAAAGAAGAAAGGCAGAGCGGCAGGCAAGCGCACCTTGCGCCAGATCTGCAGCCAGGTCGCTCCCATAGAGCGGAAGAGGTCGATCAGCTCGGGCTCGGTAGAGGTCAGCCCATCGCTTGTGTTAACGGCGATGGGGAAGAAACAGAAGAGCGTCACGACGATCACTTTGGGCGCGATGCCGAAGCCAAACCAGATGATGAGCAGCGGCGCCAGCGCCAGAATGGGCACGGTCTGGGAGATGACCAGAAGCGGATAGATGGCGCGCTGCAGGAGGGGCGAAAAGTTGATGGCGGCTGCGACCGACACACCTGCGGTCACGGCAATGCCAATGCCGATTGCGACCTCCAGCATGGTCTGGGCGACGTGGACGCCCAGCAAAGCGCGCATCTCCCAGAATGCCTGCCAGATGGCCGAAGGCGAGGGCACGATCCACTTGGGCACTTCGAGGCCCCAGACAACGAGCTCCCAGAGGATCGCCAGCGTCAGGAGAACGGCCGCCGGCAGGAACAAGGGCGCCGCCCGCATCAGCCGTCCCCCCGGAACTTTGAAACCTTCTCCTCAATGGTGGAGCCGCCTACGGCCTCGCCGATCTTGATGATCGTCACCACGCCTGCTACACCGTCGACAAAGCAGGCGCGATGGGCCTTTTTGGCCACGTCGAGGCAGGTTTCGAGGTCACCTTCGACGGTCGTACCCAGGGCGCCGACCTCGTATTTGAGGCCTGATGCCTGGATAACGCCGATAGCGCGGTCGACGATTGCATAGACATCGCCGCCGGTCGAGGGGAGTACTTGAATATCGACATTCACCGGGTCGGACATGTTGTCTCCTTTCGCAACAAAAAAACCGCCCTGGCAGGCGGTTGGCGTTTGGCGCAATATGCAGTTTTTCAACTCATCGCTAAGGTTCCTACGCCAGCATTACCTGGATCAGGTGTGTCGGTCATCTCCACGGAGCGCCATTCGGACGCGGTAGGAGATCTCTCAGCCCAGTTCTTCCGAGCTCCCGATTGCGATTCGGTTGTTCAGGTGCAACTGCTCCCGGTCAGAGAGCAGTTGCGCACAGTATATTTGATCTATTCATGTCCGTCAAGTCAAGAACAGTGGTGGGTGCATGCCAGAATTGGGGTGGGTCGTTGTCTGAATCAGGATTTTCAGGATTGATAAGGATTTTCAGGATGGCAGGCGACCGGTTGCTGTTTGTCGGACGAGTAGCTCTGCGCGGGATGGATGGAAGGGCTGCAGGGAGATAAAAGTACGGGATGCACCCCAGTGGGGTGCATCCCAGAATTGGGGTGGGAACAGTCTGGGAATTCTTGCTCGCGGTGGCTGGGATAGATTGCCGGCTGTTGCAGAGACGGAGGGCAGCCGCCAAGCCTGGCCTTGCCGGGAGGTCCGTTGATTTGGAGGACCCAGGGCAAGCACAAGACCTGTCTGCAGGGGGATTTGACGGGACTGGCGGGACGTGGTCTGGCCGGGCATTTTCGATTAGGCACCTGTTACGAATATCGACACCAGGTCGGGTAGGCAGTGGGGGGGGCGTTGCGGGGGCGGAGCCCCCGCACAAGGGAGGGCCGAATAGGCCCGACCGCCCGGAACTGCAGTTTTTAGTAGTCAGTTTTTAGTTTTTAGTGGTTAGGGGGCAGTTTCTGCGCTTCCCCTGGTTCAGAGTTGATCGTGAGATGGTTGGGGCTTCGCAGCGACCTGAGGTGTGGGGAAGTGCGC
>VXOE01000192.1 GCA_009840225.1 Caldilineaceae bacterium SB0662_bin_25 | reverse complement strand
CCCCCCCCCCCCCCTTTTTTTTTTTTTATCCCCCCCCCACTCTTCTTTCTATTTCTTTCGGGGGGTGGGTGTGCTTTTTTGTTTTTCTGCGTACGTGTTGGGGGGGGGCCCCCCCCCCCCCCACGCCCCCCCCGATGGTGCCTTGCCACCTTGGTGCCGCGGTGCCAGCCTAATCCCTGTGCCACCGGTTGCCCACCCACCTCGTGCCGCAAAGCCACCCGCCCCGACCACGGTAGGGGCAGGCCTTGTGCCTGCCCTCGTTCGCCCCCCAATGTGGCTGCACCCACACAACCGGGCAATCGAACTCTTCCCTCTCCTCGCCACTCACATCCTCTGTCAATCGCCGCCGTCTCTGACCACTGACCACTCGAAACTCAGAGACTACCTGCTACCCTCCTGGTCAGTGCAGACCACCGTCAACTGGTATCCATCAAGAGTGATCTCGCCGCCATTTTCCCAGGCCTGGCTCTCCCCCGTCCACGGGTCCAGCTGCAGAAACGGGCCCGCCTCCCGCAGCCATACCCGCCCCGACAGCGATGCACACTCCTCGTTGAACAGCATCCACCAGTCCCGTCCGCCCTTCTGCACCCGCCGCACCCGCAACGCCCCCGCGCCCGGCTCGACACGCACGTCCGCCGCCACCAACCCATCCACAAACCCCACCAGCTCCTCCGCCGGCGTCCCCGGACCGCACCGCAGCAGCCTGCCTGCCTCCTCCAGCCTCTGCAGCGCCGGTAACGCACGCGCATCCGGCTCGTGCATCGCCAGCACCGCCTCGTACCGCATACCCGCCAGGTGAATACCGTCCGCGTCCACCACCGCGTCCTCCCACAGATGCCGCTCCTCCACATAGTTGAAGTCGCGCTGCTGCTGAAACAGCGCCTTCGCCGGCTCCCACGGCAGCCAGTCCACTCTCCCCAGAATGGCCACAGAACACACATGCCGGCTGTCCGTATTCAGCCAGCACAGCCGCCGGCACCGGTCCGCGTAGCTCTTGTACCGGTCCCACCATGAACTGTTCGGCCCCACGTCCGGCGGCCGCTCATCCCAGCGGATCCCCCGCACACTATAGTAAAACGCGTGCGGAAACAGCATGTTCGTGCCCCGCACAAAGCACCAGTCCGCCAGCCAGTTCATCTCCTCCCACGTCAGCTCGTGCCCATACGCCCCGCACAGCTCGTTCGCGTTGCGCCGCCTCCCTGTATGGATCATCGCCGAGCTGCCGCACTTCCCCTGCGTCGACTGCGGTCCCTCCAGCGCCGTCGGATCGTCCGGCAGCACCCACCGCCACACCAGGTCCTGCCCCGGAATATGAAAATACCGCTCCGCCCCCAGATCATCCGCCTTCGCCGGATGCCCAGTCAGCGCAATCCCATGCTCCGTGCACCACCCATACAGCGCCGCATACCACGTCTCCTCCATCCGCAGCGCGATCGCCCGCTCATAGTCCGACCGGTACCGCTCCGCATCCGGCTCGTCATCGTACCAAAGCGCCGCCAGATGCGGCCTGAAATCATACCCCAGCAGCCTATTCACATGCCCCAGGATCCCCGTCGTCCCCGGCCACACCCCCCGCTCCCGCGGCTTCCCCACCGGGCTCGGCTCGTCCGTAAAGATCGCCGGAATCAACCCCCCGAAATGTTCCCCGAACCGCGCATAAAACCCGTCGTACACAAGCCGGATAAAACACGCCACCGCCTCCGGGTTCAGCAGATCCCCCGCCGGCGGCTCATCCTCCTCCGGCCCGCCGTCAACATAATGCAGCCCCCGAATATAAGCGTCCATCTTGCGGTCCACAACCGCCACCCGTCCCCCGCCCTGCCTCCTGACCACCGCCGCCAGCGTCTCTTCCGCCCTTAGCTCCGGCTCCTCCCCATCCGTCAGCTCTCTCGCCTCCAGACACCGCGCCTGAAAAGCCGGATTCTCCTCCACAACCTGCCCCGCCGAAGACCCCGACGGATACATCCCCTCATCATACAGCACCACCTGCATCCCCCGCCGCCCCGCCTCCTCGATCGCCGCGTCATAAAAACTCAGCAGCGCCTCCGACATCCACCCCAACGACCTGGGCAACCCCACCCGTGGATGAATAATAAACCCATGCACCCCATGCGCCCCGAAATCCCCAATCTGCTGCCGGATCTCCTCCGCATCCAACTCATCATTCCAAAACCAAAACGGCAGCACCGAAAACTCTGTAGGCGGATTACTGAATGTATCGAGCATGGAAGTCATGAGCATGTCCTGATGGTGAAAGAAGCCACGCAGTGCAGACCGGTAGTTTACTTGAAATTGAGTGGTTGTGGAACATCGACCAATGCATGAAAGGCGGCATGGCGCCTGTCGAAAAGTTTCGGGCCGTGTCGAACTGACCTTGGAGAATGGTGTGAAATGGAACAGTATCGATCTGCTCTTGTGTTTCAGGGAGTATTCCTATCCCTGTTTCCTTGAAACAGCCGAACGCCTACAGTCTGACCTCTGTCTAATGTCTGGACGCGGGCGACAGCAGCCCCCCTGTAGGGGCACCCCTTGTGGGTGCCCAGCCCCCCCCATCGACTCCACCTTCCCCGCCGACGCAAATCGGCACTGGCTGGGGCGGCACGTACTGTTGCAAGGTCTGTAAGAGAAAGCAAATCCATTTGACAAATGTGTTGAATTATGTTACCATTTTGGTAATGAGAAATGCGATATTCGTGCGGGCAACCATATGGAAATCTCTTTCAGAAACCGTAAACTTGCGAAGGTCTTTAGTTCAGAGAGGACACTCAGAAGAGAATACGGGGCCCGTGCAGCCCGCACAATCATGATTCGGCTTGCAGTTCTGCTGGATGCCGAGACGCTGTCAGAAGTGCCGGCGACGCCGCCCGACCGAATGCACCAACTCACCGGCGACCGGGACGAGCAGTTTGCCGTCTACCTTGTCCACCCCTACAGGCTTGTCTTCGTGCCGGCTCATGATCCGCTGCCGCGCAAAGAGGATGGCGGGATCAACATTGAACAGGTGACGGCGATCACCGTACTAGAGGTGGTTGACTATCATTAGGAGCAATGGCAATCGAGCAGCACTCCGTGTTTAAGACCGCAACCCTGGCTATCAAAGTGACTGCCTATCACTGAAGGAGGAAAAAGGCATGGTTCCAACATCCTATCCGTTCCAGCCCGATTATGCCGTACCGCCGGGATGGGTTCTGGAGGAGCGGCTGGAGGCGAACGGTATCTCGCAGGCCGAGTTTGCAAGGCGATGTGGGCGCTCTCCCAAGTTCATTAGCGACATCATTGCCGGGAAAGCGCCCGTAGAAGCGAAGACAGCGCTCCAGTTCGAGAAAGTTTTGGGGGTCAGTGCAAACATCTGGCTTGGCATTGAGAAACGCTATCGCTTACACCTTATGCGACAGGCCGAGGCGAGGGAAGCCGAAGAGTCCGCGGAGTGGGCACGCGGCTTCCCCGTCAGCGAGCTCGTCAAAAGGGGCGCGCTCCGACAAGTGTCCTCCGCTGGAGAGAAAGTAACCGAGTTGCTGACCTTCTTCGGCGTGGCCTCCATAGAAGCATGGACGGTAAAGAATGAAACAGTTGTCGTGGCCTATCGGCATTCCCCGAGTTTCGAAAGCAACAGCTTTGCCTTGGCTGCTTGGCTTAGGTTAGCCGAGCTCGAAGCCGGAGAGCAAACATTGAAGGACTATGATAGGACTGCGTTCATGGAAGCTTTGAAGCAAGTCCGTCAGCTGACACGCACGGAGATGCCGCAGGCGCTCGTCGAAGCGCGCCATCTCTGCAGTGAAGCCGGTGTTGCGCTTGTGTGGGTAAAGCAGTTGCCTAAGGCGCGCCTGAGCGGGGCGGCGAGATGGCTTTCCCCCCGAAAGCCACTGATTGCCCTGAGCGGGCGTCACGGTTCAGATGACCAAATATGGTTCAGCCTGTTCCATGAAGCCGCGCATGTCCTTCTCCACAGCAAGAAGAGCGTATACGTTGACGGAGAGACAAATGACGACAGCGGAGATGAGGCTGAGGCAAACGAATGGGCAGCCAACTTCCTCATTCCCCAGCCTGCTTGGCAGCGCTTCCTGGCCGCTGACGCATACGACAGCGAGGACAGCATCAGCAAATTTGCCGCCGAGCAGGAGATTGCGCCCGGGATCGTCATCGGCAGACTTCAGCATGAAGGTCTGCTTTCATGGAGGAGTCGCTTGAACCGGTTAAAAGTAAAGGTCCGGCTGGGATAGCAGAACGACTGAGAGGGAACTGACGACGAAATGCCCCCAGGCGCGCCGCTTCAATTGGTTCAATCCACCCAATAATGCCTTAAGGCCACAAGGGATGCCTGTACTGTGAACGAACACCAAAGGCTTCATGTCTTGTACCAAAAATCTGGACCTTTCCTGTATGGCTATATACACGTTGTGCGAGGAAGTACTGACAATCAAGAGTCAAGCTATCCGTTTATTGTTTCAAAGCACTTTCAAGATAGGGAAATCGTCTTTGGTAGCATGATTGCTCTTATGCACAAGATCGCTCGACTAAAATTTCGATTCGACGAGCGGCAGCGTGTTACAGGTGAGTCCTTGCCTGATGCTGTCAAATCATCAGCGAGAGTAGTCAAGAAACATAACAAGGTTGTACATGAGTTCCCTGAGTCGGAATATCTGGATACTGTTCTCCAAGAGCAAGAGGAACTCTTGGAGGAGACGATAATGCTGATTCTAATGAATGTGAGGACCCTATTGGAGATTCTGAGTGGAAAAGGCGACAGAAGGGTGGGAATCTACGACTATGAAGGTAAGGCTATTGGGGCAACATCACTGCGGGAGATAGGGAATCTGTTAGTGCATCACCGCTATTTCGTAATCAGAGACGAATATATTCACGATTTATTCTCCGGTGATGCTCAACTAGCTTCCCAACGAAGGTTTGGTGCGAAAATAAGTGTAGCTGAACTATTCGAACAAGTGTTCAATTGTCTCACAGGGATCAGGGTCAGGGACTTTGTCGGCGTCTTGCGTTCCCAATTGGAGCGCCTGACAATAGATACCGACATGAGAGACATTGTTTTTCTCATTCAGAATGTTCATTCTCTGTGGTACATAATTCAGGAACGAATTACGGACAGTAGGTTTTCCGAAGTGATGGACCTCTTGTTTCGGGAGGTTCAAGAACGACACATTGACAGAATAATCAAGAACGGAGGCAATGCAACAGGAGTCTATAATGTTGAATTTACCTATACAACTCCCCGGTTTAAGATCGATCAAGATCTTTCGGCAAGACGCATAGTGATGCAACTTACAGTTTCTGGCAAGAGCGAAGAATTCAAGTTTGGCTACGAGGAATTCTTCAATGTATTGACGAAAGTATACGGAGATGACTCTCTTCTGACACTGGACCAGCTATGGACTGGTATGCGCACGATTCCGAATCTTCCTGACCGAACACAGGTCAGGAAGGGGCTATCGAGTCCATGACCCCAAGAGTCAAGTGGAAGAAACTCTGAGAGGGGATTATGGGGAGTGGACAGGCACTGAGAGCGAAACGTGGGGCGAATGGCTGACTGCCTCTGAGGCACTAACAAGCATAGGAAAAGGCGATCCGCGCATCCAACAGGTCTCACGGTATGGGATTGCGATGATACGCCCATATATGGAGGCGGCGGCCAGACGGGACCATATATGGGCCGTCTTTGGCATGTAACAGAGATCGTAATCAATAGTGAAATGCGTTCCCTCTAATTCTGCGTCTTCATGGGAAGTCACCTCAGGATCCCCTATTTCGTTGTACCGCTCCTCCCACACGTACTCCTCTCGCAACGGCTGAAACACACCTGGGATGCGGCACCTTGCAACCGCCTTCTCGGAATGTTCAGCCCCGTCGGGGACCACATACACTATCTCCCCTCCGCGCCGCCCCACGCACGGATGAATGACAAACCCATGCACCCCACGCGCCCCGAAATCCCCAATCTGCCGCCGGATCTCCTCCGCATCCAACTTATCATTCCAAAACCAGGACGGCAGCACGGAAAACTCCCTCGGCGGGTCGGCGAACGTGGCAAGTGAATCGTCCATGGTCATGTCCCCGTATGCAATGGCAGTTCGACAACGTCAGTCACGCTGTAGTGTACTCCATCCCCCAATGTCCCGGCACATGCCAGATGGCGCATTTCAGGCCGGGCAAAGTCGCAGCACCCAAAAAGTTGACTTCAGGGCAAATGCATCAAAATCAGTGATAAATCGGTGATATAATAGCAACGTGCCGAACTGAAGTAGGCATAACTGAAAGCGTATCTTCACTGTCACCAAGCCATGATTCCCCCTGGCAGGGAATCTGAAGGCCGGGGAGGACCCTTCCAGGACTGGTGCCTGCCCAGTACCCAACAAAGACAGCGAGGAAAAGTGCGAAGTCAAGCGCCAAAGTCCAGAAAAAGGAAAACTGCCCGCTCTGACCCGACCTGACCCGACTTTTCCCAACCCTGCCCGACCTGACCCGACGCCCTGCCCCCATCGCCAGCTATGAGGCATGAGTCTGTCGTCTGTTAGAGCAGTGGATGAGCATCGGAGAGAACTTGCCAGAACCGGGAACAGGCTCCAGACACGCAAAAACTGATGCAAAACCGTAACGGCAAAAAGGGCCGGGAGAAAAATTTTTCGCCCTACTTCACCCTACTTCACCCGACATAACCCGACTTCACCCGACTTGACCCGACCAACTCGTCCCGCCATGTCAGAGTTCGTACAGCTCTCGTACAACGCACGCAAACACTCGTTTGGGCCCGCCAGCGCCTGCAAGGCCCCCTGTCACCGCCCATCATACAAACTGCATGCATCGCAGGTCAGACAACACGCAAACGCTCGCAAACTCTCGTCCAACGCTCATACGAGACAACCAGCGCCAGCCAGCCCATAATCACAGTTAATCCCTTAAATCCCATAAAATCACAGTTCAGACAAATGCCCTGAAATTGACCGTAAATATCGATCGAAAGTAGCATCAGCTAGGCCAGAACAGGCCGCGCCGCGCAATAGCCGCATGTTCTGCCCGGATACGCCCACAAAAAACAATCTGAAGAATGAAACTGGAAGAACTCACAACCAACGCCGCTGTCGAGGGCGTCCTGGCAAACAGCCTCGTCACAGTGGTCAACGTGCAATGGTACGGGGACGACGCCGTCGAGCTGACCTACAAAACACCCGCCGGCGAGGTCGCCAACGAGCTCCTCTACCGCGACGACGAGGCCCGCATCAGCGTCGCCGAGCAGGCCCGCCCCTGGAGCTTCGACGGCGACGGCGCCCTCTTCCGCCTCGTTTCCGAGGCCCAGCGCATCCGCCTCGCCCATCTTTTCGACCCCCTGCTGGCCGTCCATACCTCCGACGTCGAGCCGCTCCCCCACCAGATAACCGCCGTCTACGAGGCCATGCTGCCCAGCTCGCCGCTGCGCTTCCTCCTCGCCGACGACCCGGGCGCCGGCAAGACCATCATGGCCGGGCTCCTCATCAAAGAGCTGATCGCCCGCGGCGACCTCCAGCGCTGCCTAATCGTCTGTCCCGGCGGCCTGGCCGAACAGTGGCAGGATGAGCTCTACCGCCGCTTCCAGCTGCCCTTCGAAATCCTCACCAACGACAAGCTCGAAGCCGCCCGCACCGGCAACTGGTTCCTTGAGACCGACCTCGTCATCGCCCGCCTCGACAAACTCTCCCGCGACGAGGAAGTGCAGCAGAAACTCAAGGCCCGCGACTGCGACTGGGACCTCGTCGTCTGCGACGAAGCACACAAGATGTCGGCCAGCTACTTCGGCAGCGAACCGCGCTATACCAAGCGCTACCGCCTCGGCCAGCTCCTCTCCGACCTGACCCGCCAGTTCCTCCTCATGACTGCCACCCCCCACAACGGCAAAGAGGAAGACTTCCAGCTCTTCATGGCCCTGCTCGACAGCGACCGCTTCGAGGGCAAGTTCCGCGACGGCGTACACAACGTCGACGTCTCCGACCTCATGCGCCGCATGGTAAAGGAGAAACTGCTCAAGTTCGACAGCACGCCCCTTTTCCCCGAGCGCATGGCCTACACCGTCCCCTACAAACTGTCGCCCGAAGAAGAGCAGCTCTACACCGCCGTCACCCAGTACGTTCGCGAGGAGTTCGACCGCGCCGGCGCCCTGGAAAACGACAAACGCGCCGGCGCCGTCGGCTTCGCCCTCACCATCCTCCAGCGCCGCCTCGCCTCCTCCCCGGAGGCCATCTACCGTTCCCTGCGCCGCCGCCGCGAGCGCCTGCAGGGCCGCCTCCAGGAGTTGGAAGGACTGCAACGCAAGGGCGAGACCGCTCTAATCGCCCCGCCCGCCATGTTGACGCTCGACAGCGAAGACTTCGAAGACCTGG
Source organism: Caldilineaceae bacterium SB0662_bin_25 (assembly GCA_009840225.1). Lineage (GTDB taxonomy): Bacteria > Chloroflexota > Anaerolineae > Caldilineales > Caldilineaceae > Bin5. Next base: position 1,842 of record VXOE01000192.1, on the reverse strand, counting down.
AAGACGCCCCCGAAGATGAGATCGAGGCGCAGGAGGGGGAAGTCCTCGATCAGGCCACCGCCGCCCAGACCATCGATGAGCTGCAGCAGGAGATCGGCACCCTCGCCGGCCTGGAAGCCGGGGCCGGGCGCGTCCTGCGCAGCGGGCGCGACACCAAGTGGCTCCAACTGGGAGAGCTGCTCGACAAGCTGTTCATCCGCACCCTCGCCGAGACCCGCGCCCCCTACGGCGCCGGCAAAATCGCCGACCCCGTGCCCTCGCCCCAGCAGAAACTGGTCATCTTCACCGAACACCGCGATACCCTCAACTATCTGCATTCCCGCATCGCCGGCCGCCTCGGACGCGAACAGGCAGTCGTCACCATCCATGGCAGCCTGCGCCGCGAGGAGCGCCGCGCCGCCCAGGATGCCTTCCGCCACGACCCGCAGGTACGCGTCCTCCTCGCCACCGACGCCGCCGGCGAGGGCATCAACCTCCAGCGCGCCCACCTCATGGTCAACTACGACCTGCCTTGGAACCCTAACCGCCTCGAGCAGCGCTTCGGCCGCATTCATCGCATCGGCCAGACCGAGGTCTGTCATCTCTGGAATCTCGTCGCCTCCGAAACCCGCGAAGGCGACGTCTACGAGCGGCTGCTGGAAAAACTGGAGCAAGCCCGCCAGACCCTCGGCGGCCAGGTATATGACGTGCTCGGCAAAATGCAGTTCGATGGCAGGCCGCTGCGCGAGCTGCTCGTCAACGCCATCCGCTACGGCGAACAGCCGGAAGTGCGCGCCCGCCTCACCACCACCGTCGAAAACGCTTTCGATCCCGAAAAGCTGAGCGAACTGCTCGAAGAGCGCTCCCTGACGCCCGACACAATGGACTCAAGCCGCGTCCACAGCGTGCGCGCCCGCATGGAGCGCGCCGAAGCCCGCCGCCTCCAGCCCCACTACATCGAGTCCTTCTTCCTCGAGGCCTTCAAGCGCGTCGGTGGCCGCGCCCGTCAGCGCGAGAGCCGCCGCTACGAGGTCACCCACGTCCCCGCCCCCGTGCGCAACATCGAGCGCACCGTCGGCGCCGGCTTGCCCGTCCTGCGCCGCTACGAACGCATCGCCTTCGAAAAGTCGCTCGCCGCCAACGACAACCATCCCCCCGCAGCCTTCGTCTGCCCCGGCCATCCCCTCCTCGACGCCGTCATCGACAGCACCCTTGCAAGCCATCGCGACCTGCTCAAGCAAGGCGCCGTCCTCGTCGACGAACGCGACCCCGGCGCCGAACCCCGCGTCCTCTTCTTCCTCGAACACGCCATCCAGGACGCCAGCCGCACCCGCGCCGGCACCCGCCGCGTCATCTCCAAGCGCATGCTCTACGTCGAGCTCGACGCCGCCAACACCGCCCGCCACGTCGAATACGCCCCCTACCTCGACTACCGCCCCCTCGCCGCAGATGAACCCGAACACGAAGCCATCCTCGCCCGGCCCGAGTGCGCCTGGATCGGAGCCAACCTGGAACAGACCGCCCAGCGCTACGCCGTCGCCAGCGTCGTGCCCGAACACGTCGACGAGATCCGCCGCGCCCGCCAGCCGCTGCTCGACAAGACACGCGACGCCGTTCAGGACCGTCTGACCAAAGAGATCTCACACTGGGACCGCCGCGCCGAGGACCTCAAGCTGCAGGAGCAGACCGGCCGCCCCAACGCCCGCCTCAACTCCGCCCAGGCCCGCCAGCGCGCCGACCGCCTTGAGGAACGCCTCCAAAGACGCCTAGCCGAACTGGAGCTGGAGCGCCAGATCTCACCCCGCCCGCCCGTTGTTCTCGGCGCCGCCCTGATCGCACCGGTTGGCCTGCTCCGTGCCATGG
>VXOE01000347.1 GCA_009840225.1 Caldilineaceae bacterium SB0662_bin_25 | reverse complement strand
CCGCAACGCCCCCCCTAAACCAGGCCATGCCTCATCGACCGGGTGTCGATATTCGTAATAGGTGCCTAATCGAACGTGTCCAGCCAGACCACGTCCCGCCAGTCCCATCAGATCCCCATAGGCGTCGGCCTTGTTCCTGCCCTCGCAACCGAAATCACCCATCCGTTTGCCTCCGCCCCTGCCCGGTGGTAGACTGAACTGTGTGGTCCGAACGGGCCGTGTATGGGCGCGTGACTTCCCCGGTCCTGTCGTCCAATTGGAGCGAGGCACATGGCACAGGCGCTGTACCGCAAATGGCGTAGCCAGACCTTTGACGAGGTCGTAGGCCAGGAACACGTGACGACCACCCTCCTCAACGCGCTGCGCGACGGGCGGGTCGCTCACGCCTACCTGTTCGCCGGACCCCGCGGCACCGGCAAGACCTCCACCGCCAGAATCCTTGCCAAAGCACTGAACTGCACCGACCAGGAGAACCAGCCCTGTAACCGCTGCGACCACTGTACCGCCATCAACGAAGGTCGTATGTTGGACCTCATCGAAATCGACGCTGCCAGCAACAACAGTGTCGACGACGTTAGAGAACTCCGCGAAAAAGTCGGCTTCCAGCCTAGCGAGTCCCGCTACAAGATCTACATCATCGACGAAGTACACATGCTCAGCACCAGCGCATTCAACGCCCTGCTGAAAACGCTGGAAGAGCCACCCCCCTATGCACGTTTCGTACTCGCGACGACCGAACCCCATCGCATTCCCGCAACCGTTCTCAGCCGCTGCCAGCGCTTCGACTTTCGCCGCATTCCCGTTGCCGAAATCGCAGCCCACCTGACGCACATCGCAGCCGAAGAGGGTTTCGAAGTCCAGGAAGGCGCGGTCTTCGCCATCGCTCGCAGCGCACAGGGCTGTATGCGCGACGCCGTAAGTCTCCTCGATCAGATGACCAGCTATGGCGCGGCCTCGGCCACGAACGACAATCGGGCAATCTCCCTGGAACAGGTGCAACAGGTCTTGGGCAGCGCCGCCAGTGAAACGGTAACCGCACTTGTGGATGCCTTGGCGGCCAAAGATGTATCCGCAGGCTTGGCACTGATCCACCAGCTGCTTCTCCAGGGAGGAAGCCTCACTGAATTCGTTGCCCAGGTGATTGAACATCTGCGCGGCGTAATGCTCGTGCAAATGGTCGGCGACGGCGAGCTGCTCGACGACTGCGCTCCCGACACCGTCCACACAATGCAGGAACAGGCAAAGAAGATAGACAACGCCGAGACGCTCTGGGCCATCAAACGGTTCAGCCAGGCCATGACGGAACTCAAAGGAGGCTTCCAGCCCCAGCTTCCCCTGGAGTTGGCCCTCGTCGAACTCATCGAAGGCGTTCAACCTCAGCCGGTTGCGGCGGCGCCGGCCCCGACAGTTGCGCAGCCGGTAACACCCCCGTCACCCCCCAAAGGCGCCGCGCCGCCCGCTGCGCGCCCCGACCGCAGTCCGGTCGCCCAACAGCCGGCCGCAGCGCCACTGGATGCCGAGGCTATGCAGCGCCTGCGAAACCGCTGGGACGAGTTCATGAACACCGTCCGCGAACGGTGCGGCCCCAAGCAACAGGCCTCGCTGCGCTCCATACGCGATCTTGCAATCGGCGGAGATGCTGTGGCAATCGCCTTTGGAAACAACTCCTTTACCCAGGGCGTAATCTCCGAGGCCAACACCAGGGACACCATCGCTGCTATCCTGACAGAGATACTTGGCCAGCAGGTAACAGTCATCTGCCAGAGCGGCGAAAAAGCCTCGATCCCTTCCAACACAGGGCAGGCCGTCGAGGAGAACCCAGCCAGTGGGCCGGACCCCTTGCTGGAGTACGCCGTGTCCGAACTGGGCGCCCAGGTCAACGAAAGCCGTCGCGGAGCCGACCGACACTGAAGCAGAAACGTACCACTTGCACCGGGAGATAATAAATGGCCAAAAAGAAGCGAAATCGCAGAACAAGAAGTGGCAACAATCCATTCGGAGGCGGCGCCCCTGGCATGCCTGCCGGCGGTTCACTCGGCGGCGGCATGGGCGGAGACCTCGCCGCACGCGTGCGCAAGATGCAGGGCGACATGGAAAAGGCTCAGGAAGAACTGGCCGAAGAGATAGTGACCGGCAGCGCCGGCGGTGGCATGGTCGAAGTGGATATGGACGGCCACCAGGCCGTTCAGGCCGTGCGCGTCAAACCCGAAGTGGTCGACCCCGACGACGTGGAAATGCTGGAAGACCTCCTTCTGGCAGCCATAGGCGACGCCTCGGAAAAGGTCAAATCCCTCACCGAAGAACGCATGGGTGGATTCGCTGACGGCCTTAACATCCCTGGCCTTGGATTCTGAACCTTTAGCATCCTGAGATCGCGCAATGGCGCCGCTGGCACAACCAGTTTCCAACCTCATTGACGCCTTTAGCCGTCTGCCCGGCATCGGCCCTAAATCCGCCTCTCGTCTCGCCTACTTCCTTTTGCGCAGCGACGAGGAGATTGCACTCACCCTGGCAACTGCCCTGCAGGACCTCAAGGCCGGTACCCTTTTCTGCGGCCTCTGCCACAACATCGCCGACAAAGACCCCTGCGCAATCTGCGACAACGAACAACGCGACCGGTCCATCATCTGCGTGGTCGAAGAACCGCTCGACGTCCAGGCCATTGAGCGCACCGGATCATACCAGGGACTCTACCACGTCCTTCATGGTGCAATCTCACCCGTGGAGGGAATCGGGCCTGACGACCTCAAGCTTCGCGAACTGCTCATGCGGTTGCAGCCCGGCCATCCGGGTGAACAAACGGAAAACAGCGACACAGGCGAGCTGCTGGTGGCGACCAACCCAAACCTTGAAGGAGAAGCCACCGCGATGTACATCGCCCGCCTTGTCAAGCCCCTGGGTGTCCGCGTCACCCGTCTGGCCCGCGGCCTGCCAACCGGCGGCGATCTCGAATACGCCGATGAAATGACCCTGAGCAACGCCCTGGCCGGACGGCTCGATATGTAATCCGTTCAGGTCTCGCCGCACGTCGACTGAGTGTACCGTGATGGATGAACCGAGTGGCAAAACAAATGCCCGCGGCCCACAGCCGCATCCCAAACCCAAAAAACTGACTGCTCTCAAAAGAGCCTGGCAGGAAAACACCCTCGCCCCCGTCGTGAGCCGCTTCCCCGAACGCAAACAGCAGTTCACGACCAGCAGCCCCTCCATCGTCATCCAGCCCCTCTACACACCTTCCGTCGCGGCTTCCATCGACGGCAACGCCGAAGAATACCTGCAAAAGCTCGGCTTCCCCGGCGAATACCCCTTCACCCGCGGCGTGCAGCCTAACATGTACCGCGGCCGCCTCTGGACCATGCGCCAGTACGCAGGCTTCGGCTCCGCAACCGAGAGCAACAAACGTTACCACTTCCTCATCGAACAAGGACAGACCGGCCTCTCCGTCGCCTTCGACCTGCCTACCCAAATCGGCTACGACGCTGACCACCCTCTCGCCCAGGGTGAAGTGGGCAAAGTCGGCGTCTCCATCAGCTCCCTGCAGGACATGCGCACGCTTCTCAAGGGCATCCCTCTCGACGAAGTCAGCGTCAGCATGACCATCAACGCCCCGGCTGCCATCCTATTGGCCATGGTCGTCGCCGTCGCCAAAGAGCAGGGCGTGCCTCTCGAAAAACTGCGGGGTACCGTCCAGAACGACATTCTCAAGGAGTACATCGCCCGCGGCACCTACATCTTCCCGCCCGCCCCATCCATGCGCCTGATGACAGACCTGTTTCTCTACTGCGCCCGCCGCGTGCCCAGATGGAACACAATATCGGTAAGCGGCTACCACATCCGCGAAGCCGGCAGTAGCGCCGTCCAGGAAGTGGCCTTCACTCTCGCCAACGCCGTCGAATACGTGCAGCAGGCCATAAACGTCGGCCTTGACGTGGACCTCATCGCCTCCCAGATCAGCTTCTTCTTCAACGCCCACAACGACTTCCTCGAGGAAGTGGCCAAGTTCCGCGCTGCCCGCCGCCTGTGGGCCAAACTGATGCGAGAACGGTTCAACGCCGCCGACCCCAGGAGCTGGCGCCTTCGCTTCCACACCCAGACCGGCGGCAGTACCCTCACAACGCAACAACCCGACAACAACATTGTACGCGTTACCGTTCAAGCCTTGGCCGCTATACTGGGCGGAACCCAGAGCTTGCACACCAATTCAAAGGACGAGGCGCTCGCACTACCCACTGAGAAAGCCGTCGAAATCGCGCTGCGTACGCAACAAATTCTCGCCGGCGAGAGCGGCGTCGGCGATGTCGTCGACCCCCTCGGCGGCAGCTACTATATCGAATGGCTCACCGACGAAATCGAACGCCAGGCCCGCGCCTACATCGAACGCATCGACGAATTGGGCGGCGCCATGCAGGCCGTCGCCGACGGTTTCATCCAGCGCGAAATTCAGGAGTCCGCCTACGCCTCTCTGCGCGCCATCGAAAGCGGGGACCAGACCGTCGTCGGCGTCAACCGCTACCAGGGCGGCGCATCCCTCCCCGAGGAGACCTTGCACGTCGACGAAGTCGTGCAGAATGAGCAGATCGCTGCCCTCTCCGCTCTCCGCGCCCGCCGCGACCCGCACAGGGCTTCCGAGGTGCTCCAGCGCATCCGGCAAGCCGCCCGCACTGACGGCGCGCCACTGATGCCGCTCTTCGTCGAAGGAGTCGAGAGCGACCTCACCATTGGCGAAATCTGTGACGCCCTCCGCGCCGAATTCGGTGAATTTCAGCCGTCAAGTTGGGTCTGATGCAGAAGCAACCCAACAGCGCCTTCTGCTTTGTCTGTGGCATGGATAACGTTGCCGGCGTGAAAGTGCGCTTCTACGAGACAGTCTCCGCCGCCGGCGCTCCCGAACTCTTCGACCGCTTCTCCGGCCGGCACTGCCACCAGGGCTACCCGGGTCGCGTGCACGGCGGCGTCCTCACCGGCATCCTCGACGAGACCATCGCCCGTGCCGTCAACTACGGCGCCGGAGTAGACGTAGAGCGATGGGGCATAACCGCCGAGCTGTCTACACGCTTCCTGCATCCCGTCCCGCACGAAACTGAAGTCAGCGCCCGCGGCCGTGTCCTCACCCAGAATCGCCGCATGTTCACCGGCAGCGGCGAAATCCTTCTGCCCGACGGCACCGTCGCCGTACGCGCCGAAGGCAAATTCCTGAAGCTGCCCCTGAATGCAATCTCAGGATCGGAAGTGGCTCTGCCCGGCTGGCGTCTCTACGGGGATAAGGAGTAACAGGTGCTCGACAGCATCACTGTGGAAGGATTCAAGAGCATTGCGTCGATACAGAGTCTTGAGCTTGGCCCGATCAACGTCTTGATCGGGGCAAATGGGTCAGGGAAATCGAACTTCATTGGAGTTTTTTCATTCCTGAACGCCCTCCGTCAGGGGCGCATGCAGCTATATGTGACGCGTGCAGGTGGTGCTGATAGAATCATGCACTTCGGTTCAAGGACGACCGGTAGTCTGAGATTTCATCTGTCATTTGATCGCCAGGTTAATCAATATGAAGTACTTCTGCAGGCGACCGATACTGACGAACTACTTACGAGCAGGGAGACTGTTTCTTACTCGGAAAAGGGGAGCTTTCCTGGCCCCTACGCCGAAAATCTGATGGGTCGGGGCGGAGAGGCAGGAATTAGTAGGCCGGCAAGTGGAGGAGTTCGATGGCATGTTCAGAACCATTTGAATAGTTGGCGACTATATCATTTTCATGACACAAGCTCAGCATCGCCTCTGCGCAAGACAGCCGATGTAGATGACAATCGATTCTTACGAATGGATGGCTCGAATTTGGCCTCATTCTTGCATCTGATGCGCCAAAAGTATGAAGAGAATTACCGCCTAATCCGGGGTGCCGTTCGGCTGGTCGCGCCATTTTTCGAAGATTTTCTGCTTGAACCTTCGGCGCTAAACCAAGACAGGATTCGCCTCGAATGGCGGCATAGAGGAACCGACGCCTACTTTGACGTTTCATCATTTTCCGATGGAACCTTACGCTTCATTGCTGTGGCGACTCTGATGCTGCAACCAGAGGAGTTGCGCCCTTCGGTTATCCTTCTGGATGAGCCGGAATTAGGTTTACATCCCTATGCAATTACCCTGTTGGCCTCGCTGGTTAAGCTTGCCTCCGTAAAGTCGCAGGTCATCTTGGCGACACAATCTCCTGTCCTCCTCAATCATTTTGAACCCGAAGACGTGCTCGTGACAGACCGTCTTCGAGGACAGACAGTGTTCACTCGGCTTGACGCTGAGAGCTTGAGAGTCTGGTTAGGAGACTACAATCTAGGACAGTTGTGGGAAATGAATGAGTTCGGCGGACGCCCCAATCGGGAATGATTGGAGAACTGCGGAGATGACCAGGCTATTCCTCTATGTTGAGGGCCAAACCGAAGAGAGTTTTGTAAGAGAGGTTCTTGCTCCTCATCTCTACTACTATGGATACACCGAGGTCGTTCCCCGACCAACCGGCGGAATAAGACCATGGCCGAGTGCCAAGAGGGACATAGTGAGGTTTCTGAAGCAGGATGCCGGACGCGTAGTCAGCACGATGGTTGACTTCTATGGTCTCCCACAGAGCGGGTCTGGCTCATGGCCTGGAATGAAGAACGCCAACACGGCACATTATCCGGAGAAAGCTCGGACTGTCGAAAAAGAACTCTTGGCAGATGTCTGCTTGGATATGGGGGAGAACTTTAACCCCAGAAGATTCATCCCATATGTGATGATGCATGAGTTTGAGGCGATGCTCTTTAGCGATTGCGCTGCGTTCAGTCGCGGCATTGGCAGACCGACACTTGCCAACCAGTTTCAGACCATCCGAAATGCCTTTGCCAGCCCGGAAGAGATCGATGATTCACCCTTATCGGCTCCATCAAAGCGCGTCGAGAAGCTTGTGCCGGGTTACACTAAGCCGATTCTGGGCACTCTTGCCGCATTTGAAGTCGGCCTGGAGGCCATTAGAAGAGAATGCCCGCATTTTGGATGCTGGCTAAACCGCCTGGAAGCGGTCCCAACGGCCAGCTCTGGCCAGTCTGCCACAGACTTCCAATAGGGTGGGAAGGTGAGTATTCTAGAAAAAGTGCAACTCTCCAACGCCCAAATTGACCACGTCGGCATCGTCGTCCACGACCTCGACGACGCCCTCGCCACCTACTGCGGCATCCTCGGCTTCCGCCTCCTCGAACGCCTCCACGCGCCCGACCACGGTGTCGAAATCGCATTTCTCGATGCCGGCCGCACCACCATCGAACTCCTCTCCCCCACCGATCAAGAGAGCGGCACCGCCCGCTTCCTTGCCCGAAGAGGCGAAGGCAGCCACCACGTCTGCTTCGCCGTCCCCGACATTGCCCAAACTCTGCAAGAGCTCCGCGCCAAAGGCGTCCGTCTCATCGACGAAACCCCGCGTCAGGGCATCCACGGACTCGTTGCTTTCCTCCATCCCCAGGCCGCACACGGCGTCATGATCGAACTGCTGCAAAAAGACCGGGCGCATCGGCTCGAATGACTCCAACCCGTTTTGGCCGTTCCCCCGCAATTGGCACCCAACTATCCCACTGGAACGAGGTCATCGACCGCCGCCTCGCCGCCAACCGCCCCGAAGAAGCCGTTCCGCTGATTCGCGTTATCCTCAAAAGCCTGCCCCGCCATCTGCCCACCTACTTCCGCTTTCTTCAAGTCATCTGGCTGTTGCGCCGCTGGCACGAAGGCAAGGACTGGGCCCTGCGCCTTCTGAGCGCCGACCCCGGCAGCGAACTCGCTTGGGCCGTGCTTGCTAGGGACGCAGAAGCTGGCGGCAACCTGACAAAGGCCCAACGCTTCTGGACTCTGGCCCTCGAAAACGCGCCCTACAACCGCCCTATCCGCCAGGGCCTGTCCCGCACTCTTCTGCGCCAAAAGCGCCCTCTCATGCTCACACGACCCGCACTGGCAACCCTCTACCGGATGGGCGGCCGTTGGGACAGGGCCATCCGCGTCTACGCTGAACTGACAGACGAGGAGCCCGGCCGCCTCGACTTTCAGAGCGGCCTGCTTGAAGCCGCTTGGCACGATGGCCGCACGGAAGAGGCCCTCCATCTGGCGCGTCTCCTGGTCTCACTCAACGGCAACCTGCTTCTCGGCTGGGTAGTGTCCTCCCACATCGGCGATGAAGACGACAAGGCGCTGGCCCGTGCCCCCCTCGAAGCCATGGACCCCGACGGCGAGTACGCCGTCACTCGCTTTGCCTACAAAAACGCCTTCGCCGTCCCAACCGACATCTCCGTCTCGCCCCAGGACGCCGCCCTGCTGAACGCCGCCAGAGGAGAATTCTGACCGGCCTGGGCGCGCGCCGCGTTCCGGCCCCAGCGAACTCGTCCCCTCAATAGTCTTTTTTTGTCAAAACATGGGGTCTGCGGTACTCTGCTGCGGAGGCGGCACGGCTGGGACCGCCACCGTTTATCAGTCCGGAAGCGAGCCCGTCACAATCGCAGCTAGACTTTTCCTCCGGCTTTCCCGGCGCACTAAAGGAGCGATGTGTGCACAGTCAGCACGACCTGAAACAAGCGTTGCTTGATTCACTGCAGAGCGATGAGGAAATTGCAGTCATTCAGCCCCCTGCCATCGGGCAGACGCAGCGGCAGAACGAGCTGCTTATGTTCATTAAACCTGAAATCCTGGCAATAGAGGACCCGACCTGCCTCGGCAACGCCATCGACCTGATCTGGGCCAAGCTCGCCGAGTTCGACGCCTCCGTAGAGGGCATGGTTCTGGTCGGCGGCCCGGCCCTCGAACAGAAAGAGAGCATGGACCGCCACTATGGCGCCATCAACGTCCTCTCCAAGACCGCCTCAACCGGCCTCGACGCCACCGACAGGCAAACCGTCTACGACGCCCTTGACGTCCCCCCTCCCGAATACCCTCTGTTCGGCGGCCACGAATTCCTGAACGCCCATCCCGCTTTCACGCCGGCCACTTTGGACGACCTTTGGTTCACAAAAAAAGCGCACAAAGTTCGTTCGGGGTTCTACGTGCAGGTCTATGATGAAACCGGCGAAAAATTCATCCTCGTCAACGGCTTCCACCCCGCCCAGCTGGCCCACTTTACCGAGCCTGCCCATCGCATCGCTCTCATGCTCCTCCATTCCGACACAGGATGGGCCAATCTGCGCGACCAGATGATCGGCGATACCTTCCCCGAACGCGCCGTAACCGGCTCCATTCGCGGCCAGCTTCACGCCACTCCTGCCCGCTACGGATTCGACGAAGTGACCATCGCAAACAACGGCGTCCATCTCTCCGCCGGACCCTTCGAGGCCATGTTCGAAATCGCAAACTTCTTCGGTACCCTGGTCGGCGCCGATATCGCCTCAACACCTCCTCGGATCGTCAAAACCATGCTGGCCGCTGGTATCGCAGAGGATGACGCCTATCGGGCAACAGAAAATCCTGAAGTCGAAACCCGTGAGGGCCAAGCCACCGATCTGTTCGACGCCACCGAACACATGGATACCGAGGACGCCGTCGCACTCTACAAGTCCAACGTAGCCGCCTGAACCCCGCCAGCCCCAGACACCAGGACGCATCCGGCCTTGCCCGTTCCCAAATCAGCTCCAGCTATAGAATCTTCATCACGACGTGCGCGTCGCGCCAAAGTCCTTCCAGGTCGTAGCGGCGCCGCGTCTCCTCCGTAAACAGATGCAGAATGACATCGCCGTAGTCGGCTAGGAGCCACCCTCCTCCTTCTTGCCGCAGGTCGTGGACGTTCAAAGGCCGCGTCTTCTGTTCAACCTGCAATTGCTCCCAAAGATCATCCCGAATCGCATTTGCCTGTCGTTCATTGTCCACACTGCCCAGCACAAAATATGTAGCAATGCTGGTCTGGTCGCTTACGTCAAGTAGCACAATGTCCGCCGCCTGCTTTTCCTCAATAATTTCGACGATCTTCCGCGCCAGTTCGTTGCTGTTCAGTTGATCCTCCCTCCCATAATCTCCCACCGAGTCAGTCTCCCAGTATATCACAAGCACGCCCATCTTTCGCTCGCTTTCCGCGGCGGCCGCATACCAAAATGAGGCGAACTCTCCTATACCTTGGGTAGCAATGGAGCACAGTCCAGTCCGCCTTCAACTCTATTGTACGCAAAACCCCTCCTCTGACTACTAACTACTGACTACTGCAGTTCTGGGCGGTCGGGCCTAGTCGGCCCTCCCTTGTGCGG
>VXOE01000015.1 GCA_009840225.1 Caldilineaceae bacterium SB0662_bin_25 | reverse complement strand
GTTCTTTTTCTGACTCTTTTTTTTTTTTTTGTTGGGGGGGTGGGGGGTGGGGGCGGGGGCGTGGGGGGGGGCCCCCCCCCCCCCCCCAACGCCCCCTCCAAAAACACCCGCCGCACCGAGTGTGTAGCAAAATGACCTTGACGACCCGCTGCGACCAGGATTAACCTCCCACCCCACCCCGCGTCTTGGCGCATTCCCAGTTTGTGCCAGCGCAGGCAAGCCAACTCCCATACATACCCAACGTTCACCACTCTGACCATCGCGAGCCCGCTACACAAATTCAGGGAGTACACTCTCCCCAGACAGACCCCACACAGAACACACACAGAACATGGCCTTGTAGTTACCAGTGACTTCAAACAAGGCCATTGGCGTCGCACGTGCCATAACCCATTGATTCCGATCAGGGCAGCTTTGGATGGGGTACCCGCTTCCCTTCTGGCTGCGACTCCCTCCTCGCTTCCTCTTCCGCTATCCGTTCTTCCAGGATCTTGCGGGCCGCGTAGCGTTTGCGCTCCTCGGAAAGCCACCTTCCACTATCTTCCGGATCAACGACCGGACGCGCCGAGGTAAGGAACACCGTGTGGCCAACCATCGTGTCGTCGGGTCGCAGGCGATCCGGAACCGGCTTGTAGCCGCGAACGAGGACCTCTTCTACGATGATGTCGGCAAATCCTGACTTTTCCAGTCCGTGCAGTAGGTCGCTGACCTGGTTTGTAGTCGGTACCAGGGCGACAAAGAATCCTCCAGGGCGAAGGGCTTCACGCGCCTGCTCCAGGAAGATCCAGGGTGTCCTCAGGTCCAGTACCAGGGCATCTGCGTTGGTCTGTCTGAAACCTTCGAGGATCGAAGCCGAATGCAAGTCCACATACTGCAGCAGTCCCATCTTCTCCAGGTTGTTGCGTGCAACTTGAACGTGGTCATCCCTGATTTCATACGAATACACGCGACCTGTTGGGGCAACCGCCCATGCCAGGGAGATAGTGAGTGCTCCGCTGCCTGTGCCGGCTTCGATCACACGACTGCCGGCACGCAAATTTAGCCGGCGGACGATCATCGCCGCATCCTGTGGAAAGATGATCTGCGTGTTCCTCTTGATCCGCGTCATCCGATCGTCCAGAGACGGTTCCAGCATCAGCATGGCGTGACCCAGATGACTGTACACGGTTGTGCCGTAGGGAAGGTCTATTAGATCGCTGTGCTGAATCTTCCCCAGGTTGGAGTGGAACGATCGCCCTGGTTGGAGACGCAGCAAGTGTCGTTTTCCTCCTCCGGTCAGGAGAAGCACCAGGTCGTCGGCCGCTGTCAGCAAGGACACCGACCTTCCTTGTTCTGATGGAGCGGCCCAGCTTGTGTCCTGCCGGTGGGCCAGGTCCGACACTGAATCTTCTTGTCTATCCGATTCGGAAACCGGCGCATTCCTCATATTCACCAATCCGTCCTAACCTCTGGGCGGAACTGCAACTGCCTGTTGGAGTCTCTGGGGTAACGTGGGTATGGGTTCCTGCGGGAGTCTCCAAGTAGCCTCTTGGCACGATTATAGTCACTGATAAGCAAGATCGACAAGGCATGGCGCCAGCGTGTAGCTCAGTGATATGTCCGGATACGCGAAAATGGGCTACAGGGCGGGCAAACGACGCGTTGGTACGCTCCTTGTTCACCACCTATAGCATTTTAGTCGTAGTTGCTTCGGAGTGCTTTCGCAAGCATTTCGAAGGAGGGCCCTCTCAAAGTCAAATTGACACGCACTTTAATGGGATGTAGAATACACAACGGCCTATCGGTTCACAGTTTGGGCGCCCGTCGGGCGCGGTTGGAGATGGTTGGCCGGTGCCCCGAATGGTATTAGCCGGCCCGGACAGGAGTAATGGGGCCCAGGCCAATATACTGCTAAAATCTCTTTCCGGCCGGCACGACTCAGGCCTTGAACTTGGCAGCCTGGAAAGGGTTGCAATAGCGGAGTCTGAACCAAGACAGCGAAGAGAAGTATATACAATTATCGGATCCTCAATTGTCGAGATCTACGTTAATTGCCAGGAGGCCTCGAATGCAGAAACGCGTCACGTTTTGGGCTGTGCTCTTGCTAGTCATCGCGATCGCTCTGTCAGGTTGCACGGCCAGAATCGACGCCGGTTCTATGGTCGAGAAAGGGCCGGATGAATTCTACATCGACCTGCCGCCAATCGTGATTGACTACGCTTCAGACGGCACAGCCTCCATCGGCGAGCTATCACATATGGTTGTCGGCAATGTAGAGCAGCCTCCCGGTATGCTCTACGTGCCTGAACCGGGAGTCAGGTTGGGGCTTGCCACCATACTGTACGGGCTGTCATTGCCTTCGATGTGGGTACAGCACTTTACGGCTTCCAACCTTCAGCACCTGCGCGTAGCAAACGGGGACGAAGGGATTCTGCTCTTCGCCAATGGGCAGCGGATTCCCTCGCTGGTTTGGGAAGAAGAATCGCTGGCCGCAACCGGCGAGGCAGTGTCTGCGTTGGGCTTGGGCGTCCCCGCGCTCAACAAAGTGCTTCCGCTGGTGCGGAACTTCAACCTCGGCGTCGTGCTTAGATTCCCTGTCCAGGAAGGGGTTGATGTGATTCCCCTTAGCGGAGTCGAAGAGAGTGCAGAAGTCACTATGGCGCGGTTGCTGCAGCAGCAAGTCCTGGAGACATTTGGTGGTGCCCTGCCTACAATCGATATACCCATCCTCTATCACGCCGATGGCAGTTGGACCTTGGGGGAACTGTCAGACCTGGATTGGACGGTGTTGACCAGTACGCCATTCTATGCACTGCGCCTTCCGCCTGATCTGATCAGCGGCCTGACCGATTCCGGCATCTACACGGTGACACTGACTACAGACCCCGACGGCATTCACATCTCCCTGAATGGCATCGGTCTCCCTTACCTGTCGTGGGGGAGCGGAGAAGTGCAGAATGTGCTTGCCCTCTCAAAGCAGTTGGGCGTCTTTGACTCCGTATCGGCTCTCGTACCCGGCGCCGATATGGACTCCGTTCTGTCCCTCGTGGAGAATCTGCTTCCCATCATCCAGGCCACCAACGCCAACATTACAATCTATCTGCCAGGTTCTGAGATGGGGAACTGAGTCTGGTTGCAAGGCTAGACCAACTGGAGCGGTAAGGAAGAGAATCTTGGTTCTGCTGCTTTCGATAGAGCGGGTGTAGAGCTTCTACACCTGCTCTATTGCTATTCTGGGACAGTGTGCGAAGAGGATTTAGACGTAACTGAGTCTGTGGGTTCGATCTGAATTCCAAGACCTTTCGAACTAGCCTAAAGAGTTTCGGTCACTTTCTTGATGGTCCTCGGACGGTCCGGGTTGAAGTCGCGCGCCGATGCCAGGAACAAAGCAAATAACTGACCCGGAATGATCGCAAGTAACGGTGACAGCCACTCGGGTGCCGAAGGGAAGGGAAACTGGGTGCGACCCAGATTCAGGAGCGACGGGTCATTGCTCACGCAGAGCAGTTCGGCATCCATATCCCGCAGCTGCCGTACAAAGCGTTGCAGGTCCGGCATGAGCACACCGGTGGGAGCAACCACAAAGACCGGAAAGGCCGGCTCGATCAGGCTCAATGGACCATGCAGAAAGTCTGCAGTGCTGTATGGTTCAGCTAGCGTATAGGTAAGCTCCTTGATCTTCAGCGCTATCTCAAAGGCGGTGGAATAGTTGAATCCCCGACCTACTACAACGCAGTTACGAACGTAGCGGTAGCGTTCCGCCAGTCGTTCGACTTCACTGTTCATTGAAAGGGTCTGTCGCATCAGGTCCGGTGTCTTCTCCAGCATCGCCACCCCGTCCGCGTCGTCAGCCAGGTGGGCAGAGAGAAGCCCGACGGCATAGAGCTGAGCAGTGTACGTCTTGGTCGCCGCAATGGACCGCTCTTCGCCTGCCCCCAGGCTCACCAGATAATCGGCCTGTGCCGCCAGAGGCGAGTCCACAAAGTTGGTGATTGCGGCCGTAAGGCAGCTCTGCCGCCTTCCCTCCGCCAGAACGCTTACGATGTCCGGGCTCTGTCCACTCTGGCTGATTCCCAGCACAAGGGTGTCCGGTGCGAAGAGCGGTGGCTGCTGATAGAGCGTGAAAAGGCTGGGCGTCGTCAGCATCACGGGCAGCCGGTTGTTTGCCCCCAGAAGATACTGGGCGTAACGCGCCGCATTGTCGCTTGTACCTCTTGCCGCCACGACGACTTGCCGAATGTCTGCTCCCTGGATGCGGGCAGCGAGTTCTTTTACTCGGCCCTGCTCCTGCTGTGCGAACCGTTCAACGACATCCGGTTGCTGGTGGATTTCCTTGAATAGTATGGAATCTGACCCCATCGTGCGTCCTTTCAAGCTAGAATATACGCGTGTCCGTAAGAGTATAACACCTGAGCCGAAGATAACACCTTCGGCCTCTTGAAATATATAGGGACAATCTGCAATGTACGAACTTCCTGAAGACGTAAAGATGCTGCAGGAACTGGCGATGGATTTTACGCGTCGCGAAATCATCCCCCGCGCGGAGCACTATGACCAGAACGAAGAGTGGCCGTGGGATATATTTCATAAAGCGCGCGCCGTTGGGCTCGTCAATCTCAACATTCCTGAGGAGTACGGAGGCATGGGCGCAACCGCACTTGAGGAGTGCGTAATCGCCGAGTCGATGGCCTACGGGTGCTCGGGAATCCAAACGGCCCTGATGTTGAATCAACTTGCCACCTTGCCTCTGCTCATCGCCGGATCTGACGAGCAGAAGCGCCGCTACCTGCCCTGGATTGCGGACGACGGCAAAGTTGCCGCCTACTGCGTGACGGAACCGGATGCAGGGTCGGACGTCGCCGGCATAAAGTCCACCGCCTTACGGCGTGACGATAACTATATCCTGAACGGATCCAAGACCTGGATCACCGACGGCCCCGTCGCCAGCTTCTTCTCGGTATTCGCAAAAACGGACCCGGACGCCGGCCATAGCGGCATCAGTTGCTTCCTGGTCGAAAGGGACTGGCCCGGTGTGAGCACGAGCAAACCCCTCGCTAAAATGGGCCAGCACGCTGCCCAGGCCTGCCAGGTTTTCTTCGAAAACGTCGAGGTCCCTGCATGCAACCGGCTGGGAGAAGAAGGGGAAGGATTTCGAATCGCGATGAAGGCGTTCGACAAGAGTCGTCCAGGTGTGGCAATCGCTGCGATTGGCGTCGCACGGCGGGCTCTGGACGAAGCCGTTGCCTACGCAGGTGAGCGCACCGCCTTTGGTCAGCCCATCTCCCACTTTCAGGGAGTTGGCTTCATGCTGGCCGACATGGCAATCAGGGTGGAAGCCGGAAGGCACCTGGCCTATAAGGCTGCCTGGGATGTCGACCAGGGCAATCGCAATACAATGTCAGCTGCCATGGCTAAGGCCTACTGCGCAGAGGCGGCCATGAAGAATGCAACAGATGCCGTCCAGGTCTTCGGTGGCAACGGTTACAGCAAGGAGTTCCCCGTCGAAAAGCTGATGCGTGACGCCAAAATCTATCAAATATACGAAGGGACGACCCAGATCCAACAGATGATCATCATGCGTGAACTCTACCGTGAAGGCTGAAGATGCTGTGCCACAGGCAGCAACTTTCGCATTCGGTATCTCTCACCCCTTTTCTCCGTAGGGACACCACAATGAGGGGAATGCTTGGAGCTGTCAGCACATTCAGTCGTCCACCATTTCCCATTCAATAACAGGGCAATCGCCTCAGAATCAGTGATATAATAACCTTATGCCGAGTTTCAGTTAGGCATTTCTGAAAGTGAATCTTCACCGTCAATCCATGACGCTCGCTGGTAGGAGACTTGGTTGCGAGGGAGGGCACTTGCTATGGCGCGTTGACATTTCCTCCTGACGAGGCGTCCCACCGTAGGGGCGCCCCTTGTGGGTGCCCAAGGCCACCGTCCTCAAATGCATCAATCTGCCCCATTTCCCGTAGGGGCACCCCTTGTGGGTGCCCTCGTGGACTGACAACATGGCGGGCCCGCATATTTCAGGCCGGACAAACGTCAACGACTTCTGGACTGCCTGCTGCCGACAATCTGTCTGCACAATTCGCGACAAATACGGCAAGCCAAAGTGCGCGCAGTCAAGCGCATAACTCCACAAAAAGGAAAAGTGGCCGGTCCGACCCGACTTTTCACGAACTGAACCGACATGGCCCGACCTGACCCGCTCAGACACGACACTCTGTTCCCCACCGCCAGCCAAACGGCATGAGTCTGTCGTCTGGTAGAGCAGTGGATGAGCATCGAAGAAAACTTGCTAGAACCGGGAATAGACGCCAAAAGCGGAAAAACTGATGCAAAAGCGTTACGAAAACAGAACCCAGAGGAAAAAAATATCACCCGACTTTGCCCGACTTATGCCTACTTAACCCGACTTGACCCGACATGACCCGACATTTTACGCCATCTGGGTCCCTCCATATCGCCGGATGCACATCTCTTGTACATATCTCGATTGATCTCGTACGCGCCCACGCACACCGGTCAATCCCTCATCACAGCCCATCAGGCGATTTTCGTGTATTGCAGTCACGGCATCAAGTAAACTCTCGTAGACTCTCGTAAACTCTCGTAAACTCTCGTCCAGCACACACACAAGAAAGCCAGTGACCCACCGTCTAGACATACTGTCCACGATGTATGAATTGCGCGCATCAGCCCCCAAGACTCTCATGCTCAGAACAACTTGACCCTTTTGCGCCGAACAGCTCTCAACCTCTTACGCAGACTGAAGAGCCCCCAAACCAGAATCTCTGCCAAACGTTTCCCCGGCGGCTGGACAACTGACTATCTTCCGAAAATTCTCTCCCAACAATGTGCATACACTCTGATTCAACATGCGATTTCATTGACATATGCTGCGAAAAAAGATAAAATGTCATCCGGCTGCAAGCCACTGTCTTTTTGACAATTAACAAATCGCGGCAGTCCCGATCTGCTCGGCAACTGCCGCTACTGTTTCAGCAACCGAAGAAAGATCCAATGCCAGTTTGAGGTCTTAGCAGACAGGTGTGAGGAGGATTCATGGCCGAGTTTTCGACTGACAAAATTCGCAATATCACAGTTCTTGGACACGGAAGTTCCGGTAAGACTTCCCTGGTTGAAGCCCTCTTGTTCAACAGCGGCGGGACCAGCCGTGTCGGACGTGTCGAGGACGGTTCCACTGTCTCAGACTGGGACGTTGAAGAACAGCGGCGCGGTATTTCCATAAACCTTTCCGTCGTTCCGGTGGAATTCCAGGAGACCAGGCTCAACCTTGTCGACACACCCGGTTACTTGGACTTCGTGGGCGAAGTGATCAGCGGGCTTTCCATTTCGGAGGCCGGGCTCGTGCTTCTCGACTCGGTTGCGGGCGTTGAAGTCGGCACCGAACTGGCGTGGGAACAGCTGGACGCAGTCGAAAAGCCCCGACTGATTTTTGTCAACAAAATGGACCGGGAAAACGCCAACTTTGCCAACGCGCTGGCAAGCGCTACCGAGGTATTCTCTGGAACGATTCTGCCGTTCCAACTGCCCATCGGGGCAGGCGAGGAATTCGAAGGAATCGTCAACTTGGTGGATATGAAGGCATACTTGGGCCCGGATGCGACCGTCGCCGATATCCCCGCCGACATGGAGGACGAGGTAGAGGAAGCCCGGCAGAACCTCGTCGACGCCGCCGCCGAGACCGACGACGAGCTGATCATGAAGTATCTTGAGGGCGAAGAGCTGACCGAAGACGAGGTGCGGCAGGGCCTGAAACAAGGCGTGCAGGATGGCCAGATTGTACCTGTCTTCTGTGGCAGCGCCATCCAGAATATCGGACTCTTCAGCTTGGCGCGGGCGCTTACAAGCTACGTGCCCTCCCCGGCAGACGTGGTTAGTTCCGTTCCCAACGGCGGTGAAGATCTCCTGGAGCTGTCCGGCGACGTGGACGGACCACTTGTCGCCTATGTTTTCAAGACCATCGTCGACCGCTATGTGGGTCGCATGAGTTACGTTCGCATATTTTCAGGCTCGCTTGTTGTCGACAAAGGGGCGACGATTCAGCGTTCTGGAGAGAACGTGAAGTTGCAAAATCTATTCCACGTCAGTGGAAAGGAATTGGACGCCGCGACTGTGCTCACTGCCGGCGACATAGGTGTACTGACAAAAATGGATGGGCTGAAAACTTCGGATACCCTCAGCGAGCAGCAGCTTGTCGTTTCGCCCCCCGAATACCCAAGGCCTCTCTATTCCGTGGCAGTCATGCCGGCGACCAAGGCCGACAGCGCCAAAATGGGTCAGGGACTGCAGGCCCTGGCCGAAGAGAATCCGACCCTTCAGGTCGAGTATATCCAGGCTACAAAGCAGAATATCTTGCAGGGCATGGGCGACACGCACATCGATGTCGCCATCAGGAGTCTGGACTCCAAGTTCGGCGTCAAGGTCGACACCGCCATGCCGAGAGTGCCCTACCAGGAGACTGTAACCCGCACCGCCAGCGCCCACTACCGCCACAAGAAGCAGACCGGCGGCGCGGGCCAGTTTGCCGATGTCGAGCTGCGCGTGGAGCCGCTGGACCGCGGCGACGGCTTCGCCTACGACAGCGAAGTCTTTGGCGGCTCGATCCCCAGCGTCTTCATCCCTTCCATCGAAAAAGGCATCAGGCAGATTCTCGATCAAGGCGTGATCGCCGGCTACCCGATCGTAGACGTCAAGGCCATCGTCTTCGACGGCAAGCACCATCCTGTCGACTCCAAGGACATTGCCTTCCAGACAGCTGGCCGCGAAGTATTCAAGATCGCAATGCAGGAGGCCCGCCCTGTCTTGCTCGAGCCGATCTACACCATGCGCGTGACCGTCCCGGACGAATTCATGGGCGATGTGATGGGCGATCTCAACAACCGCCGCGGCCGCGTATTGGGGATGGAGAACCGAAACAACCGCGCCATCATCAACGCCGAGATCCCGCTTGCCGAGATACTGCGCTACGGCACCGATCTGCGCTCCATGACACAGGGACGCGGCATCTACACAATCGAATTCGGCCGCTACGAACCCGTTCCCAGCCACCTGGCCGACCAGGTCATCATCCAGAGCAAGGAAGAGGAAGCCGAACAGGAGTAGGTGGCGTAAGCGGATCGGGAAACCAAGTTTTGACGCTCAAGACACAGGACAATGATTGCTGAAGTTGACGTTAAAATGAAGTGGCCACATGAGGAAAGGGATTTTACCCCTTGGCTGGCGGCGAATCTACACAAGTTGTCCCGTGTGTTGGGCTTTGATTTGGATTTGGAGGAAACGGAGAAGGGGATCGGGCCGTATAGGGCCGATATCGTTGCGCGCATCGCTGGATCCGATGATCTTGTTGTCATCGAGAATCAATTGACTCATGCGGATCCAAGACATTTGGGTCAGCTTGTCACCTATACCGCCCGTCTGAAGGCCAAGATCGGTGTTTGGGTAGCACCCGGATTCTGGTATACGAACATTTGCGCAGTACGAAGCTTGAATAGGCATCTGCCAGCTCCTGCCGGGTATTATGCCGTAAAGCTAAGTCTCTCCCAGCGCCAGTGTGAGGAACAGTTTCCCGAGTTCCATGTAATTGAACACCGAAAGAGGTGGCAAGACCCCGTTGCACGAAAATTCTGGGCTTTTCTGAATGATAAGTTGCCCGACATACCTAGACCAAGTTTCAATCCTGGATCAAACCTGAGACGTGGCCGATTTGTAGTTGAGCAAGTCGGGCTGCAGATTGTTCTGCACTTTGAAGCCGACTTTGTGCGAGTGTATATTACAGGCAGTGGAGTTGAATCCAACAGAGACCTTAAGTCACGAATTAACTTGCATAGACCTGCACTCGTTGCTTCTTTGAGAAAATCAGATTTTCTCATTGCTGAGGATCCCTACTGCGTGTCTCGATTTGAAGTTAACGCACATGATCCTGACAACTGGATGGAAATAGTTGAATGGCTTGACAGCCAGAGAAGGATCTATGAGCAGGTTCTTCGTGAAGGCGCTCTCGAAAAACAATGAGATTTTTCAATACATCGGACAACTCTAGAGAGAATGCTAAAGTAACCCCTAGATTCAGCGAGTTACTTCTTCGGCCTTAGGCTCACACCCACGAACCTACTTGAATTACAATGCCAGTGAATGCCGGCGGAGCACGTCGGCGTTCTTGTGTAATGTAGCGAGATCAAGAATGGTTGTTTCGACTCGACTTCCTCGAATTCCAAGAATGACTGCGTCAATGTCACAGGCCCGCGGACGTATCATTGGGAACTGGTACGGCAACCTGGACCGAAAGCGAAGGCCTCCAAATGGTGGACACTAGTGCCTTACACGTTTCTTGAGGCAGGCCTGCAGATCCTATACCTGGTCGGCGCAACGGGTCTCGCCTTATACGGTCTGCAAGCGCTGATTCTCACCTTGCTGAAACTATGCGAGGAAAGGCTGCTGCGGAAGTCGAGCGCACGCCCCGTCAATCCTCCTGTTTGTAGACAGTCCATCGAGAGCTGTAACTGGCCTTCTGTGACTGTCCAACTGCCCGTCTACAACGAAGTTCATGTCGTCAGCCGTCTCATCGACGCCTGCGCAACTCTCGACTATCCCTCCGATCGCCTTCAGATCCAGATCCTCGACGATTCAACCGACGGTACCACGGCCATCGCCGAAAGCCGTGCCGAATTCTGGCGCAGCCAGGGCGCCGATGTTCAGGTGCTGCACCGCAGCGACCGGCGCGGCTTCAAGGCAGGCGCACTGAAGGAGGGTCTGCACCAGGCCAGTGGTGAGTTCATCGCAGTATTCGACGCAGACTTCGCACCCCTGCCAGACTTTCTGAAACGGACGCTACCCGCCTTTCTCGAAAACGCCCCACAAAATGTCGGATTCGTCCAAACACGCTGGACCCATCTCAACGAACCATACTCGGCGCTGACAAAGGCCCAGGCACTCGCGCTCGACGGTCATTTCGTTGTTGAACAGGCGGCGCGCCACGCCGTTGGGCTGCCATTTGGTTTCAACGGTTCCGCGGGCGTGTGGCGGCGGGCCTGCATTGAAGATCAGGCAGTTGGCGGCTGGCAGGACGACACACTCTGTGAGGACCTCGACCTCAGCTACCGCGCCCAGCTGGCCGGCTGGCAGGGCGTGTATCTGGACGACGTAGAAGCCCCTGCCGAACTTCCCCCCCAACTTCTCGCCTTCAAGCGACAGCAGTTCCGCTGGGCAAAGGGCAGTGTGGCGACGCTGCGCAAGTTGGCGGCCTCGGTATGGCAGGGCGGCTGGCCAACCTTGAAGAGGACTGCCGCATACGTCCACCTTGGTGGATACCTGATTCACCCGCTCTTGTTGCTCTTGCTCCTCGTTACCCCTCTTCTCATGCTGTTTGGCAGCCATGCCTACTGGCCTCTTGCCTATCTGAGCCTGGTTTCCGTAGGACCCCCTGCGCTGTATGCGCTTGCGCAGCGTCGTCTTCACCCACAGGACTGGATGCGTCGCTGGGCCCGTTTGCCCCTTCTCATGCTCTTGGGCATGGGACTTTCGCTCAGTAATTCGGTTGCAGCCTGGCAGGCACTTTTCGGTAAGGGAGGGACTTTCTTGCGGACGCCGAAGTTCAATGTCGAAGGCAGTGCCGGTTCCTGGCACGGCAGCGGCTATGCCCTCGACTTGGAACCGATTGTCGCCGTCGAGTTGACGCTTGCCCTCTACGCCGGCACGGGCTGCTACCTTGCCGCCATCCACGGCCAGTGGTGGAATCTCCCCTTCCTTGCCTTCTACGCCTGCGGATACGCGCTTGTGGCAGCAGCCGGGCTCTATGAATCGTCCAGAGCTCGCTCCGCTCGTTTGAATCTTGGGCGCAGAATGGCCAGGCCCCTACCACCCAAGAACCTTGTCAAATACTGATGGCGCCTGTACAATTATTGCAGTAGGGTGACCATCTGGTTGGGCCCGGTGCAGTGTCTTGTTGGCCCAACTTCATGACGCAGCCCAATACTCTTAAGTGCCGAATCCTGGCACAAAGGAACGATGCCGTGTCCAAGCGTAGCTATGATGACATAACCTGGCTGGAAGATCCGAAGGATGTGATTGTCCTTGCCAACCGCAGCCAGAAGAACTTTATTTTGGAACTTCCTACCGGCCAGTATCGTCTGGATGCTGGCCGCAAGATGCGCACTCTGCGATCAATCCTGGACTTCGGCCAGATAAGTGAGCTGGTGTCCAGCGGCCAGTTGGTGATCGAAAAGTAGGCGCTCTATCCCTCGAAGCACTTAAGAGCTGCGTTTATCTTTGAGTCTGCGCTCGTCGCGTACTGGTAGCGGCGGGGGGCAGTAACATCAAATTGGTGAAGAACAGTGTCGACCTACCTCCTCATTGACGGGCATTCTCAAGCGTTTCGGGCCTTTTTCGGTGTCAAGACACCTTTGGTTACCTCCCGCGGCGAGCCCACCACGGCAGTGTTTGGCTTTTTTCGCAAGCTCTTTAGTGTCCTGCGCGAATACCGGCCTGACGGCGTAGCAGTTGCTTTTGACAAGGGCGACACCTTCCGCCACGAAGAGTTCGTCGAGTACAAGGCGACCCGGGACGCCATGCCCGATGAAATGCGACCCCAAATGGATCGCATCGAACAGGTTCTGGAAGCCCTGAAGATTCCAATCCTGACGCTCGAGAACTTCGAGGCAGACGACATTTTGGGCGGGCTCGCCCGTCAGGCTGCCCGCGAAGGACACGATGTTCTGATACTGTCCGGCGACCGTGACATGTTCCAGCTTGTCGCCGACCGGGTTAAAGTCCTCTACACATCGGGCGGCCCTTCCCCGACTACCTTACCATTCGGCGTCGCCGAAGTTGCCGAACGTTACGGTGGCCTCGACCCTGACCAGTTCCTCGAAATGAAGGCCCTGGTGGGCGACAGCTCCGACAATATCCCCGGTGTGCCCGGTGTGGGCGAAAAGACTGCGATTCGATACCTTAAGAAGTACGGTTCTCTTGACGAACTGTACGCACACATCGACGAAATCAGGGGACCCAAGTCGCAGCAGAATCTGCGCGCTGCAGAGGATGACGTCTGGCGCAACAAGCGGCTCATGACAATAGTCTGTGATGTGGACGTCACCTTCGATGCCGAAGCCTTCCGCCTCCAGCAGTACGATGGCGGCGCTGTGCGCCGCATCTTCGAAGAGCTGGACTTTCGCAGCCTTCAGCGCGAGCTGGATCAGTTGGGCGAAGGCGGTTTCCTGGGCAATGGCGAGGGCCGGTCGATTGAAGCTGACACCGAGACCGCACAGTCAACCCTATTCGTCGATTCAGAGACCGCTCTTGCTTCCTCGGGTTGGCGGCCTTCAGCCAGTGCAACCGGCGAGCACACATACAGGTGCATTCAAACTCGGAATGAATTGGACGAGTTGTGTGAGGAGCTCACAGAGGCGGAAATCCTTTCATTTGACGTCGAGACCTCCGGCCGCGATCCGATGGCGGCAGACCTGGTGGGGCTCGGTATCGCCTGGGCCAAGGGTAAAGGCTGCTATATTCCCGTCGCGCACAGCGATGGAGAGCAACTTCCTTGGGACAATGTGCGTGAAGCCGTGCAACCTTTTTTTGCGGACGCGACTCTGCCCAAAGTAGCGCACAACGGAAAATACGACCTGGTTGTCTGCCGGCGGCACGGACTCCAGGTAGAAGGCCCGATTCACGATACGATGACCATCGCCTGGCTGCTGGACCCGGCCAGCCGTTCGATCGGCCTCAAGAGTCAGGCCGAGACTGAACTTGGCTGGACCATGACAGAGATTTCCGAGTTGATCGGATCGGGCCGCAATCAGATCTCGATCGCAGAGGTGGAAATCGATCGCGTCACCGGCTACTGCGGCGCCGACGTGGACGCCACAGTTCACCTGTGGGAGACTCTCGCACCCCGCTTGAAAGAGGCCGGTGACCGTGTATGGAAGCTCTACGAGGAAATTGAACTGCCCCTCCTGCCTGTCCTTGCTGACATGGAGATGGCCGGGATTCGCCTGAATACCGATTTCCTGGCCGACCTTTCCAAGAGGCTGGTCACGCGACTTCACGAAATCGATCTGCTTCTGAAGGGCATCGTCGGACACGACTTCAATCTTCGCAGTACGCAGCAGCTCAGCAACGTAATGTTCAATGAACTGGCCTTCCCTGCCAAAGGGCTCAAGAAGACGAAGTCAGGATTTGTCAGTACTGCGGCCGGAGAACTGGACAAACTGAAGGCGTCCACAACCGAGCTGTCTGCAGAGCAAAACCAGTTCCTGGACCTGCTGTTTGAGCAGCGCCAGCTCGAAAAACTGCGGGGAACCTATGTCGATACGCTGGGCGGGCTTGTCAACAGCAGCACCGGCCGCGTTCATACCAACTACAGTCAGGCAGGCGCCGCAACCGGCCGCCTCAGCAGCAACGGTCCCAACCTGCAGAACATTCCCATCCGTACCGAGCGCGGGCGCGAAATCCGCAAGGCCTTTGAAGCCGAGGAAGGTTGCCTGCTTCTGGCAGCCGACTATAGCCAGGTTGAACTGAGAATCTTGGCCCACATTGCCAAGGAAGAACGTCTCATTGAGGCCTTCCGTCAGGAGCAGGACATTCACGCCGTGACCGCTTCGCTGCTCTTTGATGTGCCCCTGGATCAGGTCAATTACGATCAGCGCGGGCTGGGCAAAACAATCAACTTTGCCACCATTTACGGTGTCAGCGCCTTCGGCCTCAGCAGCCGCACAGACATGGATCCAACCGAGGCCCAGCAGTTTCTGGACCAGTATTTCGCGACCTATCCCAACGTGCGCCAGTACATCGATGACACGATTCGGAAGGCGGTCGAAGAGGGATTCGTCGAGACGCTGCTGGGCCGCAGACGAATCTTCCTTGAGCTGCAGGGAAATCTGCCCTTCAATCAGCGGCAGGCGCTCGAACGACAAGCGATCAACGCCCCTATCCAGGGGACGGCCGCCGACATAACCAAACTGGCCATGAGTAACCTCCACAAGTGCCTCCTAGATCAGGATCTGAAGGCCAAAATGCTACTGCAGGTCCATGATGAACTGGTCCTCGAAGTACCTCACGAGGAGCTGAACGTAGTTGCCCCACTTGTACGCAGAGAAATGGAATCGGCCTTCGAGTTGAACGTACCCCTAAGGGTGGATGTCGAAGCCGGGCCGAACTGGTACGATATGGAGGAGCTGCCACTTCAACAAGCACTGATGCAATGAGCCGGCGCCGCGCCTTGCGGACCAGGACGTGGGTCTCCTTTGTACTGCGCTCTGTTCAACGCTGGCTATCCGGGAAGTAGACCATGATTCGAGACCAGATTCGGCAAATCGTCACAGAAGCAGTTGGCAGCGCGCAGTCGTCCGGCAACCTGCCCGCAGTAGATTTTCCTCCGGTTGAAATCGAACGCCCAAATCAAGCAGATCACGGCGACTACAGTTCCAATTTCGCCCTCCTCGCCACCTCCGCCATTAAGAAGGCAACCGGACAGAGAGCCAACCCGCGCCAGATCGCACAGTCAGTCGTCGAAAACATTCCAACGGGCGGACTCGTAGGTAGCGTCGAGCTGGCTGGGCCTGGATTTATCAATATCCGCCTGCACGAGAATTGGCTGCAACAGAGTGTGCTGTCGGTCCTCGAACAGGGGGCTTCTTTTGGCGCCATCGACCGCGGCAAAGGCCAGAGATGGCAGGTCGAATATGTCAGCGCCAACCCAACCGGGCCGCTGCACTACGGGGGCGGCCGCAACGCCGTCCTTGGCGATGCGCTTGCCAACGTCTTGGAAGCGGCCGGCTACGACGTACAACGAGAATTCTACGTAAACGACAGTGGCACGCAGTTTCAGCTCTTCATCGAGAGCCTTTACGTCTGTTACATTCAACTCTGCGAAGAGTTGGACGGACTGACAAAGCGCAACTTGGAAATACCTGAAGGCGGGTACCAGGGGGCCTATCTTCACGACTATGCCAAGTTGGTCAGAGAACGCAGAGGAGACCGCCTCGCCCACTTGGAGCCGGGCGAAGCCAGGGCCGAATTGCGCGAAGACGGACGTGAGATTGTCGTGCGCGACATCGAAGATGAGCTTGCGTCGATGGGTGTCACCTTCGACCGCTGGTTCAGCGAAAAGAGCCTGTATGACGAGGGGTTGGTTGATCAGCTTCTGGAGCAGCTTTCCGATAAAGGCGAGGTCATCAAACGGGATGGGGCGCTCTGGTTCCTGGCCAGCAGCTATCCGGGCAACGAAAAAGATGAAGTGGTCGTGCGGTCCAACGGGGCGCCAACCTATTTTGCAAGCGACATTGCCTATCACTACGACAAGTTTGTTCGCCGAAAATTCGACCGTGTGATCAACGTCTGGGCCGTCGATCACCAGGGACACATACCCCGTATGGGGGCCGTAATGCGGGCCCTGGAGCTGGATCCCGAACGCCTGAAGATCCTTCTGTACAACCTGGTAAAGTTGATCAGGGACGGCCAGGAAGTGAAAATGAGCAAGCGCTCAGGCGATATTCTGACCGTGCGTGAAGTCGTCGAAGAGGTGGGGCCCGATGCAGTCCGCTTCATGCTGCTCACGACTAGCCCCGAACGCAGCATCGATTTTGATATGAGCCTGGCCGTACAACGAAAGAACGAGAACCGCGTCTACTATGTACAGTACGGGCACGCCCGCATCTGCTCTCTCCTGCAGAGGGCAGCACAGAGCGGACATCAGAATCCCGAAAAGGTTCCCGATGACGCTGCCGAGATCGTGGGCCTCCTCAGTGACCCGGCAGAGCTGACCCTCATTCGCCGCATGTTGGAAATGGAAGAACAGATCGAGCTGGCGGTCGACAGGCTTTCGCCGCACAATCTCACCTACTATGCCGAAGACCTGACCAAGACCTTCAGCGTCTTCTACGAAAACTGTCAGGTCCTGCATTCTGACGTGCCCAGGGACCTGGCGCGGGCAAGACTGTTACTGGTTCTGGCTGCCAAGACAGCTCTGTCCAGGGTTCTGAACCTCATGGGCATGAGCGCGCCGGAGGAAATGTAACCATCGCCTTCTACAAATGGCGTTTGCCCAACCGGTCGGCGCGGACCTTCCGACAACGGGCGAATTGCACTCTTCACTGTTCGCTAGGCTTCCATCGGCAACTGCCTGCCGACTCGCACTGAGAATGTTGTAATGACCGAGAGTCTCAAAGTATTGGTAAGCGACAAGCTGTCAAGAAGGGGCTTAAAGCCTCTATTTGAAGCCGGCGGCATTTCAGTTGATATCTGCACCGAGCTGTCATCGGAAGAACTGCTCTCCCGGATTCCCGATTACCATGCGCTCCTTGTTCGCAGCAGCACCCAGGTCACATCCGACCTCATAGGAGCGGCCAAACGGCTGCAGGCGATCGGACGGGCCGGCACCGGCGTGGACAACATCGATGTCGAGGCCGCCACCCGGGCCGGCGTTACCGTCGTCAACACGCCCACCGGCAATACCGTCGCCGCCGCCGAACATACAATCGCCATGCTGATGGCTCTCGCCCGCAATATACCTCAGGCTGACCGCAACGTGCGCGCCAAGCTGTGGGACCGTGGCGCATTCGTCGGAACGGAAGTAAGGGGCAAAGCACTCGGTATCGTTGGGCTGGGTCGCATTGCTCAGGAAGTAGTGCAGTTTGCCCTCTCCCTTGGGATGAGAGTTTACGCATACGACCCCTTCGTTAGCCAGGAGTACGCCTCGCAGAGGCACGTGACCCTCATTTCTCTTGATGAGATGCTGCCCCTGGTCGATTTTCTCACCATGCACGTGCCTCTAACCAATGCCACGCGCAACCTCCTCGATGCCAACAGGCTGAAACAGTTGAAAAAGGGTGCCCGCGTTCTGAACGTCGCTCGCGGGGGAGTCATCGACGAAGAGGCGCTCGCTGCTGCCGTCGCATGCGGTCAAATAGGGGGTGCTGCACTGGATGTCTTTGACACCGAGCCCCTCCCTGAAGACAGTCCTTTGAGAAACGATGAGAGGATCATTCTCACCCCCCATCTGGGAGCAAGTACCGTCGAAGCGATGGATAGAGTGGCTGAGGATGTCGCAGTTCAGGTGCTGGATATCTTGCAAGGCAGACCGGCCCTTCACGCAGTCAACGCACCCATCCTGCCTCCCACCGCACTGAATACAATCATTCCCTACATAGATCTGTCGGAACGAATGGGACGTTTTTTGCGTCAGATGGATGAAGAGGGAATCAGTAGGCTGGAGATTACCGGTCACGGTCCTGTAACCGCATTTGACATGGCCTATATCGTGGCATCCGCGATTCGCGGCGTTCTGTCCGATATCGTGGAAGAACGGGTGAATCTGGTAAACGCTGAACTGATGGCCCGAAGTCGCGGCATCGAGATCGTTCAACGCAAGATGCCGAAACACGAACGCTATGAGAGTATGATTACACTGCGGCTTACCAGCGCCAGCGGAACGAACTCCGTTCTGGGAACTGTCTTATTGGACGAACTGAAGTTTGTGGCAGTGAACGATCTTTGGGTGGAGTTTCCAGCCGCGGGAAACCTTCTGCTTGCATCGCATACGGACCGACCTGGAATGATAGGAAAAGTAGGTACACTTCTGGGCCGCTCCGACGTGAATATTAGCTTCATGCACGTAGGCCGTCGAGCACCGCGCGGGGAATCGATCATGGTGCTGGGCACTGACGAGCAGACGCCTGCCAACGTTCTGAAAAAGCTGGCCGACATTCAGGACATTCGCTGGCTGAAGGCTGTCGAGTTACGCGAATCGTAATGACCAGAGACTCAAACTCGGAGAGTCGTTTCGGAATTCAGACAGGGCGCCATCGCAAAGAGTGGAGACACAACACCTCCGGCCGCTGCCCTGAGACCGTTTCCTACAACGTGGTTCGGAACGCTGACGCTACCGGCGCGCCGCTAGCTTCCAACCGCCTCAGAGAAAGGCCCGCGCAAAACCTCGCTCTCGGCCTGCTCGCCATGTCGCTTGTCTGGATCGGCCCTTTGCTGGCTTGCGGCA
Source organism: Caldilineaceae bacterium SB0662_bin_25 (assembly GCA_009840225.1). Lineage (GTDB taxonomy): Bacteria > Chloroflexota > Anaerolineae > Caldilineales > Caldilineaceae > Bin5. The sequence goes on along the minus strand of VXOE01000015.1, from coordinate 42,310 downwards.
GCTTCCAGCCCCGCCCCACGCCCACCCGGGAACTCCCGGTCGCAGCGCCCGCCCAGGAAACACCCGTACCGGATCTGCCGACACCGACACTTGCCCCGCCTACAGCCCCCAGCCCGACACAAACAGCTGTTCCTTCTCCTACTCCGACGGTCTTCGTCCGCAATCCCCTGACTATCGGTGAACCGGCGCGTATCACGGTCCAAGGCGGACTGAACGTGCGCGAACAGCCCACGGTCAGATCCCCGGCCGTCACGCTCCTGGCCCAGGGCAAACGCATCATTGTCCTGGAAGGTCCCGTAAGTTCTGACGGATACATCTGGTGGAAGGTCGACGACAATCAGGGCACCGTCGGCTGGGTGGCCGGGGGTCAGGGAATTGACGACTGGATCTCCCCCAATGTCGGTGAGGTTCGCCCCATTGACCGTTCCCCTATCATCGGCGATCGGGTCATAGTCACGCTCAACGGCGAGTTGACCGTTCGTGCCCTGCCCGGTGTCGGCTCGACAATTGTCGCCCGCGCCAGGACGAACCAGACGTTTACCGTAGTAGCCGGGCCCCAGGCCGCGGACGGCTATTTCTGGTACCAAATTCGTTCGGACGATGGTGAAGTTGAAGGCTGGGCAGCCGATGGCAGAGAAGGAGAGCGCTGGCTTAGCCCGCTTGAGTAGGAAACCCGTACATCTGAACTAATCTGCGTTGAGGAAACCAGAACGCTGACGGCCGGGGAACTGTAGCAGTCCCACCTCCATGAACTGCCTTGCAAAACACACGTGGGCGAGTTTTGAGGAAAGTACCTAACTCTCCCCCAGTCTCCGCAACGCAGATTCCAGTATCAATACCGCCTGCCAGTATTCGTCCAGACTGATGTGCTCGTTCGGCGTATGGTCGAGGCTGCTGTCACCCGGTCCGTAGGCCACGATAGGGCACTTCCACGCCGGCGCCACAACGTTCATGTCGCTGGTCCCGCTCTTGCTCACAAAGCGGGGTCGTACAGAACTCTGTTCGCGAATGGCCGCGAGGAATCTCCGTACCAGCGGACTGTTGCGGCTGCTTCGCCATGCAGGTTCGTACCCATGCAAGCAGATTTCTATGCCTAGATCTTCGTCACCGAAATGGTGTTTCTGTGGAGCCGCATCGGTGTCTCTGACGTGGGGTGGCTCCGGTGCGGGCGCCCGCTCATTGACCCGATCCCGTATCCACAGCCACATCTTCTCCAGGAACGCGTCAACGTCGAAGTCGAGCGGCAGGCGAATCCCTATCTTGGCCCACACCAGATCGCGCATCGCCTCGTCGGTCCATGTGCGTATTTCACGCAGGCTGGGCCGCAACTGGTCGAACGTCTTGGATATTTCACGATTGTAGCAGTCCGCGTAGCCGCCAATCCAGTTCCACAGATCGACCGCTGTTATAGCCACGCCCGGACTGGGGCCGGCCGAATGCATCATGGGCTGGTCTGCCTTCATCTCCAGCAGAATGCGTCCCATATAGAAGAGGGTGATGCGCGTCGTACCGCTGGGCTCACCGATGACGCAGAAGTCCGGCGTTGCCTCCTGTTCGCCGTCAAAACGGTCGCGGATAAAACGGGCGCCTTTACTGGTCGCCGCCTCCTCCTCCACCGCGCCGACAACAATCAACCGAATGTCGTTTCGGATAGCCCAATCAGACCCCAAACGAGCTGCGGCAGTCGTGAATGTCGCCAGTGGCCCTTTGGCGTCGACGGATCCTCGTCCAAAGAGGACCGGCCCGTCTTCACCTTTCTCTACTCGTACCGGGATGTCTCCGTAAACAGTGTCGATGTGCCCCAGAAGTACGACCGTCCTCCCGGCATCAATTGCCCCGATTTCACCGACAGCGTTTCCAACCGCATCGACCTCATACCTGTCATAGCCGAGTGTACCCATCGCACCCGCCAGAAAGGAGCTGGCATTCAGTTCTTCGCCACTAAAGGAAGGGATCTCTACTAAGCGGATCAGCAGATTTTCGGTATCAGTTCGGGAGAGTTCAGACATTTACACCAAGGCTTCAGTCGACAGTTTTGCGTGGATTAGCCCTCTAGGTCATCCAGTAGGTCGCCCAACTCTCTCTCCCAAACATCGTCCAGGGGCATAAAGGGATTCTCGGTGAACTCCTCTTCCAGCTTCTGCAGGTAGGCGTTCACGTCAAGCTGGGGTGCCTGGCGGGAAAGTTCCTCCATCTGCTCTTCCATCGAGGAAATCAACTCGTCACTCTGGATTCGCAACTCAGACAAGTCCATTCCCAAATGAAACATAAAGTCCGCTCTTCGCATTATGTCGTACCAGGCCTTGACATCGTCTTCGATGCGCACACTTTGTGCCGGGAGCATCACCTGGCCAAAGTCGTAGGCGGGGACAAATCCATGAAAGCAAATGTACTCCTTGTTCCTCTGACCTGCATGGTAGGCGAGATAGGAGCCAATCGTTGTTCCGCCTTCGTAATTGGAGAAACGGACCGCATACTCTTCCATTTCCTTACGCATTCCTTCCAGGCTGAATACGCAAGAGATATCCCGGTCCTTGTTGAAGGGCATGGCGCCGTAAACGCCGCCTACCGCCACCACCCTTTTGACGCCCAGCTTTTCCACGATGTCAAAGAAGGCGTCGGCATACTCTTCTTCGTTGACGTGGGGTTCCTCGCCAAGGAAGATGAAAAGCCCTTTGTCCCCGAGCTCGGTGAAATATAGCTCAGTCTTGATGACACGCATCTCCTGAACTACGCCTTCCTTCGTATGGACCTCCGGTCTCAGAAGATGATGTGCGCCAGGCATCTGGAACATGAAGAACCTGTCCCGGCTGATCTCCCCAATCTTGCGCGTATCCAGCTTCTCAATCAGATAGGCAGGCAGTCCGGACGAGATCGAGCCGGCGTCTGCCCACTGGTGCCAACCGGCAATCATGACCATCTCACTGGCGGTCGGGATCTCCCACAAATGTACTCGCTCGTCCATGTCATTACCTCGATTTCGCTAGATTCGTCCCGGGGCGGCGGTACGTCAAGGGCGCAGCATGCGAAAGATGATCACGGGTGGAATTTCACTGAAATTCGGTCCCCAGCTTACATCCTGCCTTCCCGGTGCGTGGGAGGCGGGGAAAGCTCTTTCTTCGATGCCGGTCAATACAAAACCTGCGTCTAGCCCTATGCTCAGCAAAGCATGAAGCGGCCTGTGAAAGTAAGGCTGAGGCAAAGGCTGTCCGGCCAGAGCGCGGCCCTTGTGCATCGTCGGCGTCATGTAACCGGCTACGCGCACGCCATATGTCGTGACCTCTTCTCCGTCTACTTCCTCTCTCTCACAGAAGAGAGCGGAGTGGGCCTGATTAAAGCAGGGATGCATCATCGAAAATACGAAGCATCCTCCCGGCTTAAGCATCCTGTACAAGGTCCGAAACAGCGGCTCGATTTCGGCCATGTCAAACAAGGCCATATTGGAGAGCGCGGCATCGAGCCTCTCTTCGCAAATCCTCTCAAGTCCTGCTTCGTCGCAGGCGTCAAGCACATGAAATTGGATGTCGCCGTCATCGGCAGAACTACGCTGCCTGGCAAAATGGATCATCTCTTCTGCCACGTCAAACGCTACCACGCGGGCGCCCAGGCGCCCCAGCCTCCTGCTGGTCAGACCGTTGCCGCAGGCTATGTCCAGAACCATCTGGCCCGTCTCAATTGCGAGCAACTCTTCTATGGCGGGCCAGCAAAGAACATTCACGAAGTCGTTGCCCTCTCCCATGTAGCTGTCCCAATAGGCCGAGTTGTGGTTCCAAACCTCTTTCACCTCATTCCTGTATTCGGGAAAGGAAGACGCAGGGCGTGTTGGGCGTTCGGCGGGATTCTCGCGCTCTGCTGTCGGCAGGTAGCTCTTGGCCTCACCACTCGCACGGGCCATTGGGCCTCTCCTGTACGGTCTGACTGAAAATGCCCTGCAGAAAGGACCAGACGCTATCGAACAGAGCACGACTCGGCACATTGTACCACAAACGTACAATGGCAGGACACAGCGAGCCAACCAGCGGTGCACGCCATAGGGGAAGGGAGCTTTCGCTAACTCGACGTTGAGACCAATCGGTAGCCATTCCGTGTTCGACACTCTGGCTGCATGAGCCCCCTCTCTGAACACTATCCACTAACCACTGCATTTGGGCGGTCGGGCCTATTCGGCCCTCCCTTGTGCGGGGGCTCCGCCCCCGCAACGCCCCCCCTAAACCATGCCGTGCCTCATCGACCGGGTGGCGATATTCGTAACAGGTCCCTATTCGAACGTGTCCAGCCAGACCACGTCCCCCCAGTCCCAACAGATCCCCGTACGTGCCGGCCCTGTTCCTACCAATCCACTTCCATGCTCAACCATCACACACCCTCAAAAGTCCCGTAGTGGCAGGCCTTGTGCCTGCCCAGTGCCTCCCCAAGAGCCGGCAAACTACCACAGCCACCGGAGGCGCCAATTCCCTGTCAGACTGTCCTCACCAAGTCTGGGACGCACACTGTCTGGACTTCTGGCAGACAGACAGCTTCTTGTTCATCTCCTGAGTGAGTTCGGCGCATCCGTAATTGCAGGACAGATGCAGCTCGCCTGACACGATGCTTAAGTCTTCTGACGCAATAAACGGACAGAGCCCGTCCTTTCCGACAAGGTGGAGAAATAAGGAAACGAACGCTGGCCTCAATCGTTCAACCCGTCGACGGCGATGGTCAAGTTACGACAAGTGATTGCGGTGGCCCTCCTCCACTCCACAAGGTAGAGCCGGAGTCCAGACCGATCACAAGAGCGAGGAGAGGGTAAAGAGGAGTGAAGAGTTGGAAAAGCCCTTGCTTGAACCTGTCCGAGTACCGTATCCCATGTCTGAGCGGCCACGCAGTTAGGAACGGAAGGCTGGACGCGTGGTTTGAAGGTGATTTGGTGCCAACGGGCGGGCAAAATGTAACAAAATCACTGGCTAGTCAGAACAGGCTATTCAGCCAAGTCTGCCAGGTCGAAGACCGGGCCATGTACGCAGGCACGTGTAACGCCGCCGCGTACTGTCGGAATGGCACATACAAGGCAGGCGCCCACACCGCACAGCAGGTCTGCCCCGACCAGAATCTGGGCAAAGTTCCGGTCAACCCGGAACCGCGATTGCCTGATGATCGACAGTAGCTCCCCAAACAAACTGGGAGAAACGCCCGCACAGACCTGGTCCGCCCAACCCACGGTGCTGCCAATCTGCCTGAGCCACTGGCTCTCGGCTGTCGCCGTTCGTACTTCAACCTGTACTGGCAGAAAGTCCATCAGGTCGGTTACCGCCTCTTCGCTCTTGGCCCTGATGAGGACAGTCACCCTGCCGCCTCGGTCCAACGCCTGCTCGCACAGAGGAAGCAACCTCCAGAACCAGGCCGCGTCGTCTTCGATGTCAGCCAGGAGGAGAAGATTTTGCAGCTCTGGCAACAGAGTAAACCCGTTCCCGAACGGCCCAAGGAGGTTGAGCAGGTCACCCAAATCCCGCCTTGCCAGCCATGCCCAACCCGCATCGGCCGCACCGTGACCTTCGGCTTGGCCCGGTACTGGCTGTCCGTCTTCGTCAAACTTGGCTTGGGGAAGATAGAACTGCCAGCGCTCCTGCCGGCCGAGCGCCTGGCGGCCACAAGCAAAGAGAGGTCGGCGCAGAAAGTTCGACCAGTCGCCCTCTCTTTCACTGCCGGCCGCACTGCTGCATCGCAGAAGGAAATAACGGCCGGCAATGGTCCCAAACTGCGGGACTAAGTCGGCCGGAAGGCGGACAGCGAACGTATGACCCGGCCGGACCGCACTATCAATCTGACCCACTAGGGGTGGACTCGTTTCCCATGTAGTCTCAGTCACGGCAGATCGCAGTTCGAACCTGTGGTATCGGCGTGCATCCTACTCGTCATCGTTCCGGTCAGGATTCCCTTCTATTCTGGCTGACAAAGTAGCCTGATCCACAGAGGTCCGACGTACGCCGTCTGACTCCGACCTGCCGGACCGTTGCTTTCTGGGAAACGGTCGCCTCTTCACCAACGGCCCGGGCTCGATGATTGCAAGAATCAACACGAGAACGACTCCCCCCAAGGCCAGGCCCGCCAGAATCTGCCAAAGACCGGACCAAGGACCATTTGCGCTCAGATTGACAAACAATTGTGTGTTGCTTAATGCATTAAATTCGTTAAGCATCTTTCGGCCGGCTGAGTGCATACCCGTCGGGACCGCAAGAGGAAAGAGAGCATTCCGGTTCCTGGAAGCGCCCCGACTTTGTGGTACAATCTGTTCAGTCTCGCCCGGGGAGCAGGGCCGGCCCACTGAATCCGGGAAACTGGTATTCGTAAGTGGATCCCTTTCGGGACCGTCTCGTTCGGCTCCGGATTGCCGTGACCGGCCTGCGCCACCTGCGTAAATTCTCACATAGCTACAGAATACGGCCAACCTTTAGTGTAGTTACTGAGACAACCTGAAACATGAGCCGCTCCTCGGTGCGTTCCCGCCGCCTCAACCCGCAAGAGGCGATCGACAGGCTGCTGAATCGCAATGTGCCCGCAGGATGGCGCATTGAGTTGCGAAGCGCTTGGCCCCTTTTCTTCATTCCCCTTCTCATTTTCATGCAACTCCTGGGACCCAGCCCGATCTGGGTCGCGCTCCTGATCTCCTTGGTCGGCCTCTATGCTGTCAGCTTTGGCTGGGTCCGCAACCAGGTCCAGAAGTTTCACTTCGAACGCCGCCGCGAAGGAACGATGCTGGTGGTAGGAGATGCATTGCAGGAGCGATTCGTCGTACATAATGAAAGCCCGCTGCCACTGCACTGGCTCGAGTTCGCCGACAGTTCGCGCCTGCCCGGTTACAATCCAAGACAGGTTGTCAGTTGCGGCAGCGGCAGCAGCTACCAATGGCGGGCTGAGGCACAGTGTACGCAACGCGGCGTCTTTAGACTGGGACCGCACACACTGCGAACTGGAGATCCCTTCGGTCTTTTTGGCCTGGAATTTGCAGACACAAGGTCGGAATCTCTACTCGTCTATCCCAGGGTGGCGCACATTCCTGAACTGGACCTGCCCCGCGGGAGCTACTCAGGTCAGGACCGGCGCCGTCGCGCCTACAGCGGCTCCGAGCGTGCACAGGCTGTGAGGGCGTACCAACCTGGAGACAGCCTGCGCCATGTACACTGGCCAATCAGCGCCCGACAGGGGGAACTGATCGTCACCGACATCGAAACGGAACCCAGCGGAGACCTCTGGATCGTTCTGGATGTCAACCGTCTCGTACAGTCTGGCCAAGGTGACGAGAGTACGCTTGAAACGAGCATCGTCCTCGCAGCCAGCGTTTCCGCCGAGTTTCTGGGCGGCGGCGAAAGAAGAGCGGTGGGCCTGCTTGCAGCACCGGAAGCTGAAATATCCTCGCTGGGGCTGGATTGGCATGGCGCCGCAAGTGAGGAACAGAGACAAGAAAACAGCACTGTTGGAAGCCTCGAAGCGGTATGGGCCGGCAACGGAGAGATGAGTCGCAGGGTGCCCCCCCGATCTACACTGGTTGATGTCCCCCCGCAACCTGGCAAAGGCCAGGTCTGGCGGATTCTGGCCGCCCTTGCTCCCGTTCAAGCAGGTGACCTGTCTCTCGACGACCTCTTGCGCCGCGGCCGCGGTATCTTCAACGCCGGCCAGACTGTCTTGGCAATCACGTCCGACATTGGCGACGGTGTCCAGAACTGGACGGCTGAGTTGCTGCATCTGCGTCGGGCCGGCGTTCCGGCCAGCGTGATTGCTGTGACACCTGCATCCCTGGATTCTGGTATACCTCCTGAAACCGGAGAGACAAACGCCGAAGAACAACCTCTGGAGTCCACTGCAGTCATGCCTTCCTTGGAGCGCCAGATTGAAGCCGCGCACGAGACGCCGCAAGACTTGTCCGAAGTAGCCCAGGCAAATCTTGTTGATATCCTGGCGAGATATGAGATACCTCTTAGATTCATCCAGGCCGGTGCTCGTTTGACCCCCGCGTTGACCTACCGCCGCACGCGTACGATATTGCGCACCACGCCTAGCGGCGGCGTAGTTGTTCACGAAGTCGAGGAAGAAGTCGGGTGACCACTGAAATCGAAACTGAACGAAGGAACCCGTTCCTCCGGATATTCCTGTTCGCCGCCGACCGGTTCCGTCCTCCCCTTGGCTGGTTGGTCTGGGGAATAGGGCTCCTCATCGCGCTTCTGCCGGCTCTTGCAATACGTGAGGCCGACTGGATCGACCTGGGTCGCGTTCGCGTCAATCTCGAGTGGGTCAGCTTATTTAGTTTGTGGAGTGGCTGGTGGCTGGTGGGCCGGCTTCGTGGCTGGTCGGCCCGCACATCGTCGTTCAGGGCCGGGCAACCGGCCGGGGAAAGCGGACCTTCTCCCACTTCAGGACGTCGTCACAGACATAGGGCCGCAACCATTATTGTATGTGGCATCAGTTTCCTGCTCTGGATGCTCCTTGGGATTCTTATCGTTTCGCAGGTGCTTGTCCACTGGATTCCCGGGCCCGTCGATTTTTGGCGAGCAGCCAGCGCCGGTGATTTGCTCGTGCTGGCCGAAGGAGTCGAGATTGAGCTGAACAGCCTGCTCCTGCGTTACTCGGACTGGGCTAGAGGCGTACAAGCTGGCGGCGCCTACCAGGATGACTTTGTCTTTTTGACCCTTTTTGGTTTCGTCCTCTGGCTGCTTGGTGGGGTTACGGCACTGCTCTCCCTTACGACGCGCAACGGTCTCATCGTTGGTACACCGGCACTTTGGGTACTGGCAACGTTTCTATTCTACGGCAGGCAGGGGCGTCTTCTGATCCTCATCGGCTTTGCCGCGGCCCTTCTCCTACACGTACTGCTCGATCAGCAGCGCATGGAAAAGAACTGGGTTCGGCACCGTACCGACTTCAGCCCAATGTTGCTGACGGACCGGATGCTGTCAGTCGGCGCCGGCGCGGTGCTGATAGGGCTTGTTGCGGCCTTCATGCCAAACGTCGTAATTCGTCCACTTGCCTACAAAGTGTATCAGACAATGACCCCCGTCTATGACTCGGTCGACGAAGTTACCGAGCGCATGTTTCCTGACCTGAAGGGAGGACGGCGGGGTTTGGGCCGCTTGGGAAGTGGTCTCCCCAACCGGTTTCTGCTTGAAGGTGGAACCGAACTGGGCCAGTACGAAGTAATGCGGGTCTCTACCAACTACCCATTCGGCGCGGTCACCAATCTGGGGGAGATGCCGCCGCGCCTCTATATGCGGCGGGGAACATTTGTCAACTATGACGGGCGAGGCTGGAACAACAGCGGCCACCAGAGGGAGGCCGCGATTGATGCCAATCGAGACTGGCGCAGTGAAGAAGCCTGGCCGGGACGCGTGGCGCTGACCCAACGCGTGCGGCTGACTGCCCCAACTGCCGTGCTGCCCGCCGCAGGCGAGCCCGCCATGTTCCGAACGGAATATGAGTTGGAAAGGCGCTCCGGCGACGACCTCGTCTCGGTCTGGTCGGGCATCGGCCCCGTGGACCGGTATGAAGTAGTGTCCTTCGTTCCCGCCATGGCGGTCGAGAGTCTCCGTGCTCTCCCGGCATGGGGTGAAGACGGAACTGAACTGCCGCCGGATATGATCCAGCACTTGAGGGTCCCGGAAACTGTCACGCCGCGCACGCGCGAGCTGGCTGACCGGCTCGCCGAAGGTCAACCCGGTCCCTTTTCAATCGCAGAAGCTGTCGAGACCCATCTGCGGGGAATCGAGTACAATCTCGAAGTGCCCGGTCCCCCGCCCGGCGCTGAGGTGGCAGACTTCTTCCTCTTCGACTTGCAGCAAGGATATTGCGACTACTACACTACGGCGTTTGCAGTTCTGGCCCGCATGAACGGCCTGCCCACCCGTTTCGCCACCGGATACATCGGCGGTTACTGGGATCTGGAATCTGGAGAATGGACAATTACTGAGGCCGAAGCCCACTCCTGGCCTGAGGTCTATTTGCCGGAAATCGGCTGGGTCCCTTTCGAACCGACCGCCGGTAGGCCCACGCTGCAACGCCAAGCGGGGTTGGGAACGGCCCCGGACAGCTTCACGAGGCAGCCGGCGGGCAATGCCCCGGAAGAACTGAGCACTGAGGAATGGTCCTGGAACTGGCAATTGATGTTTTGGCTTCTGCCTTTGGCAGGTCTGGCATACCTGGTGCTAAGGTGGTTCGAACGTAGACCACAGGACCCCTGGCTTGGTTTGCTGGCGTGGGGACGCCGCATCGGCTGGCCCCACCAGCCGAACCAGACCGAATTGGAGTACGGCCAGGGCCTGTCGGCACACCTTGCACACCATGAAACTGAACCCGAGCGGCGACGCAGGCTGACCCGAAATGTAGTTGGCTTGACCTCGGCCGTCAGCCAGGAGCGCTACGGTACCGCGGCCATCCGCACGGCCGCCCTGGAACGCGCCCTTGAACTTTGGCGGGCAATGCGGACAGACATTCGCCGCCTGCCCTGGTAGTTGCCGGACTTGTAGTGAGTTGTCCTATTTGGGCCTACTCGGCCTCCTCCTCGAACAAATCTCCTAACTCTTCGCTGATGATACCTGACAGATCGGCGGCCAGATCATCCGGATCCGGCGCGGCAAATCGTGTCCACAACTCTTCTGCCAACAGGACGGGATCCTCTCGGATTCCGTATCGTCGGAAATACTGGCAAACCCTTTCCACGTCCCTTTTTAGGACTGCCTGCGCACTGCGATTTGCCTGGATGTCTACAACCTGCGGGAAGTCGATCAGCTTTATTTCACCCTCCCAGTAGAGAATGTTGAATGCCGACAAGTCCCCGTGTACATATCCCTTCTCAAGCATCACGGCGATACTCATTCGCGTCCGTTCAAATAGTGGACCTGCTTCATCGTCCTCCAAACGCGTTTCATGAAGAGTCGGCGCCGCCATCTGTTCATCGCCGATGTATTCCATCAGTATCGCGTTTTCTCCCACTGCGTAGGGTTTCGGAACGGGCACACCGGCCTCGTGGAGCGTCTGCAAGGCAGAAAACTCGTACATCAGCCAGGAAGTATGACGGACCTGAACCCCGAACGCCGATTTCTTGTTGACCGCTCTGGCAGTGCGGCTATCGCGCCGCTTGACTGCCTGTGGCCGCCCGTCCTCTGCAGTCAGAAGGTCTCGGCCCTCCCTGTAAATGGCATCATTGCGCAGGTTCCGAAACTGGCGGGGACGGTAAACCTTGGCAGCAATCCACTCCACACCAAGGGAATCGTGTGCTCTGCACCGGTAAACATTGGCCTCCTTCCCTCCTTTCACCTGCGCCATTACGTCTACAATCTGGTCCTCCTGATAGAAAGGCCTCAAGGAGGTTCTCAGGAAACCGCCCTCAAAGCGCGCCGGAGTGTATGTAATCTCCCAAACGCTCTCCAGGTCCGCGACTTCGGCCACCTGCTGCACCTCTGCGCGGTGCATCTCGAATCGCTCTCGTTCATTCTTTGGTGCACGCGGCACGCGATAGGTTGGTTCGGCCAGCCCAAACCTCTTCTCATAGTATTCCAGTTCCGCCACATCCTCCTCCCACTGGACGTCCGAATCCGGGTCCGTAGCACTGTCGTTCTGCCCGAACTGATCCCAACTGTCCTTTTCTCGTTCTTCTTGATCTTTCAAAGTAAGTCCCATCCTTGAATTTGGGCGCGAGGCCTAGAATCGATACCATGAACTGCATTTGGCCTTCAGCCAGCAGAGGAAGGCCATAGCACAGTTAACGGCGCTTGGAAACAGTCACAGGCACGGCCAGTGTTCCCTTTACCACGCAGATCGCCGAAACGCTCCGCCGCAAATCTAAATTGAGTTATGGAAAGAGATCAAAAAAGGCCGCGGGCAGGATAGCGCCGGCAGCCTCAAATGTGAGGGGCAAACAGCATAGCGGCTAGACAGAAACCGATTCTACTCACTCGCACGGAATGGAAACTCCGCGCGCGCCTTTCGAAAGAATCAGCTAGCTGCGCTCCATATGCAGGCAGATACCCGTACCACTATTTATCTTGTTCACTGTTCTCATATGGAGCCTCCTTTCGCTGGTTGCGGTGGCAGGAAAATGTGCCAAACGCTGCAAAAAAGTAGCCAAACTTCTGCTGAAATCTAACACAAATCCCGCTGAATGCAAAAGTTGCCCTTCTGACATGACAGGCTGCCAGAGCTGGAAACAGTTCTGGAGTCCCCGGTTCTGGACTTAGAGGCCAGGTATGTCCTTGGCCTGCCAGGCTCCGGCAGGGTCAGATAGGTCACCGAGTCCAACCTACAACCCGCTGGGTGAACCCTGAAAACATGTCTAGTTGCTGCCTGTAGAGGGGAGGAACCCTTTCCAGAGCCAGACCGAACTCAAGTCTCTTGCATTTCGACCAGGCGGCCATCGGGGTCACGCGTGTAGGCTGACCTGCCCCATGGGTATGTCGCGGGCGGGATTGAACCCGGGGCGCTGCCAAAGGTGGACTCGACCCAATCCTCATCCAGCGACCTGACTGCGACCGCAAAGTGATCCTCGTTGGGGGGCCAGTCCGGGTCCGCCTCGTATCCGGGTTCGGGCGGCTCGCGGTGATGGATCATTATGTGAAGGCCCTCCAACTGGAACAGTGCCATGCCTTCGGACTGGAATGCAGGGGGACCGCCAAGAAGATTCCCATAAAACGCGACAAGGGCAGGCACGTCCTGAGTGAAAAGGGCAAGTTCAACCAGCTGTCGCATGACGTAGGACTCCTCTAGTGTTCATCGGTGGTGAAAGCATGAATCTAGCGCAGCTCGCGGAGAATCTGCTCCTGGGCGGGAAACCGGGCCAGCAGCGAGGCAAACTCTTCATCGTCAGGGAGCGAAAAGTCCTCATCGCTGTAGGCCGGGGCAAGAGAGCAGGCCATCAACGCCCAACGCCCTCCTCTCTGCAAGCGTGCACCAAACCAACTGTGCGCGGGGACTACCGCCTGGACAGTCTGACCCTCCAGGAGATCATGCCCCAATTGGATATTCGCGTAGTCATCTTCAGTCCCAAAAACATAAAGATCAACCCAGTCACCCAAATAAAAATGCCACATCTCATCAGTCTCTAACCTATGCAGACGTGACTGAGTGTCGGCAGTCAGTAGGTAATAAATCACAGACTTGGCCGGCCGCGCTGATCTGATGGAAGCAGGCAGGACACTTGCCGGCAACCGCAGGTCCCCTGTATAGGTTACGCGGTAATAGCCGCCCTCGACCGGCAGAGGTCTCAAGTCGAAGTGGCGGATGACGTCACTCGCGGTAAGGTCAACTGCTCGCATAGTCTTCTAAAAGGCCGGCGCCACCAGGATCCCGCCATCAACGGCAAGCGTAACGCCGGTAATCCACCGTGCCAGCGGGGACGCTAGGAACAGGCACGCGTCAGCGATGTCTTCCGCTGTTCCCAGCCGCGCCAGCGGAACGCGGCTCTGCCATCGCTTCACTCCCTCTGGCCAGGCTTGGGCCAATCCAGGGCGATCGATGAGCCCCGGTGCAACCGCATTTACTCTGATTCCCTTTTCGCCCAGTTCCAGGGCTGCGTTTCTGGTGTACTGCTCTACCCCCGCTTTGGCAGCAGTGTAGTGACTGTGTGCAAAGGCAGTGGAGGCGGCTTCAATCGATGAGATGTTTATGATCGAGCCGCTGAATTCGCTTTTTCCTCGCCTCGCTGACAACTCAATCATCGTCCGTGCCGCCCGCTGTGTGCAGTTGTGAGTCCCGGTCAGATTGGCCGCCAGCACATGATTCCATTCGTCGTCAGCCATTTCCAGCAATGGCGAAAGTGGATAGACACCGGCGTTGTTGACCAGCACATCTAGCCGTCCCCACCGTTCTACTGTCTGCGAAATCAGCCTCTCCACATCATCTGCCTGGGAAACGTCAGCCTGAACTGCCTGAGCTTGGCCGCACGTTGCCTGAATCTGCTCGACCACCTCTTGGGCTGCCTCTTGCGCCTGCACATAGCTAACCACGACCGATGCGCCTGCCTCAGCAAAACGCTTCGAGATACCCGCGCCGATGCCCCGGCTTCCGCCGCTGATCAAGGCAACTTTGCCTGAAAAACTGAGTGCGCTGTCAAGTTCTGGGGCTCGTTCCTGCACTGCGGATCCTTCCTTCGCTTTGTCGTCTGGCACGGTCAAACTGTCTAGCCATATTATGACAGCCGCTCCGCGCTGGCAATTTCAGTGCGCGTCTGCTCAGAATAAAGAGGACCGATATGCGTCCAAAGCTCTTCAGACCTGTCACTTGGCGCAGTTGACCTGCGTCTCCAATTTGTGTACGATTTCCTGGACTCTCGCTCTTTCCTTTCAAATCAGGAGAAACAAATGCTGACTCTTGCCCAGAAACGCCATTTCTATGAAGAAGGTTACGTGAAAATACCCGGCGTAGTGCCCAAAGTCCTGATCAATGAAGCGCTGCGCGCCGTGAATCACTCCATCGGCGAGGTAGGGCTGGGCGGCGAAGACATGGAAAACAACCGCTCCGCCTTTTTCTGCGCCGAACTGCTCCGCGCGCCGGTCATTCTGGATCTGTTCCAGAAATCCCCTGTCATCGAAATCGTAGAAGAACTGATGGGCGAAGGCAACGTGGTGCCCATCGTTCAGGCCAAGCCGTATCCCCGCTTCCCGCTCCCACTGGGAGAAGATGCACCAGAGCCGCGCGGCCACATTGACGGCATCGGCAGCGGCACAAACGGCATGCCAAAGGGGTACTACAATCGTGGCTTTACAGCCTTCGCGGTCGTATACCTGGAGGACCTGCTCGACACGAACGCCGGCAACTTCACGGTCTGGCCCAAGTCCCACCGTGCCTTCGAAGAGTATTTCCAGGCTAACGGCCATGAAGTCTTGGCCAACGGCAGGCCCGATATCCCACTACCCGAGGGTCCGGTAATGGTCACCGCCGAAGCCGGCGATCTGATTCTTGCCCACTACCTGATGTTCCACACGGGCGGGCCAAACGCGTCGCCTAATGTCCGCCAGGCGGTCATCTGCCGGCTGCGACACAAAGAGGTGGAGGGCAACGAAAAGGCCGGCTACACCGACATCTGGCGAGAATGGCCCGGCATTCGAGAAGCAATGGGATTGGATCTTGAAAAGGTGCCAGCAATCTGACCCTGGCAACCGGATCGCCCCTGGAGCAAGGGCGCCCTCAGGCAAACATGGCGCCTATTGCAGAAGCTCTCCGTTTTGGATTGCTCTTTGGCGTCCTTCCTCCAGCATCAACTGAATCTCAACTACGTCCAGGGGCTCGTTCGTGGCCAGGAATAGCCTCCTCAAAACCTGGTTGAAGCTCGCACGCATGCTGTCAGCCAGTAAAAGAAACATTGGAGGGCTGATCTCATCCGCTTCACTCACAATCAGGTCTCCCTTATAGGCGGCCGCTGAGAGCAGTTCCCGGTCAATCTCGCGATGCACCGGTACGTAGCCGATGTTGCTGGCGTCGTCCCCAATCTGTTTGAGTTGCAGCTCCTGCCCTTCAGCAGAACCCATAAAGCCCACAAAAGCATTGGCTTCAATACGGTTCAGTGCATCGGCTGGAACAACGTACCCAAACACAATTGAGACCTCACCCATAGGCTGCGTGTCGTCTATCCGGGGAAACTGAAAGAAGTCGAGTTCGTTTGCAAATACGGGCGGCAAATCTGCAAGGCTGTAATGGGGTGCCAGCGCCATCACGGCCTTTTCCCAGGTCAATGGACTATCGCCGTCCCCCCGAATCAAGGCCGTCATGCTATTCATCTCTGAAGTACTCCCCGGCCGCTCGACAAAGTACCCGCGATCCAGGAGCGATTTCCACAGTTCCCACACTTGAGCAACTCGCGGGTCAAAGAAGTCGACCCGGCCTGCTATAAGGTCGCGATGGAACTCGGGTCCGTTCAGTCGCATATTCAGATAGTCGAACCAGTAAATGCTGATAAAGGGATTCTGACCTGCCAGTGACATCGGGGTGATCCCGTTGGCTAGAAGAGTGTCGCAGATGCCGATGAACTCTTCCCACGTTTCAGGAGGCTCCAGCCCAAACTGATCGAAGACTTCCTTGTTGTAATAGACACCTGTCCAGCTGAAGCCCGATGGCACAAAACGTAGAGTCCCTTCGAATCGGCTGATATCCCGGAAACGTCTCCCGTAAGCCTCCGTAAAGTTTCCCTCAGTCCATACTTCGGAGACGTCGGCCAATAACCCCTGTGTGGCCGCGTTGGCCAACTGATCGCCGTTCCACATCAGCAGTACGTCAGGGGGCTGTTCGTCCAGCAGGTAGTTCCCCACGTTGAAGCGATAGTTCTGTCGATCGACCTGAATGCTTGGCGCCAGTTCCTGAAAGCGTTCGATTGCCACCTGTTCAGGCGCGCTGAAGAGTGAATTGTTAGGTGATACGTAAGTCAGCGTCACCGGAGGACTGTCTGGCGCAAACAGGAACTCTTCCTCCGGTTCCCGACCACAGGCCCCCAGCAGTCCGATTAGTGCGGCTAACGCAAAGACAGTCGCGCCCCGCAACACGAACGATTCGAAAATCTTTGAAGCATGCATTCTCCCACTCCCCGCAGAAGTAGCTCTCAATCAGAAGAGAATCGAAACACGGGACCCGGACCCAGAACGGCCTGTCTGGGGGAAACCTATGAGGGGTTGGTATCGGTAACGGATAGCCTTTCGGCGAGCGCACGAATGTGGCGTGGGCCGATTCCACAGCACCCCCCCACCACTCTTGCTCCCTTTTCTATCCAGTCCAGCGCCCGTTGTGTGAAGTCGCTGGGCGCAATGATGTCGACAAACTGCCAGTTCGGCTTCACAAAGTAGCCGCTCTCCGGATAAGCCCCCGTCGGCCCCGCCCACACGGACCGGACGATCTCCAGAGCCGGACCGGTAATGTCCACGTTGCTGTGCATCACGGCTGCAAGGGAACCCCCCTCGGCCATTACCGCGGCTACGCCCTTCTCCAAACGAACTTCTTCATGGATGGCAGGTGCCAGTCTTATGCCGCCGTCCTTTGCCCTGTCGCAGCTGAACCCCACCCAAACGGGCAGGCCAGTGCCCGTGGCAGCTTCGAGTGCAACACAGGCAAAGTCTATGTCTCGAATCATCTCCAAAATCAGGAAATCTACGCCGGATTCGACTAACAGCTCCGCCTGCTCCTTGAAATCGGACCTCATCTGGCTTGCGGAACGATTTGCTTCATCCCCAAGACCCCCAGACATCGGAGAGATCGATCCAGCCACCCAAACCGAGTCCGGCGCCGTTTGCCAAGACCTATCGCGGGCTTTGCTTTTGGCATCCCCAGCCTCCTCTCTTGCCTGAAGTGCCAATAGAGCGGCCTGACGATTGAGATCCTCAGTTCTGCTCTCCTCTCCCGCGAGGCGCAGCATATTGCGGCCGGTGGCGAACGTGTTTGTGATGATTATCTCTGCGCCGGCGCGAATATAGTCTAGATGTACCTGGCGTACAATATCGGGATCGGTTGCAACCGCGATTCCGCTCCAGGCGATGCCGTGCATGGACACGCCTCTGCTCTCCAACTCTGTTCCGGTGGCGCCGTCCATTAGGATGACCCGGTCGTCCTCAAGTCTTTCGCTGATGGTTCTCATTATGACACAAGTCCGGAAATCAGAGTGGAGCCAAATCGTGACCGCTCTGGATCGGCTTCCAGCTAGAAGCCAATTCGCTTCCCCTCCACTCCATTTGGGCAGTTTTCGTGGCTATTGTAACAGGCGCGTCAAGAAAGGAGAACTAGCCGACCGGTCCGACCCGTCGCGGTGTCGCGAGATTGCGCTGTCAGCAACCTGCACAACGTGACCAGGGCGCGCCTGGTATTCTTGAATGAGTGGCGACCGTCTCTACCATGCACTTGCCAAATGTAGGAGAGGCTCCCAGCCAGCGCGCTGCAGCCGCCCACTCTTGCGGTTACCGGCTTGATGGGATAGGCTTGCGGTCATGGCCGTCACATCACAGAGATAGAACCGTTTGGAGGAGGCTGAATCAGGCCCTGTTCCGGAAACCGCCTAAACATTCTGCCAGACGAAAAATTCATAAGGAATCGCTCCTCAGCCACAGCAAGGGAAAACAGGGACGAGATGGCAACACCGACCTACGCCAGACCTACCGAACTGCTGCAAACTCTGATCCGCTACGACACGACCAACCCACCTGGCAATGAAGCCGAGTGTATCAGATATCTCAACGGGTTGTTGCAGGAAGGCGGGCTGGCGACAACTGTGCTGGCGAAGGATCCCAACCGACCGAATGTGGTGGCGCGACTGCCCGGGCGAGGCGACGTGCCAGGTCTGATACTTCAAGGCCATGTCGACGTGGTTACGACTGCCAACCAGGACTGGCAACGCGACCCTTTCGGCGCAGAGCTGATCGACGGCACGGTTTGGGGCCGCGGCAGCCTGGACATGAAGAGCGGCGTAACCATGATGACCTGCGCCGTCCTGCGCGCCGCAGCCGAGGGGCACACTCCGGCAGGCGACGTAATTCTGACCATAATGAGCGATGAGGAGGCCGGCAGCGACTACGGCGCCCGCTTCCTGACCGAACAACATCCCGAACAGTTCGACGGCGCTAAATATGCCATCGGCGAAGGGGGAGGAAGCGCCCAATACATGGGCGACCAGCGCTTCTACCCACTGATGGTCGCCGAAAAACAGGTCTGCTGGCTGCAGACCCGTCTATCAGGACCGGGCGGTCACGGCTCGACACCCTTGCGCGACGGTGCCATGGCCCGGCTTGGCAAGGTCCTGACGACCCTCAACAACAACCGGTTGCCCGTACACATCACCCCTGTTATGGAGCAAATGCTGCCGGCACTGGCCGAACACGCGCCCGACCATTTGGCTGACGCGGCCTTGGCGCTACTCGACCCCGATCGCACCGACGCTACCCTAGACCAGATGTTGGCCGATGGACTGCCCCAGGCCCGCAGCCTTGACGCTTTGCTACACAACACAGCCAATGCCACCGTCGTCGGCGGCGGAATCAAGACGAACGTCATTCCGAGCGAGATTCTGCTGGAACTGGATGGTCGCGTTCTGCCCGGCTTTACCTCCGACAGTCTCATTTCTGAACTGCACCAGTTGCTCGGCGATGACCTGTCATTTGAGATTATTCGACACGACCCTGGCCAGGCCGGTGTCGACATGGGCCTCTTTTCGATGCTGAAAGAAGTCGTGGAAGAGCTCGACCCGGACGGGGTAGTCATTCCTTCCATGGTGGGCGGATTCACTGATGGCCGTATGTTTTCCCGATTGGGCATCCAGAACTACGGATTCCTGCCAATGAAACTGCCCCCCGGCACAAACTTCAGCGCTACGGTACATGCAGCCGATGAGCGCGTGCCCGTCGAGGCGCTTGAATTCGGAGTGCAAGCAATGTCAACAGTATTGGAACGATACGGGCAGAACGCCGCGACATGAAAGCGAAGTGGCCAATCGAAAATGGCTAAAGATAGCAGCCTTAAGGACGCAGTGCAGGAGCAGTTCGGGCGCGTTGCAGCCAAGTATCTCACGAGCACAGTGCATGCACAGGGCGAGGATCTGCCCGTGATGGTCGAAGCCGCTAACCTGAAAGGCGATGAACGCGTTCTGGATGCCGGCTGCGGGGCAGGTCATACTGCGGCAAGCTTCGCTCCCCACGTAGGCGAAGTGGTAGCGCTCGACTTCACGGCCACAATGCTGAATCAAGTCGAGGTCTTGGCAGAATACCGAGGACTGACGAATCTGAGCACCAGACTGGGAGATGTCGAGAAGCTGCCTTTTGCCGACTCATCATTCGATCTCGTAGTTTCCCGCTACAGCGCGCATCACTGGGCCCGACCGGACAAGGCACTGCACGAATTCCATCGCGTACTGAGGGCAGGCGGCCAGTTCATCCTCAGCGATGTGCTCGGCTTCGGTGACCCCGTCTGCGATACCTATCTGAACGCCATAGAGGTTCTCCGGGATCCCTCCCACGTGCGCGATTACACGCTTGAAGAGTGGAGCAACCGTTTTGCCGCGGCCGGTTTCAACCTGGAAGTCGTCTTTCCCTATCGCATTTTCCTCCACTTCGAGGAGTGGACCGAACGCATGGAAACGCCGGAGGTCAATCGCGCTGCCATTCGCGCCCTCTACAGCGCCTCACCGGAAGAGGTGCGGGAGGCTCTGCAGATTGATGAGAGAGGGCACTCTTTTCAATGCGCGGTCTTACTCGGCACGGCTTCACAACGCTAACCACAGCGCTTTTCGCCAACTGGCGACCGCAGGCGCTGCAAGATCGGCCCTAATCCGACTACGGAATCGGCAGTTGAAGCAGAGTGTGGCCAGACCCTTTCAACTCTCGCTTCAACCAAACTTTCAACTCTGATCTCACAGTGGGTTTAAATTGACACAATGAGGAGGAGGTTCCAAAGTGACAGCAAATCCCACCATCTTCGCAGGCACAATCGGACAAAGTGTATGGCGCAGCCGCGACGGCGGCGACACCTGGGAGAGGGCCTCCCAAGGTCTGTTTATGGAATCGGATATTCGCGCCATCGCAGTAGATCCGGGCAATTCAGCCGTCATGTACGCAGGAACGGAAGCAGGCGTCTATCGCACGCGTGACGGCGGCGACTCCTGGGCCCTCGTTGATTCGCCCATGAACGACCTGGAAATCTGGGCGCTCGCCGTCGATCCCGCAAACTCGGACACGATCTTCGCCGGGACCTGCCCGTCAGCACTCTTCAGGACTCAGGACGGCGGCGCCTCGTGGCAGAAACTGGACGTTGAGCTGGCCGAAGAGTGCGAGGGCGTTCCAATCACGCCCCGAGTGACCATCATTCTTTTCGACCCGGATGATTCACAGACCGTCTACGCCGGCATTGAAATCGATGGCATGCGCATCAGCCGCGATGGGGGCGATACTTGGGAAGAAGGCAGCGAAGGGCTGTCCAGTCTCGACATTCACGGCCTCGCCGTCGTGCCAGGCTCACCCAAGACACTGGTCGCAGCCACTAACAACGACGTTTGCGTCACCACCGATATGCAGAATTGGACGCCCCTTGAAGTCAGAAATCACTATCCCTGGCCCTACTGCCGGGGCGTCATTCACCTTTCAAATGGAGACAGCCGCATCTGGGTTGGAGCAGGCAACGGCCCCCCCGGGGACGAAGGCGGCCTTTTCCATAGTAGCGATCTGGGCAAGACTTGGGAACGGGCCGATCTTGGCGGCGTGGCCAACAGCACGATCTGGGCAGTTTCCCACAACCCTGCCTCGCCGGACTGGATCGTAGCCTACAGTGTGGCCGGCCAACTCTACCGCAGCACAGATCGCGGCCACTCCTGGACGAAACTTGAACGGGAGTTTGGTGAAGTTCGGGCAGTAGCTCTGGCAGTATAGAATTCCACTTAGCTTGGCAGGTCCCTGCCGGCCAGGAGTGATGTGCTGGCAGGGACTTTCTCCCGCGCTTAAGGTCACGTACCTTCAACCTGCCTGAATGCCTCAACACCGGGCCGGATCGCGTCAACCAGAAGCTTGTAGTCTGGCCCATAGCTCAAAAATGTAAAGCCCTGTGCAGCGAGGGCTTTCAACTCCTCAGGCGTGCCAGCCCCCGCGCCGACAGCCACGCCACAGGAACGGCCGACAGCCACAGCGCGCGCCATCACGGCGTCTATCTCAGGCAACGGCATTTCAAATGGGTTCAAACCCATCGAGAGGCAGAGATCAAAGGCGCCGATGAACAGGACATCGATGCCCGGTACCTTGGCAATCTCTTCCAGGCGCTCAACCGCTTCCGGAGTCTCAATGATCAGCATGATCAGTATGTTCTCATTCGCCTTTTCGAAATACTCCTCATATTCAAAGGTGTAATGTGACGCCCGTAGCGGCCCGAAACTGCGCCTTCCCTGGGGAGGATAGCGGGAAGCGGACACGATTGCCTCTGCCTCCGCCACGGTCCGGACCATTGGCACCGCAATTCCCATACCGCCAATGTCCAGCGACCTCTGGATAAAGACAGGATCAGCTGACGGAATCCGCACCATCGGAACTGTATCTGTCCCGTTTATGGCCATCAGAATACGCTCGACCTCGGCCATGTCGAGGCCGTTGTGCTCCATCTCGATCAACAACCACTCGGCGCCGGCGTGCGCCAGCAGCTCGGCGACCGTCGCACTCCCCATGCCCAGGAAACATCCCATAGTCTTCTGTCCGCTGAGCGCCTTTTCCCGTACAAAATTGGATCGCATCCTGTTGGCTCCTCCAATGTTCTTCCTGATTGGACCGAATGAGCTGCATTCCTACATTCAGTTCACCACTTATTGAATGACTTTCTGAAACACAGGCAGCGCCTTCTGGATCCTCACCACTGTAAGTGTCCAAAATCCTGCATGGTGAGTTCTCTACTCGAATTGGACGCCCGGTTCTATGCCGGCAACTCGGGCATTGGAGAGGGAGCGTGAAGCCGCCGCGTTCGCGCTCGAAACTGCATTCCCCGTTCGGCCAGTGCCGACAGTTCATCGGCGTCACCCGCAAACCACCTCTTTAACTGACTGCGGGCAATCTGCACATGCTCGACTTCGTCAGCCCAGTCAAAGTCCTGAAAAGTCGTCATCAGGGGGTGGCGCGCCAGGTCACGGCAAAACTCGTATTCGGCCCGTTTTCCCGGTGGATACTTCATCAGGGCTGCTTCCACGCCGATTCCCAACATGGCGTAGAGTTCCAGCGGCGTCATTTCAAACAGGTACTCAATCTCGAAGTCCCGCAACGGCAGCGCCGCGCGGTCGCCGTAAACCTGCTCGGCGGCCGCCTCCCCAAACAGCGAGTGGCGCATTTCGTCCCACATGTGACGCGAAATCGCCACGTAAAATGACCACGGCTGCCCCTCGACCTCCAGCAGGACGATGGCCAGCGCCTCTGCAATCGTCATTTCCCCCAGCCGGGTGGCGATCATCTGCGCCAGCCGCTCCGGCACACGGTTCTCATCGACGTGGACAAAGTCCCAAACACTGGAAAAAGTGTCGTCCCGCCCAGGACGCCTTGCAACTCTGAAGCGACCCCCACTGCGCACAGCTTGAACGCTTCCGACCCCCGTTTCGGCCGCGCCGGCGATTCCCCCCGCGTCCTCGAGCATCTTCTCAAGCGTGCTAGCCCACTTCGCCGCCACTTCCTTCTCCTCAACCGTCTGCACCACGTCACTGTAGGCCGCTTCCAGCAGATCAAGTGTCTCTTCTTCCTCCGCTATGATTGCACGCATCAAACGCACCGATTCATAGTCGGCCAGGCCGTTCGTCTGACGAACATAGCTGCGGTAGACCTCCAGCAACGCCGGTTTGAACACGCCCGCCAGGGCGGCAAGTAGCTCGACGCTTCCCTCAGAACGCATCGCCTCATCCAGAACAACCTCGAGCCTCTCATCGGGTACCCCATACCCCCTGGACCTGGAAACGCGCAGCTCCAAAAGCCTGTTCTTCAGGAGGTCTGAATGAAGACCGTCCTCGTATTGCAAACGCGACAACAGCCCCTTAAGATCTCTCTGGGGAGTTGTGACAATATGCGCTGCCTGCAGGAACATAAGCCGCTCTTCGACATAGGCCATGCGGTGAATCCTTCGAGCGCATTCTTCTACGCTGAGGCCGGGCTCTTTGGCACGCTGAAGACCAGCGAACTGGTATGATGAGTTCATCGGCTTGCTTCTCGGGTTCTGGCTCCTTCTAGGTCCTAAAGGGGTGAGCTTTGGAAAGGTTGAGTGACACCCGTACATCGGAATCCAAAGTACTGGAAAGCTTGCAGCCCTTCCGAGCGTAAGTATATGAGATACTCAGGGAACCTTCAACCGCCGAACGCTCCGTTCGTTTCCGTTGAAAATATCTTTCATTGATGTTAGAGTCCCGATTGTCCGGTCAGCTCGTGCTGGCAGGAGGAGGACGCTTCCACGTTCCAGGTGGCCATATCAGAAGTGGTTAGTCGCTGAGGATTGCGAGTGGCACGAATTGCAGTGATTGGCAGTTATGTCGTGAGCCTGACCGTGCGCGTCCAGCGAAGGCCAGTGATGGGCGAAGCGCTGATAGGTGATCTCTTCGACATGGGCCCCGGCGGCAAGGGCACAAATCAGGCAATCGCCGCTGCGCGGCTGGGGGCGCAAGTGGACCTTCTCGCCTGCCTGGGTGACGACCCGTTTGCCGATTCCGCCGAGCAACTCTATGCCCGTGAGAGCGTTACGACGGATCACGTACACCGGATTTCCGGCACGAATACCGGCGTCGGCATGGTCACGCTTCTACCCTCAGGTGAAAACTCCATCGTTGGCCACTTGGGGGCGAACCTGCTGTTGCATCCCCATCTCTTGCAAGAGTTCGAGCCCGTCATTGCCCGCAGCGATGTCCTGATGGCCCAACTCGAAGTTCCTTTGGAGTCTGTGACTCGGGCACTGGAACTGGGACGAAAACATCGCGTTTTGACCATCCTCAATCCGGCCCCCGGCCAGACTCTGCAGCCGGATGCCCTTGCCCATGTGGACGTGCTAACGCCCAACGAAAGCGAAACACGAATCCTCCTCGGCCTGCCACCCGACGATCCCACGCCAACGGAAGACCTTGCCGGGCGCCTTCTCGATCTCGGCGTCGAAGCCATAATCGTGACCCGCGGGGAAGAAGGGTCGCTCATCATAACCGCACGCGGTGTCGAGGCCGTCCCGCCGACTCGCGTACAGGCCCTCGACGTCACCGGCGCCGGTGACAGCTTCAACGCCGCGCTCGCCGTCGGTCTCGCCGAAGGCCAGGACCTGCGGACCGCCGTCGAGCAGGCCAATCGCGCCGGCGCCTTCACCACCACCCATCTGGGCGTAATCGACGGCTTGCCTACCAGGGCCGAACTGAGAGACTTTCAAAGCACATGAGTTTAGCGTCACGCCCGGGCCGGCGCGATTCGGACACCCTTTCGACGAACCCAGAAGTTGACTTCAATCACGGGGGGCAAAATGACTACAATTGACATTCAAGAGTGCGTTCGCCAGATCCGGGAGGACGGCTACTGCATTCTACGGGATCACTTCCCTGTCGACGCCATCAGGGCCTGTCACGCGGCCTGGCGCCCCATCGCCGACGCCCACCTGGCAGAGCACGCTGACAACCCAAACCGGGGGCCCAACCGCCACTACATTCCCTTACCGTTTCGGCCTCCTCTCTACAATTCAGCCTTCTTCAATGACGACACCATTCTCGCCATCGCAAAAGGCATCCTTGGTGAGCAGGTGATTATCGACGGCTTTGCCTCCGACACGCCCTTCAAAGGTTCCGTCCACCAGGAAGTCCACGCAGACCTGCCGGAACTGTTCCCGGAACGGCCGGACCTTATCCTGCCTCCGCACATTCTGGTGGTGAACTGGCCCTTCGTTGATGTGACAACTGAAAACGGCCCGTTTCAGATAGCCGCAGGGACGCATCTACTCCCGAAATCCGAAGCGCTGGCCCGAATTGACGCGGGCGACTTCTCCCTGAAATCGCTGCTGATGAATGTAGGAGACGTAATGGTCCGCGATCCAAGATGCCTGCACCGCGGCTCCCCCAACCTGACGGACACGCCGCGCGTTCAAGCCGGATTCACTCTTTTGCGCCCGTGGTACCATCGCCACCGGCGTGACAGAACCGCCATTGCCCGTTCCTATCTGGAAACACTGTCCGACCGGGAAAAAAACCTCTTACAGAGGCTCCCGGTCGACGAAGAGCAGTAGGTCCTGCCATACGCCAGCCAATTTGGAGGAGGAACTCCTCCATGCACCTGACCATTGACTTGGAACTTGGATCAGGCCCCAACCTGGCTCAGAGCCGCTTAACCCGCGCACCGGCCTCGCGCGGCGAGTGATCTGGCAAGGGTTCGACAACTGATCAGAGAAGTGAGTATAGCGCAGCAGGAAGAAATGTGCTGGCCTGGAGGAATCGTCCATCCGCAAGCTCCCGGGGTCGACTTCGACGCGCCCGGTCACGCCGCTTCGGCACTTGACCTCCCGCTCCGGTGTCAAATGGTGGACCGCTCAATCGATATGAAAGACCTCCCTCAAATCAATCGAAACCGGGCTGCTATCGGGATTCGACGGCATAATGTCTCCCATATACCGCCACCATTTCTGGCAGACTTCCTCGTCAGCGATGCTGGCCCACTTCTCTTCGCTCTCTATCTCCGCATACGCAAACAACTGATTGGTCGCGGCATGCAGGAAGATCGAATAGTTACTGACACCGTGCGCTTTGAGCACCGCCTCCAATTCAGGCCAAATTGGCGTATGGCGGTCTTCGTACTCTTTATGCTGATCGGGATTCACTGACATGACAAACGCTTTGCGAATCATATTGGCTTTGCCTCACTTGTCTGCAATTGGTCGGCCTCTCTCTCGACATGATGAAAATGTTGCGAGAACTCTTCTTCCTGCCTTCATGTCTGCGAACTGGTTTGGTCAAGACTTGAATACTCCTGTTTCAGCCAGGACTGACCATTAGCTTGGCACAGTTGAAAGATTCGGCCAAGTCACGACAGAGAATCGGACGGCGTACTTTACGACTTCCGTGCGATGACAGCGACCCAGAAGACGGATCGAGACACGCAATGCGCGACGGTCTCAAAGCACCCGGAAACTGAAAACGCTAAGCACATCCTTCGTAGCCCTCCTTTCGGCTTTCCACTGCGGCAAAGGGATCCGATTTTCGTGAATCGCCTTCGACATTCTATGTGTTATAGTTGGGGAATGATCGAAAGCCGCCTCTTCAACTGAAATTATCCCCCCTCAATCTTGAAGTCCTTTGGTCCCCGGAAGGAGGAGCCAAGATGAAATACCCCCACGTAGTGCTCTCAGTATCAATTCTCATTTCTTTTGCGGTGCTGGCTGCCTGCCTCCCAGGCAATATGCCGGAAGTAGAGAGCGAAGCTCCGACTACAACCGCGCCCGAGGCCACCACCACTGAACCTGAAACCGAGACAGCCCCCGTCCATTCCTCATCCTTCGACGCCACCAAATATGAAAATGTCTGGGTTCACGCAATCGAAGAGAAAGAACACGAAGGCCGTTCCCTGCTGCGCGTATCCTATCCCCTAACCGAACAGGATGCGATCAACGCTCGCATGGAAGCAATAACGCAGGAATTCATCGATGAGTGGCGTGCGATGGCAACCGAGACTGAAGCGAGCTATCAGAAGTACAAAGAAGAGACAGGAAAAGAGGCCGCCACCTTTATCACGCACTACCGACAACACTTCGACGTATCAATCGCTAACGAAAACCTGATCTTCTTCGACATTGTACGATCGATTCACACGGGCGGGACCGGCAACTCCTTTGTCGTCGGCTACATATTCGACCGCCGAACTGGCGCCGAGTTGACAATCGCCGATCTCTTTGTGGATGACAACTACCTAGTGCGACTCTCGACTCTGTCCAGAGAGGCGCTGGCTGAGCGCATAAGCAAAGAAGAGTTGGCAAGCGACCCTGAATGGGTGGAGAGCGGTACCGCGCCAACAGTTGAAAACTTCGATAACATTTTCCTTCCCGGGGACGGGACGATTTTGGTCAGGTTCGACAAGTACCAGGTTGCCGCAGGCGTAGAGGGCGTTGTTGAAGTAGCATTGCCCATGGCAGCCTTCGCCGATCTTTTGAAGCCGGAAATCCGGGAACTTCTGGGATTGGAGGACGAGACGGGCGCTCCTGGAGAGACGGTCGCCGGCGTTGCAGAAAGCGAACTGGCTGAAAACGACGGCCGGTCAACACTCTTTGTCTCTTATCCCGTTACTGACAAGCAGTCCATCAACAAGCGCATTGAAGAGATTACGCAGCACTTCATTGACGAGTTCCATGAAACGGCTGCCGAGATAGAAAAAGCCTTCCAGGACCACAAAAAAGAAACCGGCAGGGAGGCGGCCTCCTTTGTAACCCATTACCGCCAGGACCATGAAGCGTCGGTTGCCAACAAAAAGGTGATGTTCCTTGCGCTGACCCGGTCAATCAATACCGGTGGCTCTGGAAACACACTCGTATCCAGCTACACATTCGAACTTCACCAGGGCAACGAGATCACCATCCCTGACCTCTTCGTCGATGACAGCTACCTGCAGCGCCTCTCCGATCTGACACGGGAAGCGCTGGCAGAACGCCTCCGCCGCCAGATCGCCGAACGCGAGCCCGAGGCCGACGACGACCGCAAAGAGGCTCTCTTCGAGAGCGAAAAGTGGATGTTCGAAACAGGCACAGAGCCGACCACCGAAAACTTTGACTTTATCGTGTTCCGGGACAACGGTACTTTCCTGGTCAGATTTGACAAGTATCAGGTCGCCTCGGGTGTAGACGGCGTGGTGGAGCTGGAACTGCCGGAACCCGCGATTGCAGACCTGCTCAAACCGGAGGTTCGCGATCTCCTGGGCATAAAGAACGGCACGACTTCACAACAGTCCAGGATTGCCCAAACCGTTGGTCGCTCGGCACGCTCTACCCTGTCCACGCCAGCTCGTTGGACCATTTACCAAGCTGCAGCCTTGCAAAACTTTTCAGGGCTATCATTGTTGAATTTAGGAAGATCTGTTCAGGCTGAGTCTACCGCCCAGGATGACATCAACTGCAACGAGGTCGCCTGCGTGGCTCTCACATTCGATGACGGCCCCTCGTTCTACACGGAAGGTCTTTTGGACACACTCAAGGAGCACAATGTTAAGGCAACCTTTTTCGTCCTCGGAACACAGGTCCGCATCCAATCTGAAACCGTTCAACGCATGTTCCGGGAGGGTCATCAGATAGGAAACCACACCTGGGACCACCCCAACCTGACCCGGATGTCAGATGACCAGATTCGTGAACAGTTACAACTGACAGACAATCTCATCGCCCAAATCATCGGTGAATCGACGCCGTTCATGCGCCCTCCTTACGGCGCCTACAACGACAATGTGCTGGCAGCCTCCGGCCTGCCCGTCATCTTCTGGAGCGTCGACCCGCTCGACTGGAAGGACCGCGACGCTGCAACTGTGGCTGCCAGAATTGTCGATGCGCCCGCAGGGGCGATCATCCTCTCTCATGACATTCACAAGTCCACAGTCGACGCGGTACCCGCAATAATCACCGCCCTGAAAAGCCGTGGAATCCACATGGTCACCGTCACCAAACTGTTCGAACCGCAGACGCTGCACGCGCAAAACGTCTACATCAACCAGCCAAATTCGCCATCCCAATAGAACGCTGGCTGGACGCCCCTGACTCTTTGATGTGCAATGGAGTAATCTCGAGGGTAGCTGGAAAGCCACTACCTGCAAGCAGTGCATACGACGAAGGCTGTCGGAGAAGGTCACTGGTTCCTCAGATTAACGGAGGATCACATCTGTTTGATTACAAGCTAGGATTTCGTGTAGTCAAACATAACCTCCATCAACCCAACCCACTCCAACTCTCCCAACATGAATAACAAACCCAACGTAATCATCTGCATCTGCGACCAACTGCGTGCGTTCGAAGTAGGATGCTACGGCAACCCGGTAATCCGCACACCCAATATCGACCGCCTCGCACGCAACGGGGTCCGCTTCGAGCACGCCGTCTCCACCGATCCAGTCTGTATGCCCGCCCGCTCTTCCCTCATCTCAGGCCAGTACGCCCGCACATGCATGGGCGCCCTCGGCAACGCCTCAGTGCCCGACGAGCACGGCAGACCCATCGTCGCCTCATGGCCCCTCCAGGACCGCGTCCACCTGCCAGACTCTACTATCGCCGAACAGTTCAAAGACGCAGGCTACGACACCGCCCTGATAGGCAAATGGCACATTCACCCCGCCCCCGAAATCGTGGGCTTCGACTACACCCTCCACCCCAGAGTCAACCATCGCCACACCGGACAGGATTTCGTCGAAAACGGCGGGCCTCCCCGCCTCGTTGACGGTTTCAGCGTCGACTACGAAATCGAGAACGTCCTCTCCTACCTTGCAGCCGGCCGCGACAACCCCTTCTTGCTCTACTACAGCATCTCGCCCCCCCACATGCCCCTGGCCGACGCCCCCGAAAAATACCTCACTATGTACGACCCCAATGACATGCCCCTCAGGCCCAACGTGTTCGTGGACGGCGAGATGGCCTATGACGAACACTGGTTCAAAGTCTACCTCTGGGACTTCCTCTACTACTCGCAGAAGCTTCCCTATACGCTGGACCTTCCCGCGGGCTTCGATCTGCGCACCCTCACTGCCCTCTACTACGGCCTAACCACCTGGGTCGACGACATGATAGGACGCATGATGGAAAGCCTGCGTGAAAACGGCCTGCTCGACGACACCATTGTCGTCTTCACCTCCGATCACGGCGACAACCTGGGCAGCCATCACAGGTTCAACAAGGGCCTCCTGATCGAAGAGTCGATCCGCATCCCCATGATCTTCCACGCGCCCTGGCTCTGGGAATCAGGAGTCAACGTCTCGCAGGTAGCCCAACTCATCGACATCATGCCAACCGTCCTGTCCGCTAGCCGGTGCCACGTACCTGAGCACGTACAGGGACGGAATCTCTCTCCGATTTTGACAGGGGAACGCCAGCAACTGGACGAAAACTGGGGATTCATCGAGACCAGCGGCGGCGAGATTGGCGTCAGAACACCCACTCACCTTCTGGGGAGGCGAGTTTCCGCGAGTGGAGGGAGCGACGAGGGCGGGCCTTCCTCTTTCTTCGACCTGCGAAACGATCCACATGAGTTGAAAAACCTCGCCGGAACAGGAGCACAGGCCCTGACCGAGGCAGAGCTGGATGACTTACTCACAGCGTGGGACAAGTCGACACCGTGGATGGCTTAGGCCCCACCATCCATCAGTTCTCTGCGGAGAGCACGCTTTAGTTGGATCGGCTTGGTTCAAAACAGAGACCGGATGCAGAGAAAGAGATTAGGATTTCACTGGTCTGGTAGCAGGTCGCTTGACACCTTAAGAACTCTTTCTACTGCCTGAACGGAGATCGTTAGCGGGCGCAAAAGCGGCTCATGTCAACTGCCCATGCCTTATGCAGATACTCAGGTCCCGTTTGACAGTAGCCTGAATGGCTCGCGGCAGAGTGACAGTTATCCGGCTGGCCTCTTGCGTGAAAGTGGCCGCGACAGCTTGACTCCCAATCTCAACTTTGACACCCTCAACCTCTGTGCCCAACGGCGGCGCGAATACCATCTCCCGCACGGTCAACTCCCCGCCCAATACTTCCCAGCAAACGTTCTGTTCACCCACGCCAACGCTCTGAAAAACTCTGCCCCAGCCTGAGCCCGCTGTCCAAATGCACTGAAAAGCATCCGACCGCCACCGCGGCGCCAATTCGAGCCGCTCCGAAACCGCCGAGTAACGCATGCCGCTCAACGCCGGGATCGCCGCCCAGCTCGCCATGGCGCGCACGTAGTGATGTCCTGCCTCGTGCTCGTTCCACGGATTGCGCCGTTGCCCGTCAAAGCGCCGCCGGACCGCGCTGATGATCTCCAGACCCTCGTCGATCATCCCTTCGTAAATCATTTGTACGGCGGCCTGGTACTCGAAGCCCGTCATGACCTCACCCCAGTAAGGGAAGGGAACGCACGGCTTGTCACCGCCGGGCCAGCTCGCCATGAGGAGCCCCCCCTCATCGCCCAGGGCATAGGTCCGCATGTTGTTCCAGTGGCCTCTGAGATCGCGGCGAAAATTGTAACGGTACAAGGAGAGCAACGCGGTCCTGATGTTGTCCGGCGACAGCAAATGACCGAGCCCTGTCACGTGCGCCATGAATTGCCCTACCAACTGGTCGACCAAACAGCCGTTGCCCATCTGAAAATCGGGATCGGCCAGATTCGTCTCTCCCATACCGGCGCGCAGTTCGGGCAGCGTATCCTCTAGGCTGGCCGGCGTCCTGACATGTTGGATGTAAAACTCACCGTTGAAGAGATTGGCATCGATCCATGCAGACCCCTGTCGAAAGAGCCCGCGACACTTCTCAGAAAACTCTTCGTCGCCCACTGCGTCCGCCATCGCCCCGGCCGCCCGCAGCGCGCCCAGGTACCAGATGCCGCAAAGCGGGTTGGGACCGAAAAACTCGACGTCATAGGTGTTATGCTGCACCCCTTCCATGACGCCGTCTTGGTCGGCGTCCCACCCGCCCGGCAGCCACGCATAGCTGACGAGCGAGCGGATGGTGGGCCACTGCCGTTCGAGCCACGCACCGTCACCGGATAGCTGCCACTCGCGGTAACACTTCATCACTACGCCCATCTGACCATCGGCGGCGGCAAACCTCCACGGCTCGTCGCCCAAAGGAAGATGCAGACGGAAACAGTTCATGCCGCTGGGCAGTGTCCCCTCCTCCAGTTCCGAGTCGCGCATGGAACGGGCCAGCTCCGGAAAGACCTGCGCCGTAGCCTGTTCATAGTTCCACACGTGGGTGCATGAGCCGAAGCAGCTGCCCCGGTCGTCCTCGGTGCCTTCAAATGCGAAGAAGCGGCCGTCAGCAGTCCGGAAGCAGGTCTGGCTGCGCAGGGTCGAGAGGTTGTTCAGCGCAGCCTCTTTCACAGCCTGCGGTAGACTGGAAGCGACCAGGGCGCGAGCAA
This sequence comes from Caldilineaceae bacterium SB0662_bin_25, assembly GCA_009840225.1. Classification (GTDB taxonomy): domain Bacteria; phylum Chloroflexota; class Anaerolineae; order Caldilineales; family Caldilineaceae; genus Bin5. The sequence continues at coordinate 9,798 of VXOE01000015.1, read as the reverse complement.
AGGACAAAGATTCCGCTTCAAGCGCGTCGAGCTGCGGAGCGATCTGAATGGCCGCGTCCCAGGCGTCGGCGTACTGTGATGCGTAGTAGTTGCCTACCCAGCCGCCTTCCACGTCGAGCGTATCCCAACCGCACCCAGCCGCGGTACGGTGGGGAAAGTGCCAGGAGATAAGAAAAGTGAGTGCAACGCTGCCCTGGGGAGGCACGGTCGCTCCGACAGAAAGCGACCCAATCTGACCCTCACCCTCCGGGCTGGGAGGGGCGTCCGCCGGGTCGTCGAGGCAGCCGTCTTCAGAAAAGTCTTCCCAGAAGTTGAGGATGTGCCGGTTCCAATGCCTTGAACCCCAGCTTCGCCTCCATGTCGCCTTTCCGCCAAGGGCAACCAGGGCCATTGTACCGTCCTGGGGCGTGCGCGGCGCAACACGTTGCGAGCGCATGAGCAGTCCCGGCAGCGACAGCCCGTTCGTCGTTGCTCGGCGTAGTTCGTTGACGTTTCCGCCGTGCAGCTGCCCCGGCTCCGCCGGCTTGCTGCTCCACTGGCCCCGGCGCCCGCTCGAATCGTAGCCGATAAAGTTATAGAGGCTGCCGGCCACCGACGCCTGAACCGGCTGGCCGGTCGGATTCACGAGCACATAGCGAAGTATGGCGACGGGTAGGCCGGAACGATCGATGTCCAGCGGAATCAGGGGATTGAAGGCTTCCAAATGAACCGTGAGCGGAACGTCCGGATCGCTGAGGGTATAGCGCGCGAAAGGATAGCAGGCGTCAAGCGCAATATCGCTCATGCGCGGCAGACCAGCCAGCGGGACGCCGGCACCGAATCCGCCGCCGCGGAATGGTGGCTTGAGTGCGCCCTCCAAAATGCGCGTTACGGCAGGTTCCCCACGCCGCTGGGCGCGCATCGCGAAAAACGTGTATGGCGGATTGCAGCCCTTGTCGGAACAATTGAAGAGTTCAAAATCGCGAAAATCGGCGCGGCCGCCCAGGCAGAAACTCCCCGTGCCGATGCCGCCCAATGGAAAGGCGATCTCTTGCAGGTATGGCCCTTTGTAGCGGGTCAGAGAGGGCCAGTGTGACGGTTCGGTCTGCATTATACCGGTCAAAGAGGCAGAAAATCGCGAAAATCGTTCAGACGGTGGAAAGTGATGCGGTTGGCATCGTGATAATCGGCCGCGCCGCCATAAGCCGTGCGCAGGACATAGATGATATCCTCACCGTCAAACTGCCAGTCGGGGTACTGGAACGCCACCTGCCCGATCGACTCCTCCCACGGGAGGCCCGAATCGTCTTCGATGAGCGTCTTGCACAGCGTCCAGTGGATCAGATCTTCCGAAGAGCACATCGACAGCACATTACGTTGGTTCGGGAAGCGGGGATCCGTGTTGTTGTTGCACAACATGCAATAGAGGCCGGTCTCAGGATCGCGACGGATGACGAACTTGGTCATACCGCCGGGCAAATTAATGAAATCATTAGCCGGATCAAACGAAATGCGACGGCCTTCGTCGTGGATGCGAATGACCGCGGCCATGTCCACGACCGGGGCCGTGTTCACGCGGATGATGTTCCACAACGAGCCGTCGGGCGTCTCCAGCACGTTACCTTCCAGCCACCCCGGCTTGACCGGAGGGACCTCCCAGCCGCTGGAAAACGAGGCATCGTAAGGCAGCTTGTTACTCATGCGCCAGCTGGCAGGGTCCAGCAGATCCGAGTCCGATGGCGCAGAGATCACAAACGCCTGCATTCTTCGGATCGAGGAATCGGCGTGAATGCCGGGCCAGTCCTTTGGCCCACAGTCCTCGAATGCCCGATAGATTCGGCCCCCGCTCTCGAGGACCGGCATGGAGGTGCTGTGGTAGTTGGGAGGGTCTTCGCCAGAGCCACCCTGGAACAGATGCCCCCCGCTGATGCGTTGCGACGACGTTCTCAGCGCCTCCTCTGCGGAACCAACGGTCTGGGCGGGATCACCTCCTACGTGTGCCAGACGTGACCACGTGCGGCCTCCGTCACTGCTGCGTCGAATGCAGATCGAGCCGAAACGCCTGTCCATGCCGAGCAGATAGACAGTGCCCCTGTGCGTGAACAGATTGGCGGCGAAACAATAGTTCACATACGTCAGGAACGACCAGCTCCTGCCCGAGTCGCGAGAAAGATAGAGGCTGGTCAGGCACTCCTCGTCCTCGTCACTGCGGGGGGAGCCGGGCCCGTGGTAGTTGAGAGAGACCAGGAATTCGCCGCTGTCCAGACGCACGATGCTGGGATCGTGCAAATAGACATTGGTGGCAGGATCCTGAAAAGCGATCTGGTTCAGATGCATGCTATCGTTCTCCCTCCGACCCGGCGCCACCGGCGGCGATGCGTGGGTTCAGCGCGTCGTTGAGACCGTCGCCCAGGTAGTTGACGCCGAGAGCCGAGATGGCCAGAGCAATGGCCGGCATCGCTAACAACCACGGTTCGTAACGCCAGTCCATCAGGCTGTCATTGATCATCGCTCCCCAGCTGGCGGCAGGCGGCTGGATGCCGATCCCAAGATAGCTCAGAGATGCCTCCATCACCATCGCGCCGGAAAAGCCGAAGGTCGCTGCCACGATCACCGGACCCAAAGCGTTGGGAACGACATGGCGAAACAGGATACGCGCAAAGGGCACCCCGCTGGAGCGGGCGGCGGTCACGTACTCTCGCTCCCGCAGCGAAAGTATCTGCCCGCGAATCAGACGTGCATATCCGGGGAAGGAGACGACGGCCAACGCCCCCAGGACAATGAGGTAGTCGAGGAACGTTGTACTCCTGAAAAAAGCCCAACCTGTCTGTTCGTACAAATCCTCGTACCAGATGGCTACAGGCTTCTTAATGGCCGTGTTGACCAGCAGCGCAAGCATGATCGACGGCACCGACATGACTACATCGGTCAGCCGCATAATGAGCCAGTCCGCCATGCCTCCAGCAAATGCCGCCACGCCGCCGAGGACGATTCCCACGCCCAGGCTGATCGCTGTAACGAAAATGGCAACAGTTGTTGCCGTGCGTGCGCCCCACAGAATGCGGCTCAGGACATCGCGCCCCAACTGGTCCGTGCCCAGCCAGTGGTCGGCGCTCGGCGGTTGGCTGATAAGCTTGAGATTCTGTTCCATGAATGGGTAGGGCGCGACGGATGGGCCGAATATCGCCACAACGAATAGGATTGACAATATGAAGATGCCGACCAGTGAGAGGCGGTTGCGGACAAGGCGGCGGCCTGCATCGCGCCACAATCCTCGATTTCCCGCCACCTGATCGCGGGCATCGCTCTGCTCTTCCTCGCTTTGGCTGAGGTCGAGTTTCTGATTCCGGCTCATCAGCGTCCTTCCCTTTCAGTGTAGGTCACGCGTGGATCCAGGAAGGGATAAATCAGATCGACCACGAGATTGGCGGCTATCACGAGTAAAGCGCTGAACACTGTGGTGCCGAGGATGACGGGGAAATCCAGGCGTTGTATGCCAGTGACAACCAGATTGCCGAAGCCGGGTATGTTGAAGATTCGATCAAGATAAACAGAACCATGGATGAGTCCGTTCACGATCAGACCGAGTGAGGTAACGACCGGGATGAGGGCGTTGCGCAAAACATGACGGGTGATGATCAAGATTAAGGTAAGCCCTTTGGCGCGGGCGGTACGCACATAGTCTTCCTGCAAGACTTCCAGTACCCCTGCTCGCGTCTGGCGGATGACATCCGCCAACGGGTAGGCGGCCAGCAAGATGACCGGCAGGACAACAGCGGGCGTGGCGATGCCTTTCCAGGCGGCGGGAACGTCCATGATCTTGAGCTGAAGAACAAGGAGAATCAGGAGAAGAGGCGCCAGCACAAATACAGGCACCGAGCGCACCACGAGGGCCAGACTGACGATCAGATAGTCCAACAGGGTGTTGTGGCGGAGGGCAGCCAGGACGCCCAGAGGAATGCCCAGCAAGGCCAGGACTACCCCGGCCAGAAGCCCCAGTTGCAGCGAGATTGGCAGCGAGCTGGCGAGCAGGCGGTTGACCGGAACTTTCGACGCAATGGAACGGCCGAGGTCGCCGCGAACGGTCCTGCCCATATAGTCCAGATATTGCTCCCAGAAGGGCCGATCCAGGCCCAGGTTGCGTCGCATGCGCGCAAGATCCTCTGGCCTGAGTCGGTAGAGGTCCTCGCCATATATGATCAGGATTGGATCGCCCGGCGCATAATAGCCCAGGGTGAAGGTGATCAGAAGCACCACCAGCACAACCGGTATCACGACCGCGAGACGCGAAACAAGGTAGCGGACCACTATGCTTTCTGACTCCTGAGCGAGGGAGTTGAAGCGATGAGGAGCGATGCGCTTCGACTCAAGTTGCTCGGGTCAGGGCAGACGGGCAATCTGCCCTGACCGGACGATTCGTCATCACTTTTCAATCGTCATCATCGGTTCGACCCATGGGAGAAAGTAGTATGCAGGCCCGATGTAGACGTTCTTCGCCCAGGGTTGCGCCACGGCAACTTCGCGTGCCAGCTCGACAGGACGGTGGTTGGTATATAGAGGGATGAGCATGGCATCAGCCAGGAACAGATCCTCGGCCTCGCGAAGCGTCGGACAGAACTCGGGATCTTCTCGGCTCATCGCCAGAGCCTTCTCGATAAGCTCGTCAACTCGTTCGTTCTTGTAGCCTCCCATGAAATGTGAGGCCGCGGGGCTGTTCGAGTGGAATGTGTTCCTTGCCAACACCGCGGAATCAGTGGGACTCGCGCCGGTGCTCTGGCGTTCGATGGCTATTAGTCTCTCTTCATCACCATAGCCCGAAGGCTGCTCCTTGATCTCCACGTCGGTGATGCCCAGGTGAACCCGCCATGCTTCTTGCATGATCTGTAAACTCTTAATGTTTACAGGGTCGGTGCCGTTGGGCGTCATGCGAATCTTGGGCACCTGGTCTCCGGTCTTGAACCTGGACTTGGCCAGATACTCCTTGGCCAGATCGACATTGAACTCGGTGTAGCTGGCCGTGGCCGGATCATGGCATTGGAAGCCCTCTACGAGACCTGGCGCAGGCCAGACCCATTTCGTACCCTGTCCGGCCACGTCGACCATGGTCTCAAAGTCGATGGCGTGGAGGAGGGCCTTGCGCAGGTTGACGTCATCTACAGGTTCCACGTTGGCCTTGAACGAGGCGTAGGCAAAACTCGTCGTACGCACCGTCACTGTGTATCCCCCGATTCTCTCCAGCGTATCTTTGGCCACTTTGCGGTCGCCGAACCAACCTACGTCAATCTGACCGTTCTCCATAGCTATGCCCATCGCCATCTGGTCTTGGTACGCTTGCATGACGATTTTGGTGATCACCGGCTCGTCACCCCACCAGTTGGGATTCGGGGTGAACACGGCCTGTAGACCAGTGGGATGGACCTCGGTAAGCTGGTAAGGGCCGTTGACAAGCGGGTTCGGTTTCAAGAAGTAGTCGGGATCCCCTTCGGCATCCTCGACGTTGAAGACCCCGCAATACAACTGACTCAGGGAAAATGGGAGCAGACGGTCGGTGGCCGTAAGATGTACTTCCAAGGTGCTCTCGTCCGTCACAACCAGACCCTCAATCTCGTCGACCTCGCCATCGGCCGCTGCATCAAATCCCACGACACCGTTAAGGAAGAGACTGGCGAGCCCCCCTTCGACCCATGCGTTGGCCGGATCAGTCTGCCACTCCCAAGCCGCCTTGATCTGGCTGGCAGTGACTGGCGAGCCATCGGACCAGACGGCACGGGGGTCGATGTGCAACGTGTAGAGCGTGGCGTCGTCATTGACTTCGTAGCTCGAGACGAGGTAAGGGGCCACTGTACCATCCGGGAGAGCCTTGAAGGGCATGGCGTATTGAAGCGCTCCCATTATGACCCCAAACCCGACATCCATGGGTCCAAAATGCCGGGCGGCGCCGGAACCGGTCATCGCCAGATGCAAGGTCTGCTCGTCCGCTTCGGCAGCAGTGTCCTGCATGACAGGCTGCGGGACGCAAGCGGCAACAGCTACGCCGGCCGCGCCTGCGGCTAAACCGCTGAGAAATGTACGTCTTGAAATCCTGGTCATTTCTTGTTCTCCTTTGAGCTGAATTCGGGGCAAGACCCCTTCTATCCGGGCATATCGGAGAGTGTCGTCTGTGCGCAACATCCAGAAACATTGGGCCTTCACAATTCATCAAGAGCCCGCGCCTTCAGCTTTCCGTCTTCAATGCCTCCTTTCTCTTGTATATGCGCCTTTCAAGCCACGCGGACCACCTGGTTCTGGGTGTCAAAGCGCACGAACTTGGAATAGTGGTTGACCTCGATCCCCTCCCCCACCGGGGTCGGTACGCGTACGACAAACTCGGCCCAGTCAGGGCTGTTGAATGCGATGTATGCAAGTTCTAACCCAGCGATCAGGTCGTCAGGATCGCGTGAGAAATCGGGCACAATGACCGGCCCAGTGTCGGTCTGGTAGATAAAGTCCCGCTCACTGGCGTTCATCGTCTTGATCGGAAACTCAAGTGTGGCCGCATACCGTCCTTCCTCGATAACCGTGCGCCCAACAAGCGGTGATCCCCTTGAGTCCAGAGTTGCCTCAACGATTGAAGTGGCCGTTTCCAAGAGCTCTCCCTCCACCCGGCGGACAGCCAGACGCAAGCCGTCGAAGGCGTCGGCCACGTTGCCCACCTGCCGTTCCGGCTGCATGCCGCGCGAAGGTGGGTAGAAAGGCACGCCCTTGTTGGCAACATCGTAGGTCTTGACGATCAGAAAACGATCTTGGGAGAAGATAGGAAGGAAGTCGGCGTTGGGATGGAGCCAGATGTCTCGCTCTACCCCTACCCGCTCGGTCTTGCAGCTTGCACCCGCCACGAAGGTTTGACCCGCCCCCGTTTCCTTGTCAACGATATCGCAAACACATTCAAGCAGAATGCGGGCGTTATTCAGTGAGGAGGGAGGCGGGTGCGAAGCCGTGGGGGCCGGCCTCTTCTGGTAGTCGTTTCGAAAAGTGAGAAAGGAGCGGGCGAAGTCGACCGTTTGCATGGAAATCTCCGCGAAAATAGCAGTGCGAGGCCTGATAGGTCTTGGCTAAGGGTGAAAAGAATTACACTTCAATGATATACAATATAGCCCATCCAATATGTACTGTCAACGAGTCTTTTTCGCTGTGTTCAAGCGGGAATGCCCGTGCTATAATTGCGCAAACCATACCACGGTGAAAGTTGACATAATGTGTCAACCTCCGAAAACGCCCCCCGAAAGGACCAAACACCATGACACTGCGAGCCGGCATCGTCGGTTGCGGCGGCATCAGCCGTGCCCACGCCACAGCCTACGCAAACCTCGAAGGCGTCACCCTCAGCGCACTCTGCGACATCAACCCCGACGCCCTCAACACCCGCGCCGACGAACACGATGTCAGTGCCCGTTACGCCGACTACGAAGAAATGTTCCGGCAGGAAAAACTCGACCTCGTCAGCGTCTGCACCCATGCTCCCCTGCACGGACCCGTCGCCATCGCCGCCGCCAGACATGGCATCAACGTCCTCAGCGAAAAACCCCTCTCCGTCGACCTGCAGACCGCCGACAAGATGGTGGCCGCTTGCAAAGAAGCCGGCGTCAGACTCGCAGTCAGCCACCAGTTCGCCTTCACCCCGCTCTTCCAGGAAGCCAAAGCTTGGATCGACGCCGGACGCATCGGTGAATTTCGCTCCGTCCGCGAAATAGGAAAGGGTCGCCCGGCCGGCTTTGAGCTCATGGAAATGGGCGTCCACTACTTCGACGAAATGGACCTCTTCCTCGACGGCATCGAATGGATTCACGCCCAGATCACATACGAAGGCCGTGAAGTCGACGTCGGCGACATCATGACCAGCGCCGAGCTATGCACAACCGACCGCCGCGACAATGGCATCGTCGCCGGCGATACCATGTTGATCCACATCAAAGGCAAGAACGGCGCCTCCGGAATCATGGAGCTCTACCCCCGCCACCAGACGCAGGGCTGGATGATGGGACCTCACATCCTCGGTTCCGAGGGCCAGCTGATGATAAGGCCCAATCCGGACACCTTCGTCGACGAGCTGTGGCACTGCCCTTTCGACATCTCCTTCCCGAGTCACACACCCGAGTGGGAAAAGGTCCCAATCGACCCCGAACGCTTCAGAATCGGCGACCAGCTCTGGCAGAGGCGCCAGTCCATCTGGAGCGTCCGCGACATGGTCGACGCCATCCGCGCAGACCGCCAGCCGCGACTGGGCGGCGCCAACGCACTGACCTCCCTCGAATGCGTATTCGCAGTCTACGAGTCCCACTTTACCAGCGCACGCGCCACCCTGCCCCTCAAAGAACGCCGCCACCCGCTCGTCAGCCGGCTTGAGGCAAACTCAGGAAACGGCGAGTAATGAACGTCGCCAATTCTCTCAGCTCCTCGCCCTGGCCCGGATAGTAGGTTGACTCCCCGTTTCTTCTACGGCTGGTGGATCGTCGCCGCCGCGGTCCTCCTTCAATTCGTCTTTCTCTCCGTAAGCCAGTCCACCGTAAGCGTCTTCCTCCGCCCAGTCGTTGAGGAACTGGGCTGGCAGGTCTGGCAATTCACGCTTGGCTCTTCGCTGTCTGTCCTCGCCGGCGCCCTATCAGGCGTAGTTGTCGGCCGCATCCTGGACCAGCGCGGCCCGCGCCTGCCCGTCTTCGCCGGCGCCCTGGTTTCGGCCGTCTGCCTGTGGAGCCTCGGCAGACAGTCCAACCTCTGGCTATTTTGGTCCCTGCACCTCTGCGCCGGTTTCATCGGCTGGACGCTCTTCAGCCCTCTCGTCGTAAACACCACCATCAACAAATGGTTTGTCCGCCGCCGCGGCTGGGCGCTCGCCATCGGCTCCAGCGGCATCTCGTTCGGCGGCCTCATCGCACCGTTCGCGATGACCCTTGTCGTCGACTCGCTTGGCTGGCGCAATGGTTACCTTGTCCAGGCCCTCTTCGTCCTCGCCGTCGTCTCGCCCATTGCCCTCATCATGCGCCGCACTCCGGAAGACGCCGGCCTGCGTCCCGACGGCGACCCCGCTCCCAGCGACGTTAGTGACGACTCTCCCCAATCAGATGAAACCCCCTCCTACACAAGCCGCCAGGCCCTGCGTACATCCGGCTTCTGGCTTCTCCTCCTCGGCTACAGCATGAACCAGGCCGCCCTCGCCTCCGTGCTCGCCCACGCCGTTCCCTTCGCCACCGACGCCTCATTTACTCGCAGTATGGCCGCCCTCGCCCTCGCCGTCAACGGCCTGGGAAACCTGCTCTCCAAGGCCGTGTGGGGATACTGCCTGCAGCGCTATTCTCCCCGGGCGCTCGCCGTGACCGCATTCTCGCTGGGAGGCACAGGCGTTGCACTCATGCTGCTATCCGCCGCCACCGCCCAACCGGCCTTCCTCTTCGCCGGCTTCTTCCTCTACGGCTTCGGCTTCGGAGGCACGATTCCAATCAGCGAGTCCCTCTGGGTCACCTACTTCGGCCGCGCCCACATCGGCGCCGTCCGCGGCGTCGCCCAACCCCTGACCGTCATCGGCCCCACAGTCGCCCCCGTCCTCGTCGGCGTGGCCTACGATCTGCAAGGAACCTACCAACTCGGCTTCCTCGGCATCATCGCCATCTACCTCCTCGCCGCCGTCCTGGTGGCAGTCTCCCGCCCCCCAAAATTAGAGTCGACGCAACCATAGATCCCCGACGGCGGAAGTGCCGTCTCTAGCCCCTGGCCCCAAGCCCCTGATCCCTGCTCTTTTGGGCGGTCGGGCCTAGTCGGCCCTCCCTTGTGCGGGGGCTCCGCCCC
>VXOE01000103.1 GCA_009840225.1 Caldilineaceae bacterium SB0662_bin_25 | reverse complement strand
CCCCCCCCCCTACACCACCCGTCTTCCTGCGGGTGCGCCGTTTTTTTTTTAAAACCCCCTTTTTGGGGGGGGGGGGGGGCCGCCGCCTCCCGGGGGGGGGGGGGCCCCCCCCCCCCCCACGCCCCCTCTCCCACAACATGCTTGGCCGACCGGGTGTTGATATTGGTGACGGGTGCCCAACCGCGAGTACTTCGTCAAACCACGTCCTTCCAGTCCTATCAGGTCCCCACTATTGCCGGCTCTATCCCTGCCCTGCGTCCCAGTCAGCAGACCTTCCGGTAAGGCCAGGCTTGGCCGCTGCCCTCCGTTTCTCCAGGAGCCGGCAGGCCATTCCAGCCTCCGCTGGCACGAACTTCAGGTCTGACTGTTCCCACCCCAAAGTCTGGGATGCGCCCTTGGCTGGCGTACACGCCCAACGCGCCCCCAAATGACATTTGCCGGTCGATACTTTATCGTACAGGACAGAGACTCTTGAGTCACAGATCCCGTAGTCAAGGCACCCGCGAATGAGGCGGCGCAATCTGAATTTCGCCGCCTCTCACTTCCTGCGGAAAACTATTCCTGATCGGGGTATTCGAACTGCGGGTTCCATCCTGCAGGGCCGTCGGGGAGCAGGTCGAACAGATGCCACGCGCCGCAGTAGGAATCGCCGGGCCCGAAGTGGTCCTTGGCTACCCGGCTGATACTGCCGTCGTCGTTCTTGCGGAATACGGAGACGCCAGGCATGTAGCCGGACATGAAGCCGCCTTCACTGCTCTGAAAGCCCATGTCGGCAGTGAACGCCGATCCTTGAGCGGAGTAGACGGGGAAGCGCCAGCCGCGCCCGCGTGCGAACTCCTGCTGCTCGGCTGGGCTGTCAGGCGATACGAGCACAAAGGCTGCGCGGTCCTGCAGATGGTGCGCGACGCCATTGAAATTGTCGGCCCACAAGGTGCAATAGGAACAGCCGGAGCCCATGTTGTGGACGAGAATAAGGTCTTCTTTGTCACCGAACAGGGCCGACAGACTGATAGGGCCGTTCGGGCCTTGAAGCTGGTAGTCGTCAACGGCCTCTTGGGGAAGCTTCCTGCGCAGTTCGGCCAGTTTCTTCCTCGCCTTGTCGAGTTCCAGATAGGCGGCTTCGAGTTCCTTATCGAATTGACCATCGTTATTGGACATGGTTTCCTCCCATTGACAATGCAATTGAATGAGTTCAGCATTAAGTCTACGATCTCTTCCGAATGAATACCAGATTCTGGCGCGGGGATCAGCAGACATGGCCGGACAACTGCTGTTAGCTGCTGGTCAGGCGGGTGTCCACTGAAGGTCGAAGAGTCCTTCAGGCTTGGAACCTGGAGAATGGGAATCTCTGCAGTGGACGTACGTCCATTCAGACTGAGGAAGCGAGAAAAGGGTCTTGGTCTTCAATGTGCCCTCGCAATCGACGTGCGTTGCCCTTGAAATATCACGGCACTGGCAACAGATATTGCCGCCCCCTTTGCTACCCCCCATCGCATCAGCAAATGAGCCTCTTTGTCTCCTTGCTTCTCCCTGCCTCAGACCATTTGACAATGCCTGCCTGGCGGTCGTAACATGTAGCCCAACATGAGACTATGCCGACTGCCTTCAGTCGGAATACATCGAAGGAATAGAATTCATGACTGAACTCTCGCTGCGCGGAGTCTTTGCCCCCACTCTCACCCCTATACTTGCCGATCTGTCCATCGACATTCCGGCCTACACTGAGTTCTGCCACCGGCTGCTGCAGGGAGGCTGCCACGGGCTTGTGTTGTTCGGCACAAACAGTGAGGCGACTTCATTTTCTGCCTCAGAGCGAATGGCCGCAGTCGATGCAGTCATCGAGTCTGGCGTTGCACCAGACCGGCTTGTAGTTGGCAGCGGCTCCGCCTCCGTCGTAGAGGCCGCCGAACTGACGCGTCACGCCGTCGAATCCGGCTGTCGTGGTGTCCTCACCCTGCCGCCCTTCTACTACCCTGGCGTATCCGATGAAGGTCTGTTTCGCTCATTCGCGGCAGTACTCGATCGCGTCAACGACGAGCGGCTGCGCATGTACTTCTATCACATTCCACAGGTGAGCGGTATCCCGCTGAGCCCCTCGTTGCTTGACCGCCTGGCAGATGCCTACCCCCGCCAGGCTGCCGGCGTCAAGGACAGCTCCGGCGATGTGGTTACACTTATGGGATTGCATGGCGTCGCCGCGGCACATCCCGGCTTTTCTGTCTTTTGCGGTACTGAGGCGCTCTTGCTCAAGAATCTGCAAGGCGGAGGTGGAGGCTGCATTTCAGGGATGGCAAACGTGCTTCCTCACGTGATTCGCGACCTCTACGACAACTGGGAGGCAGATGACGCCGAGGAGCGTCAGAACCGTACCAATTGGATCCGAGACGCAATTCTTGAGTCCGGATTCAACATGATCGCTTCACTGAAAGTCATTGTGGGTGATCAAACGGGTAGGCCGGGCTGGAGTCGCGTTCGCCCGCCGCTGGTCGACCTGACCGAAACGGAGCAGGAGCAACTGTTGGCCCGTCTTTCGCCGCCGGTCCCCGCCTAGCTGCCTGATCTGATTCGGTCCCGCCGCCGGCGCTTCCCGGACCGGTGTTAGGCGCAATTTCCGGGCGCCTTTCCGTCTGGTAGCTCCCCTTCATGGCTTCAGTCCGGGCACGCGCAAAACAGGAGAAAGGATTCCAACCATGTCGCCCCAGATGAGAATCGGCTTGGGCCAGTTCAATGAACTGACCGACGAAAAACTGGCCTTCATCAAGCAACTTGGCGCTGACGACTTCCTGATGAATACGCCCAAGCTCCCGGGCGACAAACAGTGGGAGTACGAAGATCTGAAAGAGGCCGTGGACCGGGCTAAGGACGCCGGATTGCGGTTGATCTGTCTTGAAAACGTTCCTGTCAGCTTCTATGACAAGGCGATGCTGGGCCTGCCGGGCCGCGACGAGCAGATTTCCCACATGCAGACGACAGTTCGCAACATGGGCCGGGCTGGTATTCCAATCCTTGGTTACCATTGGATGCCCAATTCGGTCTGGCGTACGCCCGAGCCGGCTGTCCTGCGCGGCGGCGCCCGCGGCACGCGCTTTAGTCTGGAAGAGCACGATCCGAGCGAACTGACACACGGGCGGGTCTACGATGCCGATGAAATGTGGGCAAACTACGAGTATTACCTTGAACGGCTCCTCCCAGTGGCCGAAGAGGCTGGCGTCACGCTCGCCCTCCACCCTGACGACCCTCCGGTAGAATCACTCGGCGGCGTTGCACGGATTTTCCGCAACTTCGAAGGGTTCAAACGCGCCATCGACCGTTTCGACAGCCCCAATCACGGTCTCGACTTCTGCATGGGCTGCTGGTCCGAAATGAACGGTCATGACTATGTAATCGAAGCCGTACGCCACTTCGGCGGCCGCGGACGCATCGTCTACGTTCACTTTCGCGACGTTCAGGGGACGGTTCCCAATTTCAATGAGTGCTTCATCAACGAAGGCAACGTAGATCCTTTCGAAGTGATGAAGACGCTGAAGGAAGTGGGATTCACCGGTTTCATGATCACCGACCACGTGCCTAAAATGGTCGAAGACACGGCCTGGGGCCACCGCGGCCGTGCCTATGCCATCGGTTACATGACGGCGATGCTGGAGATGGTGAACCGGCTGGCTGCGTAGAAGTTTACATCCTCAGGACAGGTTCAGACTCTGGAAAACATTCCTGCTGTCTCACAACTACCTTCTGCCAAATGGACTTCACGCCACTTGATCCTCAGTTCCTTCTCGACCGGCTAAGACCTCCGTCCGGTCCGGTTCGAATCCTGCTGGATACCGACACCTACAACGAGATCGACGATCAGTTCGCTGTGGTATACGCGCTTCTATCTCCTGAACGCATTACCGTAGAAGCATTTCACGCCGCGCCCTTTCACAACAGCCGCTCTTCTGGACCGGGCGACGGAATGGAGAAGAGCTTCGAAGAGATTCAACGGCTGCTGGCCCGCCTCCCGGCCGTCGACACGTCTCAGGAAGGATTTGTCAGGCGGGGGTCAATTGAGTGGCTGCCAAACGAAAGGACACCGGTTGAGAGCGAGGCCACAGCCGATCTGATCGAAAGGGCCTTGGCCAGTCCTGTCGAAGATCCCCTCTACGTAGTCGCCATTGGCGCCATTACAAACGTTGCCTCGGCACTGCTGCTGGAGCCGGAGATTCGACACCGCATCGTCCTCCTGTGGTTGGGCGGCCATGCTCGCCATTGGCCCGACACGCTCGAGTTCAATCTGCGTCAGGATCCCGCCGCAAGCCGGGTTGTACTGGACTGCGGCGTACCCCTTGTCCGCTTTCCCTGCATGGGAGTCGTGTCCCACTTGCATACGACGCAACCCGAGATGGCCGAATACGTAAAAGGCAGAGGCGCGATCGGCGACTACCTCTTTCAGATATACAGCGACTACCACGCCGACCAGTATGCCTATTCCAAGCAGATTTGGGACCTTGCGCCACTGGGTTGGTTGGTCGATCCCAGGTGGGCGCAGATGGAGCTGGTGAGCTCTCCCCGGCTCACAGACGCGATTACATGGGAGTTTGACGAGGGACGCCATACCGTCTCCTGTGCCCGCTACGTCGACCGCGACGGCATTTTCCGCGACCTCTTTACCAAGCTTGACCTTGCAGCTTTAGGTCGATAGATGGAAGGCCGGCCGGATCCCCCCGGCAGAGACTCCTCGATGAATTTCACTCTCATTCCAGAAGAAGCTCCCTCGGAGTCGCTGCGGCGTATCGCAGTCGAGCAAATTGAAGGTGCTGTCACCCAACTTCAGCGCAGCGATGACCTGAACGAAGGAATCCACGAAGCCCGCAAGCATTTCAAGCGAGTTCGAGCACTGTTGCGGCTGGCCCGGGGTGCTCTGCCCGAGGAGACTTACGTTTCCGAAAACATGCATTTCCGCGACTTGGGCCGTCTCCTTTCTCCCGTGCGCGACAGTGCCGTATACATCGAAACTCTGGATCAGATTAGAAAAAGTTCCCGGGCCCTGATCCCAGAAGAAGCCTTTCTGCATCTTCGGACACGTTTGGAAACAGAGCACAGAGCTGTTCTCAATGCGTATGCGCAAGACGACCAGCGACAGAAATCTCTGATCGCTTCCCTGAAGAGCGCGCAATCGCGAGTATACAGCTGGCGTTTCAACGAAAGCGAATTCTCACTGTTCAAGGCCGGACTGCGAAGAATCTACGCACGCGGTCGCGACGAGAGGGCAGCCGCCTATTCGCAACCGACGACAGAGAGATTCCATGCGTGGCGCAAACGAGTAAAATATCTATGGTATCATCTCCAAATCTTGCAACCGCTGTGGCCGGCCCAGTTAAAGGCTATGGAACGCGAATGCGACCGCCTGGCAGACCTGCTTGGCGACGAACACGACCTGGCCGTTCTGATGGAGACGCCCAGCCTTAAGGAACTGCTGGCCGTACACAGCGCCGGAGCTCAAGTGCTCCATTTGACCGTGTCTCGCGAGCGCGAGCGGCAGCGCCGCGCCGCCATTCCTCTGGCACAACGAATCTACGGCGAGAGTGCCGGTCGATTTGTCGCCCGCATCGAGGAGTACTGGATCGCATATCGGCCACTCAGCCAGTTTCTCCCGCAGGAAGCAGTTCCTCGCGTAGATCGATGACGACTGAGAGACTCGCTCGCCAGTTGCAGTTCATTCTCGAACTCGACAAACTTAAGGGCATTTTGCGCCGGTCTTTGCTCTTGGAAAGCCATAGGCGTGAAAACTCGGCTGAACACTCCTGGCATCTGGCCATGATGGTTCTGGTCTTGGCAGAGCACGCTGACGAGCCCGTTGACCAGTTGCATACACTCAAGCTTGTCCTGGTTCACGACATCGTCGAGATCGACGCCGGCGATACCTACGCCTACGATCCGGCAAGTCACGCCGGCAAGAATGACCGAGAGCAGATGGCTGCAGAGCGCATTTTCGGTTTACTGCCGGTCGAACAGGCGGAAGAACTGGTCAATCTCTGGGAAGAATACGAAGGACAGGAGACCCCGGAGGCCAGATTTGCGCTTGCCCTGGACAGACTCATGCCTCTGCTCCACAACTACCATACAGGCGGAGTAACTTGGCGCGAGAACCGGGTAACAAGCGTGCAGGTCAAAGAGCGCATGGCACCCGTTGCAGTTTCTTCCGATGCCTTGGGAAGGACCGTTTCAGACATTGTAAAGCAGGCAGTTGACTCCGGCCTGTTGCCGCACTCCTGGTCAGAGCCTTAGAATCTCTCAGCCATTCATGGGCAAGTCAGAACGAACCGTTGAGACCCGATTGCAGTCAGGCGGGGCGGAAGAAGCGCGGTCGCATACCCCTGCCGAGCTGTTTATTGCTTCACTTGCACGTCTGAATTCACCTTGGCGGCCAACCTCCGACTTCAGCTTTTGGGTCTCATTCTTCATTCTAAACGTTCTCCTCTTCCTCCCGGTCGTTCTCATGGACCGCGAGGACGGTTCTCTCTTGCCCTCATTTCACTTTGCCGGTCTCTCTCTGGAAGAGATTTGGATTCAAATTGCGATCTGGCGCAGGGGACCTGACCTGCTGCGGTTCAACTCCGAAACCGTACTGTTCGTGGTCTTTTGGGCCGTGATTCAGCCGCTGAGGCATTTTGCCGTCCGCATCGTCTTTGTGGTCACCTACCTTCTCATATTCTTCTACTATCTCTACGAAGGCGCCTCTCTCACCTTTTTCAGCGTCGAACCGGTCTTCTATACCCAGCTGCGAATGGCAACCGAGGGATTCAGCTTCTTCCTGCAAAACGCCCGCGTTACCACCGCCTTTGTCGCCGGTACCGTCTTGCTTATCGCCGCCGGCGCGGCCCTGGTTGCGCGACTGGCTCGCTACGTACTGCCGCAGAGCGGGCCCGGGCCTGCAACACGTGCCCTGTTGGTTCTGCTTGCCCTCATCATAGCGTTTCAGGCAGTCTTCCGTTCCGAAATCCTGGCACGCCCCGAAATGGTATTCAGCAGCATCACCGCAAAACTGCTGCGCAACATCGGTGAATCCCGGCGCGTCTATCTTGACGTGCAACGGCTTGAATCGTCTGAGGCCACCCCTGCCGAAGATTACAGTCAGTTTGATTTGGTCGAGCGTCCCCCCATTTACATCATCTTCAGCGAGTCGTACGGGTCAGTGCTCTACAAGAGGAATGACTGGAGGGCGCTCTACAGAGAGCTTGCCGAGCGCTTGGAACAGGACCTCGCCAACGCGGGCTGGCACGCGGCGTCGGCCCTGAGTCTTGCTCCCACCTGGGGAGGCGGGTCATGGATGTCTTACACCAGTGCCCTATTTGGTATGCGGGTCAGCTCGGATCCGCAATACTACGCCCTGCTCGACAAATATAAGGCCGGAGGATACCCGGATCTGGGCCAATTCCTGAGGAACCAGGGCTATACATATTACCGGCTGACCGCGCTCTCAATGGGTCTGCCTGAAACGCAATGGGAAAAATACGCTGCCTTCTATGGCGTAGACCGGTGGCTTCAGTACGAGGATCTGAACTTTGCCGGTCCCGAATATGGGTGGGGACCGGCCCCTCCGGACCAGTACTCCCTGAACTTCGCCCGTGAAACAATCCGCAATGAAACCGAAGAGCCCTATCTCTTCTTTACAATCACTCAGAATTCACACTACCCTTGGGCTCCCCTGCCACAGCTGGTAGACTCGTGGCAGCAACTGAACAGACCGGGTCCCGCGCCCCCGCCGGCGTCCGAACTGATCGAGCACGCCGAACGTCGTCAGAACTACTGGAACGCAATCGAATACCAGTTGGAAATGCTTGTCGATTTCATAATCAGCGAACCCAACGAACAGGCGATATTCGTTTTGGTCGGCGACCATCAGCCTCCGCGGGTCTCGCGCCGTGAGGACGGCTGGGACACCCCTTTTCACATCATTGCCAAAGATCCCCAGTTTATTGCATCATTCAGGGAGTACGGATTCACGCCAGGGCTGGCAGTCTGGGAGCCTGAGCCTACTTTCCGGCACGAAGGGTTCCTCTCGATGTTCGTTCGGCAGCTTCTGACTGCCTATGGGAGCGGAGCAGAACTCCCGCTGTATCTGCCAGAGGGCGTCCCCATCGGCGAGAAGGGGCACCAACCTGTGTTGAGCCCCCATTAGAGCGGCTGCCTATGGAAACTTTAACCCCATCAGCTAGCTGAGTGCATCAAGGGCTGCTGCAAATGAAATCTGGAACCAGACTGTTCCTCATCATCTTGATAGTGACTCTCAGCGCCAGCTGCCGGGGCCGCGCAAACGAGCAGCCATCAGACCAGGCGCAAGCGGCGGAGTCACTCCCGGCAACTGAGGATGCGTCCCAGAGTGTAATTTCGGAGAGGGCGGCGGCTGCCTTTGCCGGTCTGGATCCGATCAGGTTACAGCAGGGAGAGGGCTGGCGAGTTTTCCGAATTGACGCCGGATCGTCAAAGGCCGCATATATCGTCGATGAGGAACTCTTTGCAGACGCCACACGCAAATATGGCCTGGACGTAGGCAAAACTAAGGTGGTGGGTGAGACACAAGATCTGGTGGGGCTGATGCAGCTCGACCTCGACCAAAGGTCGATCGGCGGCAACCGCTTCGTCGTCTATCTGCCAACTCTTCAGACTGACCAGGATCTGCGAGACGGCTGGATCCGCGAAAACGCTTTGGAATCCGATAGGTTTCCTCTTGCCATTTTTGTTGCAGAAAGGCTCCTTGAAGTGCCTCACTCGTACACTGAGGGTGAGGAAGTCTCCTTTCAACTTGAGGGAGAACTGGAACTACGTGGAACTACCCTGTCAACAGTCTGGGACGTTTCTGCCAACCAGTCCGGGAGCACCATTCAGGGATCGATGCAAACTCGATTGCGGATGACAGACCTTGGCTTTGATCCGCCTGACTTTGCCAATACGCTTACCGTGCAGGACGAGTTCACTGTACGCATCGAATTCGTCGCCAACGAGGAGTAGCGCACTCAGATGACACGTGACCTACGCAACGGGGGCGGCATTTCTTCTGGGCATCGCACCGCGACAGCCAGTTCGGATACACGCCTGCCAGCCCAGGCCGGCCCGGTCGATGCAGAGGGTGTCGCACGCGCGAGGGCGCTGGCAGCTGGCTTGAAGACTCGCCTGCAATCTGCTCAGCTACCCGCACCGGTTGTGGAAGCAGATTACCTGTTGAACGAAGCGCGCGACCAGGACTGCCCGCTTCTCGAACGGTTAAGGATCCTGGGCCTTCTGGCCTCCGTTCTCGATCATTTCTTTGTCGAGACCGCCCCCACCATGTCCGAACAGAATCAGGGTGAAATCGCCGATAGTCTGGATCCCCTCTTGCAGCAGTCCTATGCGGAACTGACCGAGATACTCTTGCCTGCTCTTTCTGCAGAGCACGACATCGAGGTTCGCCGCCCTCATGAGTTGACTGTCGTGCAACGTCAATACTTGCGCAGATTCTTCCGCCATCAGCTCTACCCCATGTTGACTCCCCTCGCAGTTGATCCGGGGCATCCCTTTCCCTTCATCAGTTCCCATAGCATCAATCTGCTGGTCCATCTGAGCAGCCCCGACCTGGGCATCGGTCCTCTCTCCTACGCCCGCATCAAAGTGCCCCGGCTCATGTCCCGCTTTGTCTCCATTCCCTCGACTTCGAGGAAGCGGCTCTACATCTGGAGTGAAGACGCGGTAACCAGCTTCCTTGATGAACTCTTTCCCGGCATGAAGATTGAAAGTGTATACCTCTTTCGCGTCTTGAGAGCCTCCAGCGGGGGCGGCAACGGTGACGAGTTGGAAGCGCAAAGACGGGGACTTCGACATCAGCAGCTTGCCTCGCCCGTTGCCCGGTTGGAAGTTGAGACGGCGATGCCCGAATCTGTGATCGAGTGGTTGTCCTCCAATCTGCGCGTGCCTCTTCAGCTCTGCTTCCGCAGCGCAGGACCGTTGGCGTTGTTTCAACTGGTCGATCTGGCCAACCTCGCTCATCCTGTCGACTAAGTGGCTTACAATCTCTTGGTACAACCTCGGAGCCGGAGGCCGCTCTAGGTCGGCTCTCCCGAGGGACGTCTTCCCCTTCCCGGGCGGCAATACCGAGGAAGGGCGCATCCCAAATGGGGTCGAACTCTCGTATAACTCCGGCAGAATATAAACCATGGTCAGTCCCCGATCAACTCTGACTCAGGCGGAACGCCGTCACTGACCACTGGCCGCTAACCACTGACCACTGCAGTTCTGGGCGGT
>VXOE01000263.1 GCA_009840225.1 Caldilineaceae bacterium SB0662_bin_25 | reverse complement strand
GCACCTGAATATCTGAAAATCAAGAAATTGGCCTTTCACAACTAGCATAAGGCCCTACTACTTCTACCTTTACCCACGACGCTCGAAATTACGTAGAGAAGGTCGATGCAAGGATTGTCCTGATCGACGGTCGCCAACTGGCCGATTTCATGATCGACTACAATGTCGGCGTCACCACCGAGGCCGTCTATGAACTGAAACGCATCGATACCGACTATTTTGAGGACGAATAGAGATCAATCGGTTACGTCTGGGACGGCGGAAATCATTAGCGGTTACAGTTAACTGAGCAACGCGAACCGTTCAACGAAACGCAAGTTAAGAGCATCTTCAGCCATCGGCTAATTGCAACCTTCTGTTACGGCTGATTGAAAGTTTGGGCGTCGGCTGATTGCAACTTTAAGCATCGGCTGATTGAAAGTTTCCATTCCAACCGCTGCTCTCTTGACGCATCTATATCTCTTTGGATATAGCTCTCAAGTCCCTTTACCTGACAGAGGCGTATTCCACTTTGCCCTCGGTCTCCGTGCTGCATAGCGCTTTGGAATGACAGAATCTCCTGCTGACTTTCCCCATTTCCATCAACGCATCGACACCGCCTACTTTGAAGACAAAAAACCCTCACCCACCCACACGCCCACAATAATCCAACTGATGCGCAACATAAACCAACTCCCCGCGCGCAACCTGCCCCCGCCGCAAGGCCAACCACGCCCCGAACTCGCCACCGTCCAATTCCGGATGCCCGCTTAGCGTCGATTCCACAAAGTGCAGGATACAACCCAAAAAATAGGCCTCATCAGCCAGATAACCCCCGCCCACCGCATGCACGACCCAGTCAGAGCCGCCGGCCGCCAGCACCTCCGCCCCGCACGCCCGCAACGCGTGGAAAAGCCTGCGACCGGTGCGACTGTCGCCGGAGGGCTGACCGTCCGTGATGCGCGTGTCCATCGAGCGGTGATAGAGCGCCTCGACCCGGCCATCCAACTCCGGGTCGACTTCCGGCAGAAAGAGGGTTGCGCCGTCGAAATTGATGCTGAAATAGAACAGGCCGGCGGGACGCACCATCTGCAGCAATACGGGCAGCGCCACCGGCAGGTGGAGCAGGTCCAGCAGCGCGTGGGCGATGATCAGATCGAAGCGCTGCCGGTTTTCCCGTCGGGTCGCGAACTCATACAGATCGGCCGTCTCCATCCGCACCCGCAGCCCCGCTTCGCCGCCGGACGTCAGATGCGCCAACCGCCGTCGCGCAACCTCGATATTACTCTCCTCGCTGTCGATCGCAGTGTAACTGACGTCAAAGCCTGAGCGAGCAAACAGCCCCCACTCTACACAACGGTCCACCATCGTACCGATCCCCGCGCCCACCTCCAGCACGCGCAACGGGCGGTCCCGCGGCAGTTCACCAGCCACTGCATCCGCCAGCGTCTGCCAGACATGCCGGTTGAGCGCGCGGTCGTCTACAGTGCGCTTGGAGGCCAGGTAGTGGGTGAAATCGAAAGCGTCTGTCATTTCAGGTGCCGGTGGTCACTGAACACAAGTTTCCAGGTAGGCCCGAATCGCCGCCGCCGAGTCCGCCCAGCGCGGATGGGAAGCATAGCGCCGCCGGGCGTTCCGGCCCAGGTCGGCCAATCGCGCTCTATCTCCGGCTAGGGCAGACAGATGCGCGGCGATACCGTCCGCGTCCACCGGCTCTACCAGAAAACCGTTGACGCCGGAATCGACGATTTCACCGGCTCCGCCGTGAACGCTGGCCAGCACCGGCAGCCCGAAGGCCATCGCCTCCAGGTATACGATGCCGAACCCCTCGTAAGACAGCACTGCCAGCAGGTGCGCGGCGCGATACCGCCGCGCCAGCTCCCCGTCCGACACACGTCCGTGCAAGCGGATGTTGCCCTCCAACCCGGCCGCGCCGACCTGCCTGCGCACCGCAGCCGCGTACGCACTGTCGACCGCTTCATCACCGACAACGTCCAGCAGCCAGTCGGCTGTCGGCACACGCGAAAGCGCGGCGATCAGATGGTGCAATCCCTTGCGCGCGATTAAATTGCCCACAAAAAGGATACGCAGCGGACCGGCATCGCTACTTCTGGCGCCGATCAACTCTTCCACCGCGCGTTCATCCGGCACCGCCAGATGGTCGGCAGCCGGGTAAGCGATCACGCCGCCCAGCGGAGCCAGGTCTCTCTCTCCTCTCTCCTCTTCCCTCTCTCCTCGCAGTCCAGCCACCGCCTGTCGGGTCGTCCAGCTGTTGAAAATGAATCCGTCCACCGTCCGCAAATAGGCGCGCTCCACCGCGCGGTACAGGGGAAGCAGCCGGCGCGGGTGCTGCTCGCTGCTGCGCAGGTGGTGCACGATGCTGATCAACGGATAGCGGGGTCCATGCCGCTGCAGCCGCCGATTGAACAGCGCCAGCGACGGATGGTTCAACTCATCCTGCAACAGAATGTCCACGGGGAGGTCGCGCAGACGCCGGTATAGGCGCAACGAGAGGTTGTCGGCCAGGTGCGCCGGATAGCTGCGCCAGGGGAGCGACACGATCTCAACGGCATCACCGGCCTGGCGCAGATGCTCGACCAGCTTGCGGTCATAAAGATAACCGCCCGAGAGCGTGTCCAGAGAGCCGTAAATGAGCAGGCCGATGCGCATAAACTGCGGGGTCAGCGGTCAGCGGCCGGAGTTGCGCTCCACCCGGTATGAGGCCCAGGCGATTTCGTTTTCCCAGATGTGGGCGGTGACCGCACTGATATTGTCCGCGTTCAACCCGTCGGAAAAGCTGTTGCCGACGATGCGGCAGAAATGCTCGATACTCGGATTGAGGCCGTCGAATTCCGGCAGGTCATTCAGCGTCTTGTCGCGATAGCGGCCCACCAGCCCTTCCAGCAGTTCCCCTACATGGTCGATATCCACCAGGTAGCCGTGTTCATTCAACTCTGCACCCTCCAGCTGGAACTCCAGCCGGTAGTGATGCGAGTGCCTCTGGTTTTCCGGCCCCCAATCGCCGCCGATGAGGAAATGCTGGGCGACAAAATCCCGCTGTACTGCCAATCTATACATCGAATCCATCCCTCCGTATGAGGTCTTGGGTGATTGCGTTCAGCCACCAGGACCGCGGCCGCCACCGCAACTAAAAACTGGAAACTGAAAACTAAAAACTGTAGTTCAAAATGACCTGCAACGTCTGCTCCGGACAGCTGTCAATGAGCCTGTAAGCCTCAGCCGCCCGTTCCAGCGGGAACCGGTGCGAAATCAGTTCCTCTGCCGGCAGCTTCGCCAACAGCTGCCACGCGCTCTCCATGCGGCGGGCCTTCGTCCAGCGGCCGCGCAGCTGCGGCGCAATCGTACTCACCTGGCTGCTGATCAGCCGGACGCGGTTGCGGTGAAAGGAGCCCCCCAGTTGCAGCGTCGCCGCCTTGGTCCCGTACCAGGAGCCGACCACGATGCGGCTGTCGAATCCGGCCGCCGAGACCGCCGCGTCCAGAGCCGCCGGCTGGCCCGAGAGTTCGTAGATCAGATCGGCGCCGTACCCTCCTCCTGCATCCGCCAGCGCCTCCCGCAGCCCTTCAGCGCCGTCCGCGCCGCCGGGATCCAGCGTCTGGCTCGCGCCCAGCCGTTGGGCAATCCGCCGCCGCTGCGGCAGCGGGTCCACCGTAATCAGCGCGGCCAGGGGGAACTGCGCCAGCAGCGCGGTTGTCAGCAGCCCCACGATACCCAGCCCCATCACCAGCACCCGCTCGCCCACAAGCGGCGCACCGTCCATCACCAGATTGACGGCCGTCTCGGCATTGGGCAGCAGCGCGGCCTGCGCCGGCGTCATCCCTTCGGGCACCGGCAGGAGCGCCTCCGGGCTGGCGCAGAAATGGCTCTCGTGGGGATGGAAGGCGAAGTAGTAGCGGTTGTCCTCTTCACCTGCTGCGTCGATCTGCCCATCCACTCCCGCTGTTTCCCCTTGTGGGGTCGGCGGGCAGGCAGCTTCACAAATGCGCCCGACGCAGGCATACCCGTACTTCAGCGGATAGCTGACCTCGTCAGTCAGACCATCTATCGAACTGTCGACGGACATGCCCGCGGGAACCTGCCCGCGGTAAAAGAGCATCTCCGTACCGGCGCTGATGGCGGAGACGACCGTTTCGACCAGCAGCTCGTCCCCTTGCGGCGGGGCCATCTCCTCCCTGAATACCTCGACCGCGCCCGGCGCCGTGAACAGCACCGCGCGCCGCTTCACACGGTGGGAAGCTGAATTCACGCCGCCGACCTGCCATTACGCGCGACTCTCTTTTCAAACTCTCCCCACAGCACCGTATCGGTCGCCAGCTGCACCTGCTCGATATTCCGCAAACGCGGCATTACGGAGCGGAGCTCATCCCCCGCTCCCGCCGGTTGGATCATCTGATAGCCGCCCAGAAAGACCGGCGCGATCGTGATTACGGCATAGTCCGCCAGGCCCCCTTCCAGGAAGCTGGTCAGAATGCGTGCGCCCCCCTCGACCATCAGCGACCCGATACCCTCAGCGCCGAGGCAGGCGAGGAGCGCGGCCAGATCCACGCGGCCTTCTTCATCGGCGGGCAAAGTCAGAATGCGTGCGCCGGCCTCTTCAAGCCGCCGCCTGCGTGACGACTGCGCTCCCTGGCCCGTTGTCGCGATCCAAGGGGCGCCGCGACCTCGCTGTAAACGGGCGTCCGGCGGCGTACGCAGATGGGAGTCGACGATCACCGGCTGCGGGTTATCACCGGCAACCAGCCGCACCGTCAATGCGGGGTCGTCGGCCAGCACCGTTTCGATGCCCACCAGAATCGCGCTGTGTGCCGCCCGCAGCGCGTGCGTCATCGTCAGAGAGGCGGGAGCGCTGATCGGTGTAGCCGTTCCCTGTTGGGCGGTCAGACAGCCGTCGAGACTCTGCGCATAGCTGAGCGTGACGAAAGGCCGAGGAGTGAGAAGTAGTGCATTTTTGCTTCTGTTATCTTTTGCCTCACCGCAATTGTGGCTTTGTATACGGGCGCGCAATCCATCGAGCTGTGGCCGGTACGCTTCCGCCTGGCCACGCGTGAGGTGTTCTCTCTCTCCTCTTTCCTCTTCACTCTCTCCTCTCTTCTCCGGCCCGCCCTGCCCATTAAGCCTGATAATGTGCCGCATCCGGGCGACCTTCGCCTCCAGATAGGCATGGCTTTCCGGGTTCGACGGCATCTGCAAAGGGATCCGTTCCCGCACCGCGATGCCCAGCCCTGCCAGCCCTTCGATCTTGGCCGGGTTGTTCGTCAGCATCCGCACCGACCGTACGCCCAACTCCTGCAGGATCAAAGCGGCCGCCGTGTAGTCCCGCTCGTCGGCCTGATGGCCCAACAGAAGGTTGGCGTCCACCGTGTCGTAACCCTCATCCTGCAGATTGTAGGCGCGCAGCTTCTCCTCCAGGCCGATACCGCGTCCCTCCTGTCGCAGATAGACGAGCGCGCCCCGCCCTTCCGCGGCGATGGCCTGCATCGCTCGCGTCAACTGCTCGCCGCAGTCACAGCGCTGCGAGCCGAGCACGTCGCCGGTGAAACACTCCGAGTGGATGCGCACGAGCAGATCATCGCCCTCTGCCTCGCCGAGTACCAAGGCCAGGTGGTTCTTTCCGTCCCCTGCGCTGCGGAAATGATGCAGGTAGAAGGCGCCGTCCGCAGTGGGGATGCGGGCCGTGACCGTGCGCTCCACTGCCGGAGGCAAGTGAACCGGCGGGCCATTCTTCGATTCAGCGGGGCCCAAGGTGCTCCCCGCAACGGTTAAATCCGACATCTGTTTGGGCTGATTGAAAACTAGCTGAACCGCTCCTCCAGCCAGGGGTCCCCCTCCATGTGGTAGCCGTAGCGTTCCCAGAAGCCGGGCCGGTCGCCGCGCATGAACTCCAACCCGCGCAGCCATTTGGCGCTCTTCCAGAAATATTTCTTTGGCACCAGCAAACGCAGGGGATAGCCGTGGTCCGGTTCGATCGGCTTGCCCTGGTAGAGGTAGGCGAGCATCGTGTCGTCGTCGTCCAGCACATCCAGGGCGATGTTTGTCGTATAGTCGCCGTCGCAATGGGCCATCACGTGCGTGGCAGCCGGGTCGACTTCAATGTGGCGCAGAAATTCACGCCAGGGCACACCCGTCCACGTCGTATCCAGTTTGCTCCAACGGGTGACGCAGTGGATGTCAACCGTCTGGGTCCTGGACGGCAGCGCCGTCAACGCCTCCCACGTGAAGCTCTTTTCCTGTGCAAGTCCGAAAACGCCCAGATCCCAACCATCCAGCGAAGCGTAATGATACGTCGGGCCATAGGTCAACACCGGAAATCGTTCGGTCACAAACTGGCCCGGCGGCACCCGCTCCTCGCGGGGATTGGTGGGCAGATTCTTGACCCGCTTAAGCCGTTCGACCTTGCGAAAAGGATTTTCGATACGCATTATCTCATCTCCATATAGCGGACAGTGAAAGTAAACGCCGTCCCACTCTCCCACAGTTGCCGTTGCTGACCACGAGCCCCTAATCACTGCCCACTGCAGTAAAGCGCTTGAGAACCAAGGAGGCGTTCTGCCCGCCGAGACCGAATCCGTTGCAAAGGCCGGCATCGACCCGGCAGGCGCGGCTGACATTGGGCACGTAGTCCAGGTCGCAGTCCGGGTCCCGCTCATTATAGTTGATCGTCGGCGCAATGCGCTGCGTCTGCATCGCCTGCACCAGCGCGGCCGCGCTCTGCGCGCCGGCTGCGCCCATCGCGTGGCCGATACTGCTCTTGAGGCTGGTGACCGGAATGTTGTAGGCGTCTTCGCCGAAGATCCGTTTGATGGCCGCAGTCTCCGATCTGTCGTTCAGAATTGTGCCGGTGCCGTGAGCGACGATCCAGTCGATCTCGTCGGTGCCGAGGCCGCTCTCCTGCAGCGCGATGCGCATACATTCGGTTGCGCCATGCCCGCCCGGTTCCGGCGCCACCATGTCGAAGGCATCTTCACTCAGCCCGTAACCGGCGAACTCGGCCAGGATCTGCGCGCCGCGCGCCTGCGCATGTTCCAGCGTTTCCAGCACAAACGCCGCCGCGCCCTCGCCCACGACCATACCGTCCCTGTCGCCGCTGAACGGGCGGCAGGCGCTTTCCGGCTCGTCGTTGCGCGTGCTGGCCGCGCCCAAGCGGCTGAACGTGGAGATCGCCATCTTGGTCAGATACCCCTCCGCCCCGCCCGTCAGCATCACATCCGCCTCCCCGCGCTGGAGTCGCCGCGCGGCTTCCCCGATGCTGGTGATACCGGTCGCGCAGGCTGTCACCTGGCTGTTGGTGGGGCCGGTGATGCCGTGCTTGATGGCGATAAATGTCGGCGCGCTGCTTATCAGCGCGGCGGTCGCGCTGGCCGGATTAAAGCGTCTGGGGCCGTTCTCCTCCAGCTTGCGGCCCTCCTCCTCAACAATGTCCCAGCCGCCGAAAGCCAGCCCCATCTCAACACCGACGCGCGAACGGTCCTCCTGCGAGAGGTCCAGACCGGAGCGGTCCAGCGCCTCCTGCGTCGCCTTCCACGCCAGCTGCGTGCCGCGGCTGGTGCGCCGCACGTCTTTGCGGTCCATGTAGTCGCGCGGCTCCCAATCGTTGACCCTGGCGGTGATCTGCGTTGGAAAATCGGTCGCGTCCCAGTGCGTGATTGGGCCGGTGCCCGATTTCCCCGCCATCAACCCGGCCCAGGAGCTTTCCAAATCGTGCCCCAGCGGCGTCACCATCCCAATCCCGGTAACAACAACGCGCCGGGCCGGGCCTCTCTCATTTCCGTTCATCTCAAAGTTTCTCGTTCTCTTGCCGCAACTGCCATAAGTTGGTCGTCCCTGCTGTTACTGACCACTGACCACTGATCACTGACCACTGAAGTTAGCGCATTGTCAGCGCCATGACCGCCTTCTGGGCGTGCATCCGGTTCTCCGCCTCATCGTAGACGATCGACTGGGGCCCGTCGATAACCTCGTCGGTGACTTCGATGTTGCGGTCGGCCGGCAGACAGTGCATGTACAGGGCACTTTCGTTAGCCAGGGCCATGCGGCGGGCGTCGGTGATCCAGTCGGTGTACTGGCTGCCGATGCGCGCGCTCTCCTCGTCGTCATCGGTCGTCAGCAGCGCGCCCCAGCTCTTCGGGTAGAGGATGTCGGCGCCCTTGAATCCGGCGTCGAAATCGTCGAGAATCTCGAAGCTGCCGCCGTGCTGCGCCACGTTGTCCTGGGCCTGCTGGACGATGTCCGGCATCAGCTTGTATTCCGGCGGATGCGTCAGCCGCACGTTCATGCCGAAGCGGGTCATCTGCAGGACCAGGCTCTGTGGCACCGAGATCGGTTTCTGGTAGCTGCTCGCATAGGCCCAGCTGACGTTGATGGTCTTGCCCCGGGGATCGCCGACCTTCTCCACGATCGTCATCAGATCGGCCAGGATCTGGAACGGATGGTAAATGTCGCACTGCATGTTCAGCACCGGCGCCCGGCTGGCGTCCGCCACGCTGTTGATGTAGCCGTTGCCGATCTCCCAGTCGCACTGGCGGATGGCGATGCCGTCATAGTAACGCCCAAAGATTTCACCGATCTCCTTGCCGGTGTCGCCGTGGCTGATCTGTGTCGTCTCGTGGTCGATGAACGCCGCATGCCCTCCCAACTGGGCCATGCCGGCCTCGAAGCTGGAGCGGGTGCGCGTGCTGGTGAAGAAGAAGAGCATGGCCAGCGCTTTGTCGCGTAAGAGCGGATGACCGATCCCCAGCGCACGCTCCCGTTTGAGCGTGAGAGCAACGTCCAGGACCGTCTCGATCTCCTCCTTCGAGAAGTCCATATCACTGATAAAATCGCGACCGCGCAAATCGGTTTGCATTCGAGCCTACTCCTGATTATATGTTAGAGATCTCATACCCGGCTTTCAGTAACTGCAACTCCACTCGTTCACACAGCGCGCACTCCACCGTGCACACACGGCGCCACTGAAAACGAAAAACTAACAACTAAAAACTATAAACTAATCCTCGTTCCCGTCTCCCCTGCCAGCGCTCGTCCCAGATTCTGCGGATTCGTGATCAGGCAGTGGGCTTGGGGATTGCTGCTCTTTTCCAGAAATTCGATACAGGCATCGATCTTGGGCTGCATACTGCCGGCGGCAAAATGCCCCTCCGCCCGGTACCGTTTGGCCTCGGTCACGGTGATCTGGTCCAGATCGACCTGTTCGGGCTTGCCAAAGTTCAGCGCCACCTTCTCCACGCCGGTGCTGATCAGAAACAGGTCGGCCCCCAAATCCACCGCCAGCAAACTGCTGGCTATGTCCTTGTCGATCACCGCGGAGACGCCCCGCAGCGTGCCGTCGGCGTCGCGCACCACCGGTATGCCGCCTCCTCCGCAGGCCACCACCACCCAGCCCATTTCCACCGCCTGGCGGACCGCCTCGATCTCGACGATCTCCACCGGCCTCGGGCTGGAGACAACCCGCCGCCAGCCGCGCCCGGCATCCTCGACAACGTGCCAGCCCCTGCTCTCAAAGGAGCGCGCCGTCTCTTCATCCAGAAAACTGCCGATCGGCTTCGATGGACTGTCGAAGGCCGGGTCGTTCTCGTCCACGCGCGTCTGCGTGACAATGGTGGTGGTCTCACGCCGGATCTGCCGCTCGCGGAAATCGTTGTTGAGCGCCTGCTGCAGCATGAAGCCGATGCTGCCCTGCGTGTCCGCGACGACCAGGGTGAGGGGAATCGTGTGGACTTCACCGAGGGCCAGCTCATTGCGCCGCAGGATGAACCCTACCTGCGGCCCGTTGCCATGCGTGATCACGACGCCCTGCCAGCCGCTCTCCAGCATCCCGGCAATCTGCCCGGTCGTCTCATGCACCGCGTCCCACTGGTGGACGATCTCCGGCCGGCTGCTGTCGGCAATCAGGGAGTTGCCGCCAATCGCGACGACAGCCAGATTGGTTGCGGGGGAAGAACCGTTGTCATCGGCGCCGGTATGGGAGCTGTGATCTGTCATTGCCGGTTTTGGTCCGCGAAAACAAATCCGCTGTCGATCAGCGGATGCGGTCCCATGATTATAAGAATCGACACCAGAAAAGTCAATGCAGCTTCTGCGCGGGTGCATCCCAAAATGGGGGTGAACAGTCGCATACCTCTGGAGGCAACCAGGCCACGGTCAGTTCCCATTCCAGTTTCCGCCAGAATAAGCGCCGTCTCTAACCACTGACTACTGACTACTGACCGCTGCTTTTCTGGGCGGTCGGGCCTATTCGGCCCTCCCTTGTGCGGGGGCTC
>VXOE01000157.1 GCA_009840225.1 Caldilineaceae bacterium SB0662_bin_25 | reverse complement strand
CCCACCGATATCTACACGCGTAAGATCGTCTGCCGCGTCATATGTTTATAAGTCCCAGGGATTGGGTTGTGGGTTGGGGGAATAGGCGACTCAATTGAGGAGCGCGGGCATGGATGAGGGAGTTCAGACCGCCGGCGAGCAGGCGAAGCGGACAAGGGAACAGAGAAGAGCAGCGTGGAAAGAGTGGCTGGAGGAAAGTGAACGGCTCAATCAGCTGGTACTGACAGAGACGAAGGGTGTACCTGTGGACATTGAGCTGGCGCTCAGGGCCGCGCGTGCGGACCTGGAAGCGAGGGACGCAAGAGTATGTGGAGGCGACGAGTGACAGGAATATGGACGAACAGAGGTGATGGGTGGGAGGTGGATGCGCCGCGGGCGTTCGAAGACGAATCCTCTCGACACGTTGAAAGAGGCATACAAAGAGGCATCGGAAAGATGACCCGAATGCCGGGAAACTCAGGAGCGCGAACGAGAATGTCAATACCTCACTGACTTTTACCGTCAAAAGACAGGAGTTTGCCAATCATATTCGGCATGAATGTAGTCTCTTGATTGTCGAAGGTCAGGGCTTGCAGTACGCGACCAGAGTCGCGTCGCCGAACACCTCCTCGACCAGGGTGGCGACGTCCGGGTCATAGTCGTTAAGCGTCGAGTAACTCGCTGACAGCGAGGCAGGCATCGTTTCCCAGAACCAGAATCTGACCGCCTCAGCCCAGTATTCTCTGTAATTCGTTGCCGCGTAGAGACCCTGCCAGCGCCTCGCGTTCATTGCGGCCTGGTAAAGGGCCTCGAGCCGTGAATTGAACGCCTCACCCCCGGATCGCTCATCAATTACATAATGGATCATGTGAGCAAACTCGTGGACAAGTGTGCCACAATTTGCGTCTTCTTCCGGCACGCCTGCCAGGAACAGATTTCCTGCCTTATGAACGTATCCGAGTGGAAGGCTCGTGAGGAACCAGAGTTCGGGCAGTTGGGTGATTCCCCTGCCCTCGGCATTGTCCGGGTATATGGCGATCCGAGCGTTGTTGGCGGCCAGATCGGAAAGCAGGTCGGATTTCGCTGAGAGCATGCTGGTAATGACGTCGCGCGCCTGAACCATTTTTTCATCAGACACTTCAGTGGGGGCGACCACGACCACGCCGCTGACGTCCAGATATTTCTGATAGAAGAGGTCAAGTTCGAGGGAGAGAGGCGGTGGTGGAAACTGGGGGGTGACGACGGCCGCGTAGACCCGATCGGACCAGGCGCCGCGCACGTTGTTGGCGTAGCGGGCGCGAACCTGGTAGTAGTAGTTGCGGCCGTCGGTCTGTCCTGTATGGGTGTAAGATGTCGTGGTGATGACGCCGCCAATGGAACCCCACTGGCGGTCGAGGCTGTCCCACGCCCGCAGCTCGTAACTGGCAGCGTTCGACACAGCATCCCAAGTGAGCGTAATCTGGTTGCCGCTGACGGAAGGCGTCAGGTTTTGCGGCACAGCGGGGGCCAGTGTGGTTTCGGCGTTCGTGCATGTGGGCAGATTGAGACGGTTGAGGTGAGCAGAAACGGAAGCATTTGAGTGGGACAGGGTTGCACCCGATGGCAGGCAGAGACTATTGCCAGTGAGGTTCAGACTGGTAAGGTTGGTCAGAACGCTGAAGTCCGGGACCGGCCCGGTCAACTGGTTGTCATTGAGCAGCAGCCACCTCAGGTCAATGAGATGGTGCAGATCGAGGATGGGTCCGGTCAGCCGGTTTGAACTAAGGTCCAGGTTTGTCAGATTCGTGAGGAGGCTCAGGTCAGGGAACGGTCCGGTAAGCTGGTTGTCACTGAGGTCCAGCCTCGCCAGGCTGGTCAGGGCGGCCAAATCGGGGATTTCTCCGCTTAGCTGGTTGGCATCAAGGCTGAGATACTGCAGCTTGTTGAGAGCGCTGAGGTCGGAGATGTTTCCTGTCAGCCGGTTGGAGCCGAGGTTGAGATGCAGCAGGTTTGTAAGGGCGCTCAGATCAGGGAAGGCGCCTGAAAGCTGATTAGAGCTCAGATTGAGCTTCGAGAGGCTTGTAAGCGTGCTCAGATCGGGAAACGCACCGGAAAACTGGTTGCCGGCAAGGTCAAGCTCCTTCAGTTTGGGGTGAGGGCTCAGATCCGGGATCTGTCCGGTCAGCTGACTGGTGCCGAGATCGAGGACGACGAGGTTCGTCAGGGCGCTGATGTCGGTGATGGAGCCGGTATAGCTGTTGCGGCCGAGATAGACGATTCTCAGTTTGGTGAGGGCGCTCAAATCGGGAAACTGTCCGGTCAACTGTGTATTGCTGATGGAGAGCCTCGTCAGATTGGTGAGGACGCTCAGATCAGGGAATTGCCCGCTCACTTGGGTGTTGCTGAGACTCAGGCTTACCAAGTTGGTGAGAGCGCTCAGGTCGGGGACAGGCCCTGTAAACAGGTTAGATTCAAGGACCAGTATCTGCAGCTTAGTGAGGGCGCTGAGGTCGGGGATCTGTCCGCTCAGCTTATTGCCGGCGAGGAAGACATTTGTCAGGTTGGTGAGGGCGCTCAGGTCAGGGAGTGTCCCATTCAGTTGATTGTGCCCGAGAGACAGCCGCGTGACGTGACCGTAGCTGTTGGTGAAGACCCCGTACCAGGTACCGATCGGCTCGTCGGTCAGCCAGTTGTTGTTGCGCTTCCAGTTGGCGCCGTCGGTTGCGTTGTAGAGGGCGACAAGAGCAGCCCTCTGTTCGGGCCCGGCGACCGTGCAGGACGGCAGGCTGAGGCCCTTCAAGTAGGACTCCACATCGCTGTTAGGATGGGATACGCTCGTTCCATCAGGCAGGCACAGTTGGGTTCCGCCGATAAAAAGGGTTGTCAGTTTCGTGAGATAGCTGAGATCTGGCAGCGGCCCGGTAAGACCGTTGTTGCTCAGGTAAAGTCTTGACAGGTTGGTGAGAGCGCTCAGATCGGGAAAGGGACCGGTTAACTGGTTGCTGCTGAGGTGAAGTGCGGTCAGGTTGGAGAGAGCGCTCAGGTCCGGGATGGCGCCAGTCAGCTGGATATTGCTGAGAACCAAGCTGTTCAGGTTGGTGAGGGCACTCAGATCTGGAAAGGGCCCGGGGAACCGATTGTAACTGAGATTGAGGGTTCTCAGGTTGGTGAGGGCGCTCAGATCGGGAAACGGCCCGGCAAACTGGTTGGCGGCGATACTCAAGGACGTCAGTTTGGTCAGGGCGCTCAGGTCGGGGAAATCCCCGGAAAACTGGTTGTAGTCGAGACTCAGGGTTGTCAAGTTGGTGAGGGCGCTCAGATCCGGAATCTGCCCGTTCAGGTCGTTGTATTTCAGGGACAGGATCGAAAGGTTTGTTAGGGCACTCAGATCAGGCATGGACCCGCTCAGATCATTGAAACCGAAGTACAGAGATTTCAGGTTAGTGAGGGCACTCAGATCAGGTATCGTCCCGTTCAGCTCGTTGTATCTGAGGTCCAGGCGTTCCAGATAGGAGAGTGCGCCCAAGTTCGGGATCTGACCGTTAAGTTCGTTTCTATCGAGATCCAGGCGCGTTACGTTTCCGTTAGCATCAGTTGAGACGCCGTACCAGGTGGAGAGCGGTTCGTTGGTCAGCCAGTTGTCGTTGTGGGTCCAGTTGGCGCCGTCGGTTGCGTTGTAGAGGGCGACGAGGGCGGCCCTTTCGCTGGCCGTGTCCGGGGTCTGGGAGCTTGTGCAGGCGGACAGATTGAGACCGCGCAGATGATCGGCGACGTCGGTGATCAACGTTGACAGGTCTGTGCCGTCCGGGAGGCACAGATTATTGCCGCTGAGGTCCAAGCTGGTCAGGCTGGTCAGAGCGCTGAGATCGGGGGCCGCTCCTTCCAGCTGGTTGTGACTGAGATTCAAAGTCGTGAGACTGGTGAGCGAACCCAGGGCCGGAATTTCTCCGGTCAGGTCGTTCGACCTGAGGTCCAGGCTGGTCAGGTTGGTCAGAGCACTCAGAGCCGGGATCGTTCCTGACAGAAGGCAGGAGCCGAGGTCAAGGGTCGTCAGCTTGGTAAGCGCGCTCAGATTCGGAATCGACCCGGTCAGCTGATTTGTATCGAGGTCGAGGGCCGTCAGTTCGGTGAGCGCGCTCAGATCCGGAATCGTACCGATGAGGTTGTTGCCGGGAAGGCGCAGTTGGGTCACACGCCCATTACTGTCCGTGGTTACGCCGTACCAGTTCCCAATCGCCTCGGCGGTCAGCCAGTTGGCGTTCTGCGTCCAGTTGGCGCCGGCGGTTGCCTCATAGAGGGCGACCAAGGCGGCCCTGTCAGAGTAGCCAGCACAGGACGGCAGATTGAGCTTGCGCAGATGCGCGGACACGGCTGCATGCAGCGATGCCAGGCCCGCCCCTGTTGGCAGACACAGCTGATTGTCTGCCAGAGAGAGCATTGTCAGTCTGTTCAGTCCGCTCAGATCTGGAACCGGACCGGTAAGCTTGTTGCGGCTGAGGTCCAGGCTTTCCAGGTGGGCAAGCGCGGTCACGGCCCGGATCTCCCCACTCAACTGGTTGTCGCTGAGGTCCAAGTGCATCAGGTTGGTGAGTGTACTCAGCGCCTGAATCCCACCGCTCAACTGGTTGGCAGCGAGGTACAGATGCACCAGGCTGGTGGAGGCATTCAGATCCTGAATTGACCCGGTCAGCTGGTTGTCACTGAGATTGAGCCACCACAGGCCGGAGAGAGCGCTCAAGTCCGGCAGTGGTCCGGTCAGCAGGTTGGCGCTGAAATCCAAACTCGACAGTCTGGTGAAGGAACTCAGATCCGGGATCTGTCCGGTCAACTGATTGGACCCAAGGTACAGGCTCATCAGGCCGGTGGGGACCTGCAACGCAGAGAGCTGGCCGTTCAGCTTGTTTTCTCTGAGATCCACATGCGTCAGGTTGGTGAGTGAGCCCATGTTCGGGAGAGACCCTGAGAGTACGTTTTTCTCAAGTTCCAAGGTCGTCAGATTGGTGAGTGCGCTGAGGTCAGGTATATGCCCGGTCAGCTTGTTGTCGCGAATATCCAGTTCGGTAAGGTTGGTAAGTGAACTCAAATCCGGGACCTGTCCGCTCAACTGATTTGAACCGAGATTCAAGCTGGTCAGGTTGGTGAGGGCGCCGAGCGTTGGGATCTGTCCGCTCAGCTTATTGTTGTCGAGGTGCAGAGTTGTCAGATTGGAAAGGGAGTTCAGAGCCGGGATTGGTCCGGTCAATTCGTTGGAGCCGAGGTCCAGTTCTATCAGCCTGGTTAGAGCGCTCAAAGCCGGGATCTGGCCGCTCAGCTTGTTGCCGCGCAGGTCCAGGGCCGTCAGGTTCGTGAGGACACTCAGATCCGAAATCTGACCGGTAAGGTTGTTATCAGGCAGGCGCAGCCCATTCACTCTGCCTTGGTCGTCAGTGGAGACGCCGTGCCAGGTAACAATGGGCGCATCGGTCAGCCAGTTGTCCTTGTTTGTCCATTTCGTGCCATCGGTTGCCTGGAAGAACGCGGCCAGCGCGCCCTTTTCTTCCGGCAGGGTGGGGGCAACTGGAAGGTTTTCATTTCCGCAATAGGTCAGTCCGATGCTTTTCAGGTGTACAGCGACATCGTTATGCAGTGCAGACAGATTTGTGCCGACAGGCAGACATAGGTCATTGCCCCGGAGGTTCAGGGTCGCCAGGTCGGGAAGGCCGCTCAGGTCCGGAATCGCCCCCGTCAGCTTGTTGTCGTTGAGGAACAGACCCTGCAATCTGATGAGCGTGCTCAGGTCTGGTATCGACCCTTCCAACTGGTTGCCACTGAGGGACAGTCGCTCCAAGTTGGACAGGGCGCTTAAGTCGGGAATCTCTCCTTCCAACTGATTGAGGCCGAGGGCCAGAACCTGCAGGCTGGTGAGGGAGCTCAGGTCCGGAATTTCCCCCTTTAGCTCGTTGCCGCTGAGGGCAAGGGTCTGGATTCTGGCGAGTGCGCTCAGATCCGGAATCTCCCCGCTCAGCTTGTTGTCTCTGATGAACAGAAATCGCAAGTTGGTGAGGTCGTCAAGCTTTGGAATCTGCCCGGTCAACTGGTTGTCGTTGAGGTTAACGCTGGTCAGATTTTTGAGCGCGCTCAAGTCCGGCAACGTACCGCTCAACTGGTTGTTGAAGAGGAACACAGACGTCAGATTCGTGAGCGTGCTGAGGGACTGGATTTCGCCGGTCAACTGGTTGTCGTGGAGGGCCAGCTTCGACAGTTTGGTAAGCGCGCTCAGGTCCGGAAACGTACCGGTCAGACTGTTGTTATAGAGTTCCAGGACCGTCAGATTGGTGAGCGCGCTCAGATCTGGAATCTCCCCGCTCAACCCGTTCGTTGTGAGTTCAAGCCGCTCAACACTGCCGTTCGAGTCCGTGAATACGCCGTACCATGTCGAGACCGGCTGGCTGGACAGCCAGTTGTCGCTGTGACGCCAGTTAGGCCCGTCGGTGGCATTGTAGAGGGCGACCAGGGCAGCTCTCTCCTCAGGCACTTGGGTCTGCGGGGTCGAGGTTGCGAAGGCGTAAGGGTACGGGGACGTAGTCCACTCTCCGGCTACGCCTTGAGCGTCAACGGCGCGGATTGCGTAATGATAGGCTCGGCCGTTCACTAGACCGCTGTGCGTGTACGACGTCCCTCGCAATGTGCCGCCCACGCCCTGCCAACCAGGGTCATAGTCCCACCAGGTCAAGAGCTCGTATGTGTCGGCCCCCGAGACTGCCGTCCAGCTGAGTTCGATTGCGTTTGCCCCGATCGCCCGCGCGGTCAGCGCCGGCGGGGGTAGATTGCCGCCAGCTGTCCGCGTCGCCGTCGGCGTTGCCGTTGGTGTTGGCCCGGTTGGCGTCGGTGTCGGTGTCAGGGTTGGCCCTGCCGGCGTAGGCGTAAGCGTTGGCGTGTCGGTTATGGTCACGTAGGGGTAGGGGTACTGCGTCCACGTACCGGCTGCGCCGTTTGCGCTAATGGCGCGGATTGCATAGTGGTAGGTCCTGCCGGCCGTGAGTCCGCGGTGTGTGTACGACGTCCCTCGCAGGGTGCCGCCCACACTCTGCCAGCCGGGGACGGTAGCCCACCAGGTTAAGAGTTCGTATCTGTCGGCCCCCGAGACTTCAGTCCAACTGAGCTCGACTGCGTTGGTCTCGGTTGCCCGTGCAGTCAGTGCCGGCACAGACAGTGTGCCGCCCGCTGACGGTGTAGCCGTAAAGGTCGGCGTCGGTGAAGAGGTCGGGGTAGGACCAGTCGGCGTTAGCGTTGGTGTCAGCGTTGGCCCGGTCGTTGTCGGTGTCGTTGTCGGTGTTGTTGTCGGTGTTGTTGTCGACGTCGGCGTCTGAGTTGACGTCTCTGAAACAGTTACGGCTGGGTAGGGAGTCTGAGTCCACGCTCCTGCTACGCCGTTTGCGTCTATGGCACGGATCGCGTAATGGTAGGTCCTGCCGGCCGTGAGTCCGCGATGCGTGTAGGACGTCCCTCGCAGGATTCCGCCGAGGCCCTGCCAGCCGGGGTCGGTTGCCCACCAGGTCAAGAGTTCGTACCTGTCTGCGCCCGAAACTTCCGACCAGCGGAGCTCGATCGTGTTCGCCTCGGTCTGGCGTGCGGTCATCGCCGGCGCGGGAAGGTTACTGCTTACCGTGGGCGTTGGTGATGGAGTTGGCGTCGGTGTCAGCCTACCGATTGCAGTTTCCTGATGCAGAGCGGACCAGGGGCTCGATTTGCCGTCGGCGGCTATTGAACGGACCAGAAAGTCCAGAGTGGTACCGTCGCCCGTCCCAATAAATCCGTAGGCCGTACTTGAAATAGGGCTGCCTTCAACCTGTCGCCAGCTTCCTCCGTCGGCAAATCTCCACCAGACATCGTACGTGTTGGCGCCCGATACCGGCTCCCAACTGAGGGTAATCCAGCCGGGCCCCTTGGTCGTGGACAGTACGGGCGCGGCCGGGCCGCCCGGATCCCCGCCTTCTCCGGGTGCAGGCGTCTCAGTCTCACTTGCGGTCGGCGTGGGTGTCGGCGTCGGTGCCTCGGATACAGTGGCTTGCGCCAGCTGGGACCAGGGACTCACCTTACCGTCGTCTGCAATGGAGCGGACCAGGAACTGCCAGGTCGAACCGGACGGAAGGCCGAGGAATCCGTGTGAAGTGTTTGAATGGGGGCTGGCAGATGACTCGCGCCAGGCGCCGTCCGTGCCTTGCCGAGACCAGATCTCGTACATGTCCGCGCCCGACACGGGCTCCCAACTGACCGTTATCCAGCTGTGACCGGGGTGCGCTGTCAGCACAGGTGCGGCTGGGCCGCCCGGATCCCCACCTCCTCCGGGAACAGGCGTCTCTGTCTCGGTTTGCGCACTTGAGACACCTCCCAGTTGGAGGGAAAGCAGAGTCAGCGCCGCAAGCGTGGCGACCAGAATCAATATGCGCAATGAACTTGGGGCCAAGGTATGTCTCCTAGTATTCAATGCGGAATTTTCGAAATCTATTCGATACAGGCATGAATTTCAGGCTTGCCCTGACAGTTCAAACGCTGACAGACACTTTTCACAATGGGAACATACGATTGCCATCTGAATATTATAGCAGAGACCCGAATCCAATTGCATCGCAATTTTACGCAGCAGCGGCGGGGGTCATCTGCCCTATTGAGACCGGTCCTACGCAGAATTCATGGCAGAGCGTGTTCCCAGTTCCGGGCCCAGCAGCTCAGAATACTGCGACCAAGTTGTCTGCGCCAGGCCATTCTGCCGGGCGTCATTCGAGAATCCGTGCCTCTGTCAGGGCACTGGGAAGAGGGACAACTGGTGGACGGGTTGGCGGCCGTTGAGGAGGACGTAGGGAGCTGCCTTTTGTGGTGAGGGGACGCCGAGGGCGCGCAGGTGCTGCAGGTCGGTTAGAGTGCTCTGGCGGCGGGCGCGGAGGATGCGGTCGGCGCTTTTGGGACCGATACCGGGCACGCGCAGGAGGGTGGGGCGGTCGGCGCGGTTGAGTTCTATGGGTGCGGCGCGCAGGTAGATGTCGGCCCAGGCCTGCTTGGGGTCGACGTCGAGGCGGAGGTTCTGGTCGGGGCCGAAGCCGATGTCCTCGGTGTCCCAGTCGTAGTCGCGCAGGAGGAAGCTGGCCTGGTAGAGGCGGTGCTGGCGCTTCAGGGAGGCGGACGGCAGGTCTTCGAAAGGCGTGTCGGGCACGGGGTAGAAGGAGGAGTAGTAGATGCGGCTAAGGCGGGCCTGGCGGTAGAGCTTTTCGCTGAGAGAAACCAGCTCCAGGTCGGTGTCGCCGACGGCGCCGACGACGAACTGGGTGACGGAGGAAGCGCGCACGCGTTCACGGCTGCGAATCTGCTCGGTCCAGAGGAGTCGCTGCATCAGGTCGTCCCAGAACTCCTTTTGAGGCGCGAGGCCGGCCAGCCTGCCCGGGGTGGCGCCCTCGAGATTGATCGAGACGCGGTCGGCCAGCTGCATGGACCTGCGCACCTGCTCATACTCGGAGCCGGGCATGATCTTGAGATGGATGTAGCCGGGGTAGTTCTGTTTCTTGCGCAGAATCTCGGCTGTATCGATAATTTTGTCCTGGGCCCTGACGCCGCCGCCGATGATGCCGGATGAGAGAAAGAGGCCGTCAACCATGCCGGCCTTCTGCATGCGCGTGAAGCCGTCGGCCAGCTCGTCCGGTTGCAAAGTGAGGCGTTCGGCGCTGCTGCGGCCGGCGCGGAAGGGGCAGTAGAAGCAGTTGCGCTCGCAGGCGGTGGTCATCATGGTGCGCAGGACCGGCTTTGGGCCGCGCGGGGTCGCCACTTTCATGATGGAGCGGCGCAGGGAGGCGGCATTGCGCTCCTGGCGCGTGGGCTTGGGCTGCGCGGGGGTGAAGCAGCCGGGGCGGGTGTGCTCGGCATGGGGTGCGTCGCCGGCGGCTTCATAGCCGTTGATCTCGCCGATACGGGCGAGCTTTGCCATCGGTTCGAGCTGGATTCTGAAGTTCATATTCATAGTTTACGAACAAGTGTTCGTTTTGTCAAGGGTCAAGGAGGCATGGTGCATCCCAGATTTGGGGTGGGATCAGTCTGGCGGGAAATCGGCGCCAGCGGTGGCTGGAGTCGTTTACCGTCTTTGGGCGAGACCCAGTGCAGGCGCCTGGCCTGGCCGTACGGTGGCGTCCGTCAGTTGGGGAGGGTGCGAGGGCAGGCACAAGGCCGGCAACTGCGGGGATCTGATGTGACTGGCGGGACGTGGTCTGGCTGGACACGTTCGATTAGGCACCCGTTCGAATATCGACACCAGGTCGATGAGGCATGGCCTGGTTTAGGGGGGGCGTGGGGG
>VXOE01000299.1 GCA_009840225.1 Caldilineaceae bacterium SB0662_bin_25 | reverse complement strand
GGGGGGGGGGGGGGGGGGGGGGGGGGGGGGGGGGGGGCCCCCCCCCCCCCCCCCGTTTTGGTTCAGTCAGCGAGGGTACTCACATCGCCGATTGGCAGGCCCTGGACCTGGGCTTTGAGCAGCCGGCGCATGATCTTACCGGAGCGCGTCTTGGGGAGGCCATCGACGATATTCAGTTCGGCGGGCACGGCAATCGGCCCGACTTCATGACGCACATGAAGTTTAAGCGCGTCGACCAGATCGGAGCTGCCGCTGACGCCGTCGTTGAGGATACAGAAGGCGTGGATCACGTTACCGCGCAGCTCGTGGGGAATGCCGACACAGGCGGCCTCGGCTACGTCAGGATGGCTGACGAGTGCGCTTTCGATTTCGGCGGTACCGAGCCGGTAGCCGCTGACCTTGATGACGTCATCCATGCGGCCGATGATCCAGAAGTAGCCGTCGTCGTCGCGGCGGGCACTGTCGCCGGTGAAGTACCAGCCCTGCTGAGCGAATTCGGACCAGTACTGTTCGACGTAGCGGTCCGGGTCGCCCCAGACGGTGCGGGCCATACCCGGCCATGGGCGTTTGATGACGAGATAGCCGTCTTCGTTGGGCTCGCAGGTGGAGCCGTCTTCGCGCACCACATCGGCTTCAATGCCGGTGAAAGGCAGGGTGGCGCTGCCCGGTTTGAGTGCGACGACGGGCGTTGGCGTGATCATGAAGCCGCCGGTTTCGGTCTGCCACCAGGTGTCCATAATGGGGCAGTTTTCGCGGCCGATGACACGGTGGTACCAGCGCCAGGCTTCGGGGTTAATCGGTTCGCCGACGCTGCCGAGGAGGCGCAGGCTGGAGAGGTCGTGTTGGTCGGCCCAGGCATCGCCGAAGCGCATCAGGCCGCGAATGGCGGTGGGCGCGGTGTAGAGGATGGTGATGCCGTAGTCCTCGACGAGCTTCCAGTAGCGATTGGGGTGGGGATAGTCGGGCGCGCCTTCGTACATGAAGCCGGTGGAGCCTAGGATCAGCGGCGCGTATACGATGTAGCTGTGTCCGGTGATCCAGCCGGGGTCGGCGGCGCACCACCAGAGGTCGTCCTCTTTGAGGTCGAAGACGTATTTCAGGGTGGTGGCGGTGTAGACCTGGTAGCCGCCGCAGGTATGGAGGACGCCTTTGGGCCGGCCGGTTGTGCCGGACGTGTAGAGGATGAAGAGGGGATCTTCAGCGTCCATCGGCTCCGGCTCGCAGACTGGGCTGGCGATGGGGAGGGCCATCTCCTCGTGCCACCAGTGATCGCGGCCGGGGGTCATCTGCACATCCTGCATGGTACGCTGGAAGACGATCACCGTATCCACAATCGAGCTACGCTTGACGGCCTCGTCGGAGATGTCCTTGAGGTTGACGGTTTTGCCGCGCAACCAGGCGCCGTCACTGGTGATCAGTACCCTGGACTGGGCGTCGTCGATGCGGCTGGCGAGGGCCTGCTCGCTGAACCCGCCGTAGACGACGGAGTGTACGGCGCCGATCTTGGTGACGGCCAGCATCGCGATCATCAGCTCGGGGGTCCGTCCCATGTAGATGGTTACGGTGTCGCCCTTGCCGACGCCCTTGCCTTTGAGCACGTTGGCGAACTTATTGACTTCCTGCCAGAGCTGGTAGTAGCTGTAGTTCTGCTTGTCGCCTTCTTCGCCTTCAAAGATGAGGGCCAGCTTGTGCCTGCGCCAGGAGTTTACGTGCCGGTCCAAGGCGTTGTAGGCGATATTGGTTTTACCGCCGACAAACCATTTGAAGAACGGCGCGCCGCTGTCATCGAGCACCTTTTCGTACGGCTCAAACCAGTCGATCAGTTCGCGTGCGCGGGCATCCCAGTAGGCCTCGGAATCTGCGAGCGCCTCGCCGCGCAGGTCGAGATAGTTGGGCACGTTTGCGCCGGCGACAGCCTCGGGCGGCGGCTGGTACAGTTCGCTGTCGGCGGCCGGTACCTCGATAGCCTGGCCGTTTGAGCTCTGTTCCGACATTCTTCCCTCCTTCATTCGGTGTCTATTGATCCGCTGCGGGATTGGCAACTATGATAGCACAGATTCAGACGTGTGTTCAGATATTCTGTGCGGCCAGTTCTGCGATCTCCTCGGGGTGACGGGCGATGGCGACGCCGGCTGCCTGGAGCGCTTCGATCTTCTCAGCGGCGGTGCCTTCGCCGCCGGAGATGATGGCGCCGGCGTGGCCCATGCGTTTGCCTGGGGGGGCGGTCTGACCGGCGATGAAAGCAGTCACCGGTTTGCTCATTTCGGTTCTGATGTAGTCGGCGGCAACCTGCTCGTCGGTGCCTCCGATCTCCCCAATGAGGACGACCTGTTCAGTAGCGGAGTCCTGTTCAAACATCTGCAGCACGTCGAGAAAGTTGAGCCCCTTGATGGGATCGCCGCCGATGCCGACGGCGGTGCTCTGACCGATTCCACGCTCTGTCAGTGCATAGATGACCTCGTAGGTGAGCGTGCCGGATCGGCTGACGATACCGACATTGCCGGGGGTGTGGATGTGGCCGGCCATAATGCCGACTTTGGCAGATCCAGGGGAGATGAGGCCGGGGCAGTTGGGCCCGATCAGGAGAGATTCTGTTGAATCCAGGTAGGCGCGGGCGCGGGCCATGTCGAGGGCGGGGATGTTCTCGGTGATGCAGACGATGAGTGCGACGCCGGCGTCGGCGGCCTCGAGGAGGGCGTCAACGGCGAAGGCGGCGGGAACGAAGATGATGCTGGTATTGGCGTCGGTGGTGGCGACGGCTTCGTGGACGGTATCGAAGACGGGCGTGTTGCCGACTGCCCATTGACCGCCGCGACCGGGCACGGCCCCGGCCACGACTTTTGTGCCATACTGGATCATCTGCTCTGCGTGGAATGCGCCCTGGCTTCCGGTGATTCCCTGCACAAGCAGTCGGGTATCATTGTCGACGAGGATGCTCATGCACCTTCTCCTTTGGCGGCGGCGACGGCCATCTGGACGGCTTCCGAGAGCTGGTTGGCGGAGGGGAGGTTGGAGTCGGCCAGGATCTGGCGTCCCTCGTCCTCGTTAACACCCACCATGCGAA
The DNA here is from genome assembly GCA_009840225.1 of Caldilineaceae bacterium SB0662_bin_25. Taxonomy (GTDB): domain Bacteria; phylum Chloroflexota; class Anaerolineae; order Caldilineales; family Caldilineaceae; genus Bin5. The sequence goes on along the minus strand of VXOE01000299.1, from coordinate 7,285 downwards.
CGACGATCGGCACCTTTACGTTGAGGCTGTTGATGGCCTCGACGATGCCGTTTGCCACTTCATCGCAGCGGGTGATGCCGCCAAAGATGTTGATGAGAACCGCCTTCACGCGCGCGTCGCGGAGAATGATCCTGAGTGCGGCCAGAACCTTGTCGGCGCCGGCACCGCCGCCGATGTCGAGGAAGTTGGCCGGGCTGCCGCCATAGAGTTTGATGATGTCCATCGTGGCCATGGCGAGGCCGGCCCCGTTCACCATACAGCCGATCTCGCCATCGAGATCGATATAGCTGATTCCAACCTCACGTGCTTCGGTTTCGGTGGGGCTGTCTTCATCGGGGTCGCGCATGGCGGCCAGCTCTTTTTGCCGGGGTAGGGCGCTGTCGTCAAGGAGGATTTTGCCATCGACGGCCTGCAGCTGGTTGTCGCCATTGATGACGAGGGGATTGATCTCTGCGAGGCTGGCGTCGCTTTCGACAAAGGCCCGGTAGAGGCTCTGCGCGATCCTGGTGAAGGCGGAGACGTGCTCTTTGGGCAGTCCGACGCCGTATGCCAGCTGGCGGGCCTGGTAGCCCTGCATGCCGAGCAGGGGATGGACGTGGACGGTGATGATCTTTTCGGGCGTTTGGGCAGCGACCTCTTCGATTTCGACGCCGCCCTCGCTGCTAGCCATGATGGCGACCCTACGCGCGCCGCGGTCGAGGACGGCGCCCAGGTAGATTTCAGAGCGGATGTCGGCGGCTTCGTCCACCAGGACCTTTTGAACAGTAAGCCCTTTGATGTCCATGCCGAGGATCTGTGCTGCAGCTTCTTCGGCCTCATCGGGATTTCCGGCCAGCTTGATGCCGCCGGCCTTGCCGCGTCCGCCGACCAGCACCTGGCTCTTGATGACGACCGGTTTGTCGATCTGTTCGGCGATGGCGCGCGCTTCGGCCGGTGTGGTTGCGACCTCCCCTTTGGGGATGGGTACGCCATATTGGGCGAGAACCCGCTTCGACTGGTATTCGTGTAACTTCAAGAGAGGACTCCTCTACGATATGAACTGTGTTTTGTGCGCCAGGATGCCGCACTATAATTGCTACTCCCGTCGGAGAATTGTTGGGCTCTCCCAATATGCCGCGCCGTCTGCGGGCTCAGCCCTTCAGTCCGGTGAGAGCGATCCCCTGGATGATCTGGCGCTGGAAGACCAGAAAGACGATAAGCAGTGGGATGCTGGCAAGACTGGCCGCGGTCATGATCTTCTCCCAGTGGGTTGTAGATTCGCCGCGGAAGAAACTGAGGCCGACGGGCAGTGTATAGAACTCGCGGCTGTTGGCCAGGATCAGCGGCCACAGGTAGGCGTTCCAGTTGCCGATAAAGTTAAAGATCGCCAGTGCGGCGATGGCCGGTTTGACAAGCGGCGCGGCAATACGCCACCAGATACCGAACTCGTTCATGCCGTCCATGCGGGCGGCGTCAAGGAGCTCGTTAGGGACGCCGTCGAAGAACTGGCGCATGAGAAAGATGCCGGCGGCGGTGATGACGCCGGGGAAGGCGATGCCCCAGTATTGGGTGTAGCCGATGTGCCAGTTCCAGTTCACGCTCATCGTGAACCAAGGGATTATGAGCATTTCGGTCGGGATCATGAGCGTGCCGAGCATACCGATGAAGATGATGTTCTTGCCCGGGAAGTCGAATTTGTTGAGCGTGTAACCGACCAGCGTATCGAAAAAGACAACGCTTGTCGTGCTGATTAAGGCAACGATAATGCTGTTGAGATACCAGCGTTCGAAGCTGCTGGTATTGAGTACATTCAGGTAGTTCTGGAGGGTTGGGTTTTCGGGAAAGAAGGAGAAGTTGACCAGTTCGGGGGGCGGTTTAACGCTAGTAAGTATCATCCAGAAAAAAGGCGTGACCATGCAGACGCCACCGATTGCCAGCAGAAGGTATGCGATCAACAGCGTCCAACTGAAGCGGCGCCGGGCGCCGCTTTGGGCAGGCGCGAAATGATCCGCGATCTGCAGCGTGCCCTCTGTGCCCAACTCTGCAGAAGTAGTCATGGAAAAGTTCCCGGTCACCCCCGCCTAATACTCAACCCGCCGCGAAAAGAAGCGCAGCTGGATGATTGTAATCAGCAGTATGAGAAAGAAAAGAAGCACGGTGAGCGCGCCGGCGTAGCCCATCTTATAGCTGGAAAACCCCTCGCGGTAGACTTCAAGCACGACCGTGGTGGTACTTTTGAGCGGACCTCCGGTGCCCTGAGGGCTCATGTTCTGGACGAGAGCGAAGAGCCGCAAATAGGATATGGTGCCGAGAACGGTCAGGTAGACGATAATCGGATTGAGCAGGGGCAGGGTGATGCGCCAGAAGAGTTGCCAGGCGTTGGCGCCGTCGATGCGGGCGGCTTCGTAATAGTGGCCCGGAATCTGCTGAATGCCGGCCAGGAAGATGATGACTGCAAAGCCGAGATTCTGCCATACGGCGACGGCAGTGATCGAAGGCAGAGCCTGTGCGGGACTCTTGGTAAATGGTTGCTGGGGCAGGCCGACCAGGTCCAGCGCCTGGTTGATCAAGCCGGTTTCCGGCTGATAGAGCCAGTTCCAGACGAAGGCGACAGCGACGGCCGAGGTGACGTAGGGTGCGAAGTAGGCGACGCGGAATACCGCGGACAGGCGCCGGATCTGAGCGAGAAGCAGGGCAATGGCAAGGGCCAGAACCAGCTGAGAGGGCACGCCGAAGAGGACGTAGCGAACGGTATTGGAGAAGGCGGCTGTGACAGAGCTGCGCGGCTTGCCGGCGTCCTGCCAGATCTCCTGATAGTTCTCCAGGCCCACCCAGGGACCGGTGCCTTCAAAGACATTCCAATCGCGGAAGCTGACGTTGAATGCCAGGATGGTTGGGTACCAGCGGATGACGACAAAGAAGACAAGGGCCACGCTCATGAAGATGTAGGCCCATATGATTTGCCGCTGGCGAAGGGTCAGGCGCATAGATCTTTTCCATCTTGATTTCAGCGTAATTCAGGCGGCCGACACTGGGAAGGCTCAGCAAATCCGGACTGGGGCAAGGGGGAACTGTCCAGACTAAACAATGAGTAAGGCGAGAGGACACCCCGTCTGGCAGGTATCCTCTCGCTTTACGTATTGCACATTTCGATTAGCGGCTGGACCAGAAGTCGTCGAGGACCTCCTGGTCGGTATCGGCGGCGATCTGCAGCGCAGTCGCCGGGTCTTCGTCGGTCAGGACTACCATGTCGAAGGAGTCGATGATGGCCTGGCGCTGCTGGCTTTCGTCGGCGAAGAAGGTGGCGTGGGAGTATTCCAGCCCGGCGGCGAAGGCACCCAGTTTCTCATCGGCGAGGAGTTCAGGATTGCTGCCGGCCGCGAGCTGGGCGGGCAGCTCGCCGACGATGTCGACCCAGAGGGCACCGGCGTCGGCGCTGGTGATGAACTGAAGGAACTTAACGGCGGCATCGAAGCGCGCCTGGTCGGCGGCGGCCTTCTTGGTGAGGCCGTGGGTCCAATAGGAGCCGAAGGTGCTCTTGACGCCGTTATGCGAAGGCAGTTCGGTGACGCCGAAGTTCATGTCGGGATTGTTGTTGGCGATGGTGCCGAGGCGGAAGGAGCCGTCGACATGGAAGCACACGTGGCCGCCGACGAAGGCGTTGGTGCTGCCGTCAAACAGGTCGCGGTCGCCGGTAGCGAGCTCGGTGTGGAATGCCAGGAGATAGTTCCAGGCCTGCAGACCGGCCTCATCATTGTAGAGGACCTCGGAGTAGTCGTCGGTGTAGGGCACGCCGCCGAACTGGCGCACCAGCACTTCGCGGAACCAGTGATGGTCCTGGGCGGAGGGGTCGGCGACAAAGCCCTGGACGACGAGCGAGCCTTCGTCATCGCGCTGTGTGCAGGCGACGGCCTGATCGGCCAGCTCGTCCAGGGTCGAGGGCGGATTTTCGGGATCGAGGCCGGCGTCCGCCATCAGGTCCTTGTTGTAGAAGAGGGCCAGGGCGCGCACTGCTGTGGGAAGCGTGTAGAGCGTGCCTTCGACAAAGCTGGCCTGGACCATGGGGCTGAACTCCTCAGCAACCATGGCGGGCGGGAAGGCGTCCTCGGGCAGAGGCACGAGGTAGCCGGAATCGATCCAGACGGATTGCCAGCCGTAGAAGAGGGTGGCGACATCGGGGCCGACGCCGGCGGGCACGCTGGCGGCGATCTTGTCACGGAATTCGGCGTAGGGGATGTCGGCGTTGTGGACGACCTTGATGTTGGGATTCGCCTCTTCGAACTGGGCGATCAGCTGGTCCATGGCGTTCACCCTGGCGGCGAAGTTGTACTGCCAGTACTCGATTTCAACGACTTCGTCAGCCATGGCCTCTTCAGCAGCGGCCGGCTCGGAGGCCGTTTCTGCAGCAGGCGCAGCCGGCGCGGGGCAGGCGGCCAGGAGCATTGCGGCCACCAGAAGTGTGCCTATCAACACATACAGTTTGGAGCGTTTCATTGTTGGGATCCTCCTTAGGATAGAGTACGCAGGGTCGACTGTCGAGACCTCATAGGGGTTATCATTGAAGGTGGTGTTGGAAAGTGCGACGATTGGATAGTTGTACTTGAGAGACGAAGTTAGTCATGTTCTAGAGAGCGAATGAAAAGCCTGTGCACTGGGCTGTATTTCTCTGTGGCACCATAGTGCCCGGTCTACTCTTTACAGGTCGATCTTGAGCAGGCGGGCGGCGTTGCCGGCGAAGATCTGCTGGATGTCCTGGTCCGGGAAATTCAGGTCGAGACAGCTTCGCATCTGGTCCTGCAGGTATTCCTGGGTGAAGCCGCGCGGGAACCAGCTGCTGTCGGTGCCGAAGATGATGCGGCTGGGACCGATGGTTTCGTAGTATTTGCGGAACAGGTATTTGACGGTCACGTCGCCGGGCACCCAGCGGATCCACTGGAGGCTGCCGCTGGTGTCAACGCAGACGTTGGGGCAGGCCCAGCAGAGCTGGAGGGTTTCGCGTTCCCAGGCGCAGCCGAAGTGGGGGATTACGAAGGTCACGTCGGGGAAGGCCTTGGCGATATTGTGCAGTTTGAAGGGGCTAATGTTCTCGTGCCAGGCGATGCCGCCGGCGCTGCCCTGGATGCCGAAGTGAATAAGGACGGGGATGTCCAGTTCGGCGCATTTTTCCCAGACGGGCCAGATCGACTCGTCTTCGATAGGCTGTTCGATCATGGGCGCGAGCAGCTTGTAGCCGCGCAGGCCAAGCCCGGTTACGGCGCGATCCAGCTGGGCGACGGCGTCCGGCTCAAAAGGATTGTGATGGGCGAAGCCTACAAATTTGTCGGGATACCAGCTGACGATTTCGGCAAGATGGTCATTGCCGCCGCCGGTTACAAAGCCGACAGCGCGTACGCCGTATTCGTCGAGCTCCGCGGCCCAACGTCGGGCCTGCTCCCTGTCTCCGGGGTGGTCGTCGGGGGATTCCGGCCTCGGGAAACCCCACATTTTGCGCCAGTGTTCGCCGTAGGGGCGGCTCATCTCCTGCACTTTGCGGGCCCGCTCCTCGCCCACTTTGTCGATGTATTTCTGAATCGTGTTTCCCATGTTGGGGAACCACGGTTTGCTTGTGGGGAAGTGGAGGTGGAAGTCGATTATTTCAAAGCCCTGATACATTGAAAGTCCTCAAGTTAGATTCCTCTGGATGGCCCGCCGGCATGGCTTCGGGAAGGCCCTGTCAGCGGCAGAACATAGATGGGCAGGACACCATTCTACCCACATGCCTGGAATGCATCCTGCGGAACCAGATCGGGGTTGCCAGCCAGCAGAGCGGCCCCGAAGGCCGGGTCGGAGCGGGCAGGAACGATTTGGCAGCCGGGTAGACGTGCGTTGAGTTCAGCGCGAAATGCCTGGCGAAGACAGGACGGTTGCCCCAAAACGGAGCCGGCGGTGGCGACCTGCGGCTCGATCAGCAGGCCGACTTTGCGCAGGACGGAGACGGCCGTACGGGCAAGCGCCGCGCCGGCCTCATTCAGGATAGAGCGGGCGACGGCGTCACCGGAGGCGGCTGCCTCAAAAACAGAGGGGGCAAAGGAACGGAGCTGCTCGTGGGCATAGGAGATAGTTGAATCGAGTCCGGCGATCCAGCCGATCCACTCCTGCTGGGTGCTGCCGGCGACGGCGTGAAAATGCTCCGTAAGATGGGTAGCAGGGCCGCGTTTGTCGAGTGCTGCCAGGGCGGCGCGGAGGCCGCGGCGGCCGATATCGTAGCCGCTGCCGGCATCGCCCAGCCAGTGACCGAGGCCGTCGGCGCGGGCTGAGCGGGCGTTCTCACCGACGGCAAAGGCGACAGCCCCGCTGCCGGCGGCGATGAGGGCGCCGGGGTTGCCGTGAAAGGCGCCGGCCCAGGCCACGACGGAGTCGTTGAGCGACCGCCACGAGCACTGCAGTCCGCTGGCCTTGAGTGCAGAGGTCAGGATCTGATGCATCTGTTTCTGGTCGGATGGGCCATCGAAGCCGGCCATGCCGGCGCAGGCGGCCTTCAAATCAGACGGGGAAACGGCAGACGGGGTCAGAGCCTGTGAGATCGCTGCGGACAGGTTGGCGGCGGCCTGCTCCACACCAACGATATGATAGTTGGACGGGCCGCTATGCCCTTCGCCGACCAAGCGGCCTGTGCCGTTGGACAGAATGATATGGGTTTTGGTTGCACCGCCGTCGATTCCAAGAAAATAAGCCACAGTAGGATTTTAGCCCGAATGGTGCAAATGTCAAACGTAGGTGGTATTGGCAGGACAAGAGTTGTCAGTATTCGAAGGAGAGGCAGGTTGATTTGCGGTGCGACGCCTCAAGGTGGGGAAGGACAAAAGTGGTGAGTGTTTGCCCGGCTGCGCAAAGGGTGGGAGAATTGGCGGAAGGACAGTGGCCCGTTGCAGGAGACTGCGCGGACTGAATGGCGCAGGTCGCAGGACGCTAACGCCTCAAGAGGGAGAAGTGAGGAAAAGGGAGCGGGGAAAGAATGAGGCGCGTGTTTGAAAAGGATGCATCCCAGATTGGGGGTGTGAACAGTCTGGCGGGGAATCGGCGGCAGCGGTGGCTGGAGTCGATTACCGTCTTTGGGCGAGACGCAGTGCAGTCGGCAGGCCTGGCCGTACGGTGGAGTCCGTCAGTTGGGGAGGGTGTGAGGGCAGGAACAGGGCCGGCACGTAAGGGGACCTGATGGGACTGGCGGGACGTAGTCGGGCTGGACACCTTCGATTAGGCACCTGTTACCAGTATCGACACCCGGTCGATTAGGCAGTAGGGGGGGCGTTTGGGGGGGGGGGGGCGC
>VXOE01000004.1 GCA_009840225.1 Caldilineaceae bacterium SB0662_bin_25 | reverse complement strand
GGGGGGGCCCCCCCCCCCCCCAACTTGGGGGGCCCTAACCCCCCCCACCGCCCAGAACTGCAGTGGTCAGTAGTCAGTAGTCAGTGGTCAGTGAAAGCGGTGATTGATGGTGGACCGGCCCGATAGGGAGAGAGAATCGGCTGTCGTTTGTTTATTCAGAGAATTGAGGAGGGGAGGGCGCTTACGGGGGGATGACGAGACGTGTACGGGCTTTGTACGAGTTGGCGGGAGAAGAGGGAAGGGCGGTTTTTCTTTGATATTTTACTTGCCGGGCTCAATGTTCTTGTGTATTCTATCTCGGCTGAAATGCAGGAGGCGGCAGAATTGGCGGCGCTTTTGCGTTCAGTCCGTGTTTATTGACCATCAGCCAAAAGAAGAAGAATGTCGAAATTAGTCATTGTAGAGTCGCCGACGAAGGCGAGAACGATTCGCGGTTTTTTGCCGAGTGGATATGAAGTCAAAGCCAGTATGGGGCACGTGCGGGATCTGCCGGCCTCGGCGGCCGAGGTTCCGGCGAAGGTGAAGGGCGAGCCGTGGGCGCGGCTGGGCGTGAAGGTGGAGGATGCGTTCGAGCCGCTGTATGTGGTGCCGTCGGACAAGAAGAAGGTGGTCTCCGAGCTGAGGTCTGCTCTGAAGGGGGCGGATGAGGTCCTGCTGGCGACGGACGAGGACCGGGAAGGGGAGAGCATCGGCTGGCATCTGTATGAGGTGCTGAAGCCGAAAGTTCCGGTCAGGCGGATGATTTTTCACGAGATAACGCGAGAGGCGATCGAGCAGGCGCTGAAGACGACGCGCTCGATCGACAACGACCTGGTGCGGGCGCAGGAGACGCGGCGCATTCTGGACCGGTTGGTGGGTTATACGATATCGCCGTTGTTGTGGAAGAAGATTGCGCCGAAGCTGTCGGCCGGCCGTGTGCAGAGCGCGGCGGTGCGGTTGCTGGTGCTGCGGGAGCGGGAGCGGCGGGCGTTCATGAGCGGGTCCTACTGGGATTTGAAGGCGCAGCTCAACAAGCGCCCGGACAGTGCGGCGCACCGTTTTGAGGCTACGCTGGTTTCGGTGAACGGGACGCGGGTGGCCACTGGCCGGGATTTTGATGAATCGACGGGGAAGATCGCGGCAGGTAAGCGGGTCAAGACGCATCCGAGCGAGGGCAGCGGGGACGTTCTGCTGCTGGACGAGGAGCAGGCGAGGGGGCTGCAGCAGCGGCTGCTGGCGGGCAACTGGGCGGTACACTCGACTGAGAGCAAGGATCAGTCGCGGTCGCCGTCGCCGCCTTTCACGACGAGCACGCTGCAACAGGAGGCCAACCGCAAGCGGGGGTGGGCGGCAAGGCGGACGATGCGGGTGGCGCAGTCTCTATACGAAAACGGGTATATCACGTATATGCGGACCGATTCGGTGCATCTGAGCGACGAGGCCGTGAATGCGGCGCGACGGCGGGTGCGTGAGCGGTACGGCGAGAAGTTTCTGACCGGGAAGCCGCGGCGGTACAGGACGAAGGCGAAGGGCGCGCAGGAGGCGCATGAGGCGATCCGTCCGGCGGGCAGTGCGATGCGTCCGTTGGAAACGCTGCCGCTTTCAGGCGATGAGGCGGCGCTCTACGATATGATCTGGAAGCGGACGGTGGCGACGCAGATGGCGAATGCGCGCCTGCGTACCACGACGGTGATGATACGCGCGGGTGACGCGGCCGAGGAGGCGCTTTTTCGGGCGTCAGGTCGGGAGATCCTTTTTCCGGGATTCTTTCGGGCGTACGTTGAAGGTTCGGATGATCCTGATGCTGCGATTGAGGACCAGGAGTCACCGTTGCCGGCGCTGGCCAAGGATGAGGAGGTGGACTGCCGGGAGTTGGAGGCGGTGGGTCACGCGACGAAGCCGCCGGCGCGATATACGGAGGCGCGGCTGGTGCGAGCGCTGGAGACGGAAGGGATCGGCCGCCCAAGCACGTACGCCACGATCATCGACACAGTTCAGAACCGGGGCTACGTATTCAAACAGCGGCAGGAGCTGGTGCCCACGTTCGTTGCGTTTGCGGTCGTGCAGTTATTGGAGAGCAACTTCGAGGAGCTGGTGGACCTGAAGTTCACGGCGGAGATGGAGCAGACGCTGGATGACATCGCGGAGGGGGATGTAGACTGGCTGGAATATCTGAACCAGTTTTATCTGAGTGAGCAGGGGTTGGAGAGCCAGGTCAAGGAAAAGGAGAACGACATCGATCCGCGCCATGCGGGCCGGGTCGATTTTCCCGATCTGCCGGTGGAGGTGCGGATTGGGCAGTTTGGGCCGTTTCTGGCGAAGGAGGTCAACGGCGACAGGCAGACGGTGAGCCTACCGGATGATCTGGCGCCGGGGGATTTGGATGCGGCTGCGGTCGAGGCGCTGGTGAGTGCGAAGCAGGACGGGCCGATCGTACTGGGGAAGGACCCGGAGAGCGGCCAGCCTGTTCTGGTTAAGGATGGGCGTTTCGGCGCGTATGTGCAGCTGGGCGAGGACGGAGAAAGGGCACCGAGGGGAAAGCCGGATAAGCCGACCGGGCCGGTGGATATCAACACGGCTACGGCCAAGGAGCTGGCGACGCTGCCGGGGATCGGTCCGGGACTGGCCAAGGGGATCATTGCAGGTCGTCCCTATGCGTCGGCGGCGGAGTTGGAGCGAGTTCCCCGGCTTAGCGCCAAGGGCGTTGAAAAGTTGACGCCGCTAGTTGTTGCGGGCAAAGGGAAGCCGAAGGCGGCGGACGCGCCGGCGGAGAAGGTGAAAAGCAGGTCAGATGGAAAACCGAAGAGGGCCAGCCTGCTAGAAGGCATGACGATGGAGGGGATGGACCTGGAGACGGCGCTGCAACTTCTGAGCCTGCCGCGGGACCTGGGGACGCATCCTGAAGACGGCGAGGCGGTGCGCGCCGGCGTGGGGCGTTACGGGCCTTATGTCGTGCACAACGGGAAGTTTGTGAGTTTGAAGGCGCCGGACAATGTGCTGGAGGTTGATTTGCCGCGTGCGCTGGCGCTGATCAAGGAGGCGCCGGACCGGAGGCGGGGCAGTTCGACGCGTACGGTTCTGAAGGAGCTGGGCGCGCATCCCAAAGACGGCGAACCGGTACGCGTGCTGGACGGGCGGTATGGTCCGTACGTCAACCACAATAGTACGAACGCCAATATTCCGAAGGAGATTGATCCGCAGAGTGTCTCGCTGGAGCAGGCGGTGCAGATGCTGGCGGAGCGTGAGAAAAGTGGGAAGGGCAGAGGCAGAGGCGGCCGCAGGAGGAGGAGATAGTTAGGTCCCCCGTTGCCGCATTCAGGGAGGTAATTGTGGGTTGGGCGAAGCAACTTGGGAAAGACAGCCGTGGGAGCCGGCCGCGCTGTGTGCTGCTTGTGGACGGCGGCGGAGAGGAGGTCGCTGGACGGCTGACCCGGTTGGTAGGCGTTGATGATGTCACGATTTCAGGTGACGATATATGGATGCCTCGCGGCAGGCCGGTGCAGAGGGAAGACGGCTCCTGGGATGCGACGGTGGCGGCGGGAGTGGAGTTGGACAAGCCAAATGATCTACTATCTCTTGAGATAAGTGAGCGTTTGAGCAACTGGTGGCTGGCTGTCTCTGAAAACGACCCGAGGACACCGAATTGGGATATAGCAAGCACGTGCACGGTTAGGGGCAGGAAGGGGTTGCTTCTGGTCGAGGCGAAGGCGCACTGGAACGAAGTGGCGGGGTCGTCCAAAGGGAAACGGCTGGGGAAGCCTGCTTCAAACGGCACGTTGAAGAATCACGAAAAGATCGGTGAGGCTATCGGGGAAGCGGCTGTTGGCCTCCGAACGGTGACCGGCGGCAGGTGGGGTATTTCGCGGGACAGTCATTACCAGTTGTCGAACCGGTTTGCGTGGTCGTGGAAGCTGGCCTCGCTGGGGGTGCCGGTTATTCTGGTCTATCTGGGATTCCTCTATGCTACGGATATCGCCAAAGGGGGGAATCTTTTTCACTCCGAGGCGCACTGGGAGCGGGTTGTCAGGGGCCATTGTGAGGGCGTGGTTGACAGTGGCTGCTGGGGGAGATGGCTGGATGTGGATGGCGTGCCGTTCATTCCTCTGATCAGGGCGATGGAACAACCAATTGGTATGATGAGGGCTGAGGTGTAGCGCCTAGGCCTCTGGGAAAGATGAGTTCGCAGGCTGTTCAGACTGGACGCGAGAAGAGGAATGATCAAGAAGACTTATGACATCGTGGGCGTTGTAGGGGACCAGACGCATCCTGTCGTCTGGCATATTCATACGCTGTGGCAGACGAAAGATGAAGGTCTGCTGCGTGAATTCCATTCCAAGTATGCCTCTCTCGATAAAGCCGAGGATGTGGTGCGCGAGCGCCTAATCCACGGGGGCCATCGCGCGGACGTATCGGCACTGGCGGCGAGGAAGATTGCGGTCAGGGCGCTGAGGACGTACATTGACAAGTTGGACAGTGACGAGTGGGTCGACGGCGTCCTGGACGACGCCTTGGACGCGGCGGAGGAAGACGAGCGGCAGAAGGATTAGCCGGGCAGATTTCTGTGCTCGACGACCTTGCCCAGCGCCGGGATATGACGAGTTTACGGTATCGTGAACTGTAACGCCACTTGTGCGGGAAGAGGGCCTGATTCTTAGCTGTCGGTCTTTCAGGGAGATTTCAGGCGAACGCAGGAACTAACGCAGGTTGGGAAGGCAAGCCAGATGCAACAACGGGGGCAACCACAAGGGTTGCCCTTACGCATTCCAACTGAATCAGACTGTCAGCTACCTTTAGGCGAGCAGCGTGAGCGGCCAGCCGAGCAGGGCGCCGCCGATGACGACCCAGGCGGAGGTGACACGCCAGCGCAGGACTGCGGCTGCGGCGAGGAGGGCGATTACGGCGGCGGGCCAGGCGGTGACTATGTCGGTGGTCAGGCGGACGAGGACTGCGGCCATGAGGCCGACGGCGCTGACGTTGACGGCGTCGAGGAAGGCGCCCATCCATGCCGAGCTACGCAGGCGGGGCACGATGGGGTTGAGGATGGCGACGAAGACGAATGAGGGCGCGAAGATGGCGGCTGCGCTTATGGCGGCGCCGGGGATGCCGGCGAGCACGTAGCCGATGAAGGCAGCGGTGGAGAGGACCGGGCCGGGGGTGAACTGGCCGATGGCGATGGCGTCGAGCAACTGCTGCTGTGTGAGCCAGCCGTATTCGTGGACCAGGTCGCCTTCGAGAAAGGCGACGAGGACGTAGCCGCTGCCGTAGAGGACGGCGCCGACCTTGAGGAAGAAGAGGCCGAGGGCGCCGAGGGTCAGGGCAGGGGCGGTTGCGGCAAGGAGCAGCGCGGCCCACTTGAGCGCTGAAGCCGGGGACTGATTGGCCCAAGGGAAAATAGAGAGGCTATCGGGCAGTGCCGGCAGTACCAGAAGCCCGGCGGCGCCACCACCACTGTTCCAGCCGGAGATGGCGCGCAGGGCGAGCATGCCCAGCAGGCCGCCGGCGATCAGCGACCAGATTACCGGCACGCCGAGGTAGACGGCGACGGCGACCGCGATGCCGATCACGGCTAGGGCAATGCGGGTCTGGGCTGCCTCCCTGGGCTTTGAGGCGGTCATGCCCAGCCGCCAGAGGGCGCCGAGGATGACTGCGAGGACGGCGGGTTTGACGCCGGCGAGGAAGGGTTGGACGGCGGGCAACGTGCCGAATTCGACATAGATCCAGGCGATAAGCGTGGAGAGGAGGACGGCGGGCAGCACAAAGGAGATGCCGGCGGCAATCAGGCCGGGCCAGCCGGCGCGCTGATAGCCGATATGGATCATCATCTCGGTTGAATTGGGGCCGGGGATCAGATTGGTGGCGCCGACGAGGTCGAGGAAGTGTTCGCGTGTCAGCCATTTGCGGCGGGCGACGGCCTCATCTTCGAGCATGGCGATGTGGCTGGCCGGCCCGCCGAAGCCGATAATTCCCAGTTTTCCGCACAGTTTGACGACTTCAGCAACGGTTCCGGTAGCCAATTTCACACCTTCTTCACAGTATGGATTGCGCGCGTCGATTTGAGAGGCAGTTTGCCTGGAACTGCACGCGCATACAACTCGTTGAGACTACATCGTAGAAATGGTGGAATCAGATGAAAATGTACCGAATTGCATGTCGTTTGTCAACGCCGGAACTACTGTGGGGTGGAGGAGGCGGGACGCGTCACCGGCATTCGTCCGGGCCGCCGCCCCGGTCCGACGGCCCGGCAGGGCAGAGGCTGCCAGGCCGTGACAGGCTGCAGCAGGGGCGCCTGTGCAGGGTGCGGCAAGGAAACGGGATGTTGACCAATGCCAGTGATGGTCATATACTCTAAAATTGGACTCTGCGTCAGGAGAGTTCCGCAGTTCAGCTAACGTGAGATGTCAGGCAGTTAAGCGGCCATGTTGAACCGACTAGACGCCATCCGAAATCAGATTGAGGAGCAGTTGGGACCTGGATTGCAGGCTATGCGTGCGGGCGTGCGAAGGGTGTGCGCTGCCAGCCGGGCGGCTGATATCAGGGAGGCGGCAGCGAACTTGCGGTCTTCCAGCCGACTGCTTGTGACTGTACTGCTGGGCTTTGCGGGGGTGGCGGCGGCCACGTCGATAGCGAGTTTTGCGAGCGGGACACAGGGGGAAGGTGTTGGGACCGTCTCCGAGACGCAGCTGCAACCGGCGGCGCAGCAGCCAGACAGCCGCAACGGCTGGCTGACTGTCGCTCTCGACACATCCCTGCCGGAGCGTTATTTCAGCCAGCTGCTGACAGCAGCTTTCGGTCTGGAAGAGATTGAATCCGGGGGCATGCGCAAGACGGTCTTTTTGCTGGACCAGCCGCGCAACGCCGACGTGCAGATCCGCCTGGTGGCCGGGAGTGAGCCGGCGGGGAGCGTGCTGTACACGCGCTACCTGGCACCGGTGGCGCCGTTTGCCACTGTTCAGGATGAGGTATCGATGGCCGAGCTGACGCTGCGCTGGCAAGGCAGGGGCAGCGGCCCGTTGATCATTGACGCGGATTACGTATCGGAGCTGGAGGCGGTTTTCGGTGAGGAGGCGGCCGACGCGGTACAGACTGCGAGCGGCAGCGCGCTACCGGCGGTGTTGGAGGTGACTGCCGGCGCTCTGGGGATCGTGCCTTTTGAGGGCCTTACGCCGGTCCTGAAGGTGATGAATCTGAATGGCGCGAGCATTCTCAGCAATACCTTCGATGCGGCGGACTATCCGTTAACGGCGGTTGTGTCGGCATTTGGTTCGGACAGAGAGGCGCTGGCTGCGGCGCTGCGGCCGCAGATAACGGAGCCGACGAATCGCAGTGCGGAGGCGTTGACGACGCTGATCATGACGGGCGTAACGGCGATGGCGCGGGTGACGGCGGCACGGATGGAGACGATGGGATACGACTACCCGTCCCAGGTGATCTCGCCGACGCTGCGTGCGGCCGACATTACTCACATCAGTAATGAAGTGCCGTTCCTGGAGGGCTGTGACGTCAACCCGACTTTGAACAACATGATCCTGTGCAGCAGCCCGGACTATTGGGCGGCGCTGGAGGCGCTGGGCACGGATATTGTGGGGCTGAGCGGCAACCATGTCAACGACTTTGGACAGGCCGGTGCGCGCGAGTCGATCGGATGGTACCGGGAGAACGGGATCCCCATATATGGGAGCGGTTTGAATGAGGAGGAGGCGTGTGCGCCGCTGCTGTTTGAGCACAACGGCAACCGCTTTGCCTTTTTCGCGGCGCTGGCCCACTATCCCAGTTTTGCGTGGGCGACGGAGGACGGGCCGGGGGCATGCCACTATAACGGAAACAAGGAGCGCATATTTGCGAAGATTGCGGCGCTGCGCGAGGAGGTCGACGTGATCGCGGTTGAGCTGCAGCATGAGGAGATTTACAACCCGGCGCCGATTTTCCGGCAGGTGCAGGATTTCCGCGAATTGCGTGCGGCCGGCGCAGATATTGTCACCGGTGTACAGAGTCACGTGCCGCAGGCGATGGAGCCGTATGGGTATGGGAATGAGAAGCCCGGAATAATCGTGTACGGATTGGGCAATCTGTTCTTTGATCAGATGTGGAGCTGGCAGACGCGCACAACTTTGATTGCGCGCCATACGATCCATGACGGCAAGGTGATCAGCACTGAGATTCTGACGGCGGTTCTAGAGGACTATGCGCAGCCGCGTTGGACGACGGAGGTTGAACGGGCTGATCTACTGCGGCAGATCTTCAGTGCAGCGCCGTCGCGCTGAGGGTGGCCGCGGTTTGGCTGCGAGTGTTTTGAGAAGTGTCTTTGGGTTGGGTCCAGCCGTGGAAAGTGTGCGGCGGACGGCCTACCCCGTTCTGGTAACCCCGCGAACCCCATAGTCTCCTGCTTTGCGCATAAACTCCTTGTAGGGTTCGCAGATTTTACTTACGTCTTTGCGATTCATGTCGTCGAATATCGCTGCAATTTCCGCGTAGGAAAGCGGATTGGTAAGACGCACTCCCAGCGTCAGGATGGCATCGTCTACAGGATCGACGAGCCGGTCGGCGCCGTTAATTATCTGCTGTTTCTGAAAAGACTCCCGTCCGCTGTTCCCAAACACAGCGTTTTCCCACATGGCGCGTGGTCGAACTGCCTCTCGGAATGAGTGCCCCGAATAAACGAGAGCAGGGCCTTCTTCTCCTGTCGTTCGCAGAAACTCCTTGTACGGCTCGCAGATCTCGCTCACGTCTTCGCGGGAAATACCGAATAACGACGCGATGTCTTTATACGATAAAGGATCGTGGACACGCACTCCCAGTGTCAGAATCGCATCGTGAACAGGATCAGTCAACCGTACGTCGCCACTGATTGCTCTTTCCATAGACAGGGAATCTACCACCATGAAAGACCTCCTCGAAAGGGGAGTGGCTTATCAATGTATCCACCTACTGAGTTCAGCTTAACATTGTGTTCGATGTGCAGGCAGACGGCAAATCACAGTTTTTTCAGCCGGAGGAATTGGCGCCGGCGTTGCGCTTGAGGGTCTGGAGTAGGACGCGGCCGGGGCCGCGCAGGTTGGTCATAAACAGCCCTTCGCCGCCGAAGATCATTCTGCGGCAGCCGCCCACGCCGCGAATGTCGTAGTCGACGGCGGAGGAGAAGGCAGCGAGATTGCCGGTGCTGACGAGGAGTTCTTCGCCGGCGGCCAACTGGCGGTCGATGAAGTCGCCACTAGCGTGCACGAGTGCGATGCCGTAGCCGGAGATAGTCTGAAGAAAGAGGCCGGCGCCGCCGAAGACGGCTGCGCCGGCGCGGCGGGCGACCGTCACAGTGATATCGACTTCATCGCCCCAGGCGGCGACGAAAGAGCCGCGCGTCGTCGTCAAGGGGCCGTCGCGTTCAAGGTCCCAGATTTCCAAGTGGCCCGGTGCGTTGGCGGAGAGGAGGGCGTACTGGTCGTCGGCTTTCGATTCCAGAAAGGTGAGGGCGACGCCTTCGCCGGAGAGGCTGCGCCTGAGTGCGCCGCCGGCGCCGCCGGGTAGGCGGAGGCTCCACTGCATCTGGGAGGAGTAGGCCATGAGGGCACCTTTGCTGACCCATGCGTGTTCACCGGGGGCGAAAACGAGGCGTGCGGACTGGGCAATTTCACCGCTGATGCTATACTGCATGGTGCAACTCCTTTCTAATTTGCGGCCGGAAGAGGAGGAACAAACCATGTCCAAGCGCAAGGCAAAGAAGTCGGAACGCGGCTCTTCCAGGAGGGCGGGAACGCGGCTCGTCTACTCGACGGACCCGGTAGCCGAGCCTGAACAGCGTCCGCCTGAGCTTGCGCGCAACCCGGCCGCGCCCTTCGCAGTCCAGGGGACGCAGCCGGTGCGCGTGCGCCTGGAGCGGAAGGGACGCAAGGGGAAGACGGTCTCGATCGTTACGGGCGTAAAGAGCCCTGATGTGGGCAGGCGCGCCTTGTTGAAGCATTTGAAAGGCAAGTTGGGATGCGGGGGCGCGGTGAAGGGAGCGGAGATCGAAATCCAGGGTGATCAGAGGGAGAGGCTGGTTGCGCTTCTGAATGAACTTGGTTATCGGGCCAGACAGGGTTAGGGGAAGGGTTTTCACGGCGGTTGCCGAGATCCGGGGCCTGGCGGTTGCGGTTAGCGCAGATTGCGACCCACACTGGTTCCGCTCTCCACGCTCTTGCCGTTTCTAAACGCTTCGACGCCGCTGTAGGGATGGATTACAACATTACGACCCAACGTCGTGCCAGCCGGCACGACGCTGCCTTTTCCGACGAGGGAGAGGCCGGTGTTGAGCCGTGCCGGCAGCTCCGGATTGGGGTCGTTGTTATCGGAATGGCCCACGTGGGCGGGCAGGGAGACGCCCACCGAATTTTAATTTTACAACACCAAGAACCAAAACCCCGACTAGTAGAAATTTTGTATATTTGGAACACCAAAAAAAAA
>VXOE01000343.1 GCA_009840225.1 Caldilineaceae bacterium SB0662_bin_25 | reverse complement strand
CGTTCACCGCCATGACCATCGAGAGCCCGCTACAGAAATGCTGACGGTACATTCCACCCAGGCAGACCGTGCACAGAACATGGCTAAGTGGCTACCAAAAAACCTAATCGTGCTGGTCGTCACATCACCCACAGATTCACGCCTTGTCGTTCTGGCCTCTCTGCATTACGACAACATCCTTATACACCAGCGGTCTGCTGTGTCAAGTACATCATTTTCCACGTTTCTGAGGGGCAGAGGGGAGGTAGACCTGCTGTAGGAGAAAAGGAGAGAAGAGAATGAGAGGACCTCCCGAAGGAGTCCGGGCCTATAACCAAAACCGGCCAGCGCGCCCGCTACCGTTCATGAATCAACACCAGCGTGCCCGGGTTGATGTCGGTGCTGAACATCCAGCCGTCATCGTCATCGTCGTACATGAACGGGTACGCCCAATCGAAAAGCCACTCGGCATCCTCTTCGGTCAAATTGATGCAGCCGCGGCTCATCGGCCTGCCGAAATTGCTGTGCCAGTACGTGCCATGAAAGGCGTAGTCCTCGAAAAAGTACTGGACATTCTTCACCTCTTCCACATGGTAGGCCGTGCCGGTGGCGCGATTGCCGCCCCGCATGTCCTGCATCGCGATCTTCACCCAGATGCGGAACGTCCCCGTGATTGTCGGCGAGTCGCCCACCCCGGATGAGATGACAAACACCTTGACCGGTCTGACGCCCTCATACGCAATCGCCATCTGTTCACTGAGATCGACCTCGATCCAACGCTCCGTGAGCGTAGGGTAGAGGGTCCAGTCAAGCCTCTGACTCATGCCTTCCAGGAGTTCAAGCCCGTTTTCCGAGGGAATGTGCAGCGCCAGGCCAGGCTCAAGAGTGCTGTAGTTCTGCAGGTCATTCAAACGGGCCAGGGCGCCGGGATTAACTTCGTGCACCTCCGCAATGTCTACGAGCGACTCGCCTGCCTGCACGGTATGAACCGCAAGACGGGCCTGCCTGGGTTGCATCAATGGAAAGGGATTCAAGGGCTGCAGACCGGTAACCGGATCAACAGGTTGAGCAGCAGGCGCGAGCGCGTGCGGTACCAGCAGTTCCTGGCCCACGCTGAGCCACTCCTCCGAAGTGAATCCATTTATCGACATCAGCCTGGTCAGGCTGATACCATGCTTTCCTGCCAGACGGAACAGCGTGTCTCCTGGCTGGACCGTGTAGAGCTGAAAACGATCGACAATCTCGGCAGTTTCAGGCACTTCCTCCCCACCGTCGATCAGGAGCCGCTGGCCGTACCAAACATAGTTGACGTCCGGTAAGTCGTTGAGCTCCTGCAGAACCTCAACCGTCGTCCCATACCGCTTCGCAATCTCGCTCAGCGTTTCACCCGGTTGGACGATGTGCTCTTCAGTGGCGGAAGCGCTGCCGGCAGTTGAAATGACAGCGACCACGGCCAGCACGAGAGCCAGTGTCCCGCGGGCTAAGGATTTCATATCCCGTCTCATGAGGAAGTCCCCAATAGATAGGGCCCGTAGTCCTCTGTCAGAACAGCGCTCTGAGGGGGCAAAACGCTTCTCACCGGGGCCCAGCTGCTGCGCAAAGAAAACCCGATTCGCCTCTGGTGTTCTTCGCGTCCTTTTGCGGATCGATCAGTCTTGTATTTCACAACATACACAACACGGCTTAGCAGTTCATTTAAGTTTATCAACTCGCCCTATTCCCCCTGAAATGCAGCCAAGAACTGCAGATCAGTGCCTTGGACCGTCTCTGATCACCTGTTTCTTTGGCATCGAACTGAATCCAATCGGCCCCATCTGTGTCACCAACTGACACGCTGGATTCCTCCCGCTTTTCTGGGCCATTACAGCAGAGAAACTCCCCAAATTCACTGTCCCCTGCCGTGGTTCCGGTGCCCGCCGCCGCCGCCCGGCCCCACCCTGGCCGCCATCGCCGGACTGTCCGCGAATGACCCCCCGGGACCGCCCAATACCCCCTTCCGTCACTACGTGCGATATTCCTACATTTCATGTATAATTTGCATCCGGGAACACGCTCCAGCGCCGATCGCCGCCCCCGGTGACCGCGCCGCAACTGAATCGGGCGTACCCTGTAAGACCGCACACGATCTTCTCTTGCCCAGGCAAGCCTGTAGCGAAACATCCCGCCGGCGACGACGCGGCCCCCTGCGCCCGTCTTCGGCCCATTTCTCGCAGTCCCTCGCATGTCAGCGCCCTGTCCGGTCGTGCTCGAGAAAGGAGACCTCCCATGAGTGTGCAGGCCGTCCCCAGAAACTACAGCCTCTCCGGCGGCCACCAGGACGCCGTCGAGCTCGACGATGACCGTATCGTCGAACGTATGCAAGAAACCTGGTGGAAGCCCAGGCTCTCCCGCCAGCAGATGAGGGAGATCATGCAGCGCCGCGACGGCCCCGCCCTCCGGCACTACGGCCTCTGGTTTTTCCTCCTCGCCGTCAGCGCCTATCTCGCCGTCATCTCCTGGGGAACCTGGTGGGCAATCCCGGCTTTCCTCATTTACGGCACCATCTACTCCTCATCCGACGCCAGCTGGCACGAATGCGGCCACGGCACGCCCTTCCGCACCCACTGGCTCAACGAACTCCTCTATCACGTCAGCTCCTTCATGACCTTCCGCGAAGCCTACATGTGGCGCTGGAGCCACTCCCGCCACCATACACACACCTACATCGTCGGCCGCGACCCCGAAATCCAGGTCCAGCGCCCTGCCGACCTGCTCAAAATCGCCATGGACTTCTTCTATATTCGCAGTGGGCCCCCCGAAGTCTGGCGCGTCTTCCGCAACGCCCTAGGCCGCCCCAACGCCGACGTGCTCTACTTCATGCCCGAACGTGAACTGCCCAAAATGTACTGGTCCTCTCGCATCTATTTCGCCATCATCGCCGCCTTCGCAATTTGGGCCATCGCCATCGGCAGCTTCCTTCCCATGATGTTCGTGCTCCTGCCCCGCTTCTACGGCGGCTGGCTCCACCAGCTGCTCGGCCTCACCCAGCACGCCGGCCTCGGCGAGGACACCTACGACCACCGCGAAAACACGCGCACCGTCTTCGTCAACCCCGTTTTCGCCTACCTCTACATGAACATGCAGTACCACATCGAGCATCACTCCATGCCGATGACCCCCTTCCACGCCCTGCCCAAACTGCATGAAGCAGTCAGGGACCAGATGCCCCCGCCCTACAGGAGCCTCTGGGAGTGCTACCGCGAAATGATCCCCGCCCTCATCAAACAGGCCACCGGCGACCCCGACTACCAAATAATGCGTCCCATCCCCCAGGATCCCGAGTCCGACGCGCCTGAACACCAGGCCGCCGGAGAATCCGCCGGCGAATGGGTCGAGGTCTGCCCCGTCGAAGACCTCGACGAAGAAGACGTCATCC
Source organism: Caldilineaceae bacterium SB0662_bin_25 (assembly GCA_009840225.1). Taxonomy (GTDB): domain Bacteria; phylum Chloroflexota; class Anaerolineae; order Caldilineales; family Caldilineaceae; genus Bin5. The sequence continues at coordinate 7,069 of VXOE01000343.1, read as the reverse complement.
GCCTCGACCACGGCAGCCGCACCCTGGCCGTCTACCGTCTCAAAGGCGACCGCTACTACGCCACCGACGGCCTCTGCACACACGAATACGCCTACCTCGCCGACGGTCTCGTCATCGACGGCGTCATCGAGTGCCCCCTCCACAACGGTCGCTTCGACATCACCACCGGCCGCGCCCTGCGCGCCCCCGCCTGCGACCACCTCGAAACCTATCCCGTCGAACGCCGCGGTAACTCGCTCTTCGTTCGCGTCGCTTGACGCAGCACAATGCGCATTGACCCCCCGAAAGGACGGCTTCCGACAGGAGTTCTGTCATGAGCGTGCACGCGATTCCCAGAGACTATAGTCTCGCCGGCGGCAACCGCGACGCCGTCGAACTCGACGGCGATCGCATCCAGGGCCGCCTCGAAGAGCAATGGTGGAAGCCCAGGCTGTCCCGCCGGCAGATGCGCGAAATCATGCAGCGCCGCGACGGGCCCGGACTCTGGCACTTCGGCCTCTGGTTCCTGCTCCTCGGCGTCAGCGCCTACCTGGCTTTCATCTCCTGGGGCACCTGGTGGGCCATCCCCGCCTTCTTCGTCTACGGCACCATCTACACCTCCGCCGACTCCCGCTGGCACGAAAGCGGCCACGGCACACCCTTCCGTACCCGCTGGCTAAACGAGTTTGTCTACGCCGTCGCCTCCTTCCTCGGCATCCGCGAGGCCTACATGTGGCGCTGGAGCCACTCCCGCCACCATACCCACACCTACTTCGTCGGCCGCGACCCCGAAATCCAGGTCCAGCGCCCCGCCGACCTTGTCAAGCTCCTCATGGACTTCTTCTACCTGCGCAGCGGCCCGCCCGAAGTCTGGCGCCTCATCCGCAACGCCTGCGGCCGCCCCAACCCCGACGTGCGCGACTTCGTACCCGACCGCGATCTCAAAAAGATGTACTGGTCCAGCCGCGTCCATATCGCCATTTACCTCGCCTTCATCGTCTGGTCCATCGCCATCGGCAGCATTCTGCCCATGATGTTCGTACTCCTCCCCCGCTTCTACGGTGGCTGGCTCCAGCAGCTCCTCAGCCTCCCCCAGCATGCCGGCCTCGGCGAAGACACCTTCGACCACCGCCAGAACACCCGCACCATCTACGTCAATCCGGTCTTCGCCTTCCTATACGTCAACATGCAGTACCATCTTGAGCATCACGCCATGCCCATGACCCCCTTCCATGCTCTCCCCAGGCTGCATGAAGCCGTCAAGGACCAGATGCCCCCGCCCTACACCAGCCTCTGGGCTGCCTACAAGGAGCTGATTCCCGCTCTTATCAAACAGGCCACCGGCGACCCCGACTATCGCGTAATCAGACCGGTTCCCAGGGACCCGGATTCCGAAGAAGTCGAGGCACACGCCGCCGCCGCCTCCTCCGGCGAGTGGCTCGAAATCGGCCCCGTCGAAGACATCGCAGAAGAGGACGTCATCCGCCTCGACCACGGCAGCCGTACCCTCGCAATCTACCGCCTCAAAGGCGACCGCTACTACGCCACCGACGGCCTCTGCACACACGAATACGCCTACCTCGCCGACGGCCTCGTCATCGACGGCGTCATTGAGTGCCCGCTTCACAACGGCCGCTTTGACATAGCCACCGGACGCGCCCTGCGCGCCCCAGCCTGCGACCATCTGGAGACCTACCCTGTCGAACGCCGCGGCAACTCGCTCTACGTCCGCCTCGGCTGACACGCCCGCATCCGCAACAACGGCAATCCAAAACCATTCGTCACAGCCAGCAAGGAACACACACGATGCAGATCGCCTTTATCGGAGTAGGCGGAATCGCCCAAAACTACATCGGCAGCCTCGAAAAACTGCACCGGCCCGTAGCCGCCGTCTGCGACATCAACGCCCAGACCGCCGCCCGCGTCGCCGACGAGCTCAACTGCACCGGCTACACCGACCACCGCGAAATGCTCGACCGCGAAAACCTCGACGTCGTCTTCGTCGCCATCCCCCCCGCAGCCCACGACACACAGACCATCGACGCCGTACAGGCCGGCGCACACGTCTTCGTCGCCAAACCGGTCGCCAAGGACCTCGACCTGGCCCGCCGCACGCAGGACGCCGTCGCCGCCAGCGGCCGTATCAATCAGGTCGGCTACATGGCCCGCTACTCCGATATCACCGAACGCACCAAAGAGCTCGTCCAGGGTCGCGACCTCGGCATGGGCATCGGCCGCTTCCTCACCCGCATGCCCCCCTCACATCCCTGGTGGGGCAAGTTCGCTGTGAGCGCCGGCCAGCTCGTCGAGCAGAGTACCCACGTCTTCGACTGGCTCCGCTTCTTCCTCGGCGAAATCGAATCCGTCCAGGCCTTCGGCCACGACGGTCCCGACAACACCATCGCCGACTTCGAGGACAGCACCGCCGTCAATCTCAGGTTCGCCAGCGGCGCCGTCGGCAACGTCGTCAGCACCTGCTCCGCACGCGTCCGCGACGGCTTCATGACCGAACTCTGCGGCCGCGACCTCTACCTCCGCCTCGCCATGGACACACACCTCTCCGGCTACGTCGACCAGGAGGAAATCGACTACCACGGCCAGGAACGCGGCTACTACCGCCAGATCGAATGCTTCCTCGCCGCCGTCGAAGCCCAGGACCAGAGCCTCGTCCGCTCCTCCTACGCCGACGCAGTCAACTCCCTCGCCGTTACCCTGGCAGCAAACCGCTCCCTCGAATCCGGCCAAGTCGAAACGGTGGAATAACTGATGAAATTCGGCACCCTCCAAAACGTAATCGAGCAGCCCCTGTCAACCGTATTCACCGTCGCATCCGAACTCGGCTTCCAAGGCGTAGAACTCGACTGGTACGACTTCTCCGAAGCCCAGCCCGGCGGCCCACTCGCCCCCGAAAACCGCGACACGATCCGCCAGAACGCGTCCCAAGCCGGTGTCGACATCCCCTGTGTCGCCGCCCACTTCCTCAACCGCGGCGGCCTCGCCGACCCCGACAAGGAAGCCTTCGGCCTCGACGCCGTCCGCGCCGGCATCCGCCTCTGCACCGACCTCGGCGCAGCCTACCTCCTCGTGCCCTTCTTCGGCCCCGCCATGATGCGCGACGACCAATCCGTCGCCCGCCTCGAAGCCAACCTCCGCCTCCTCGGCCCCGAAGCCGAACAAGCCGGCGTCACCCTCGCCATCGAGCACACTCTCCGGGGCGATGAGACCGCCGCCCTCCTCGAACGCGTCGACTCCCCCGCCGTCGGCAACTACTGGGACATGGCCAACTGCATGGGCCTCGGCTACGATCCCCTCGAAGAGATCGCCCAGCTCGGAAAACACATCGTCCGCGTCCACGCCAAGGAATACCTTCAGGGCGACGCCGCCCCCGGAACACCCCGGGAACCACACTTCGACGGCCTCAACACCAAACCCTTCGGCCAAGGCGACGTGCCCGTACCGGAAGTCCTCACCGCCCTCAAGGAAATCGGCTACGACGGCTACGTCGTCCTCGAGACCGGCAAGTTCGACGACGCCGCACGCTCCGCCAAAGCCGCCCTCTCCCTCCTCCAGGAACTGACAGGCCAATCGCAATGACCCCCTACCCTTATCAAATGACCCGCTTCCGGGGCAAAACGGCCCTCGTCTCAGGCAGCGCCTCCGGCATCGGACGCGCCACCGCACAACGCCTCGCCGCCGAAGGCGCCCACGTATTCATCGCCGATCTGAACGCCGCCCTGGCCGCTGAAACCGTTTCCCAGATCCGCGCAGCAGGCGGCAGCGCCGGCTATGTCAACGTTAATCTCGCAGACGACTCTTCAGTGGAGAACTGCGCACGCGAAGTTGCAGAGAAGGTTTCTTCTCTCCACCTCCTCGTCAACAACGCCGCCATACTGCGCATGGGCAGCATCGAAGACGGCGGCTGGATTGAAAACTGGGAAATTGAGACCCGCATCGGCCTGCGCGGATGGGTTATGATGACCCAACACCTCCTCCCACTACTCAAACTGGAGGGCGGAGCCATCGTCAACCTCTCATCCGAAGGCGGCTACCTCGGCCGCCCCGGCATGTGGGTCTACGACGCCATCAAAGCCGCCGTCGTCTCCACCACCAAGACCATGGCCCAGGAGTTCACCCAATACAACATCCGCGTCAACGCCGTCGCCCCCGGCTGGATCGTCACCGAAATGCACTTCGCCGACCACGCCGACCCCGCCGCCTACAAAAAAGAGCTCGAAGAAACGCCCATCGACTCCTGCCTCATGCAGCGCCGCGGCGGCCCGGAGGAAATTGCCAGCGCCATCGCCTTCCTCCTCAGCGACGACGCCTCCTACATCACCGGCACAACCATCCACGTAGACGGCGGCCGCGTCGGCATGAACCTCGGCCACCTCGGCATCCTGGAGTAATGAGTCCATTCAGTTCCAATTCTCCTCCCTACTTGACAAAAGGCCATTCTTCGCGCCCCTTCGCGTCCCTTCGCGGAAAAAAGCAGTTACCCTTAACCATCCACCGACAATCCAAGCCCCACCCCGGAGCCCCAAATGACCCATACCCTCAACGGACAACTTTGGCAGGACCATCCCCAGCAAACACTCGACTCATTCACCCGTGACGGCTACCTCGCCCTCTCCGGCTTCCTCACACCCGCAGAAGTGGAAGAAACACGCGCATCCGTCGCCCGCTTCATCTCCGACACCGTCCCCCGCCTCCCCCGCGAACAGGTCTTCTACGAAACCCTCGGCCAGCCCGACACCCTCAAGCAGATCATCGGCCTCTTCAACCACGACACCTTCTTCCACCGCCTCATGTTCAACAGCCGCTTCGAAAAACTCGCCGAACTCCTCCTCCAGGGCCCCGTCGTCGGCAAAAACATGCAGTACTTCAACAAGCCCCCCAGGATCGGCAAAGCCACCCCGCCCCACCAGGATGGCTACTACTTCATGCTCCACCCCTGCGAAGCCCTTACAATGTGGCTCGCCCTCGAAGAGGTGGACGAAGAAAACGGCTGCGTTCGTTACGTGCGCGGCTCACACCTTCTCCCCCTGCGCCCCCACGGCCGCACCCAGACCCTCGGCTTCTCCCAGGGCGTAACCGACTACGGCACACCCCAGGACCTCGCAGACGAAGTCGCCTTCCCCGCCCAACCCGGCGACCTCCTCATCCACAACGCCCTCACCATCCACCGCGCCGACGGCAACAAAAGTCCAACCCGCACCCGCCAGGCCCTCGGCTTCATCTACTACTCCGAACGTGCCAAAGAAGACGAAGAAGCCCACGCCGCCTACCAGAAAATGCTCGCCGCAGACATGAAGGCAAAGGGCAAAATCTGACCTGCCCCCGACCCGCTCACAACCGGAATTCCCTACTTCAGCGCCGGCCCCGGCGTCCACTGCGTCGCGATCGGCTCGGCGCTGCCCTCGTACACGATCCGCAGCGGCTCCATACGCGCCTGCACAGCATGCCCCGCGCCCGTCCCCGTCTCCCCGTTCTTCGCCTCCAGCGAATAAATCGTCGCCTGCGTACGCTCCGGCAGATCCACAAAATGCGGATAGTACCACATCGTCAGCACCGTTCTCTTCTCGACGCTCAGGTTGGCATGAGACGCGTGAAACAGCCTCCCGTACCCCATCACCACGTCCCCCGCCTTCACCGGCACGTCGATCTCTCCCTCCGCCCGCTGGAAAGCCGCGTCCTCCGGATTTGCATACGTCCTCAGCTCATCTGTATGCATCGGCGCCGTCTGATCATGCAGCGCATGCCGCTTCCGGTGCGACCCCGGAATTACCCGCAAACAGCCATTATGTACGTCCGTATCCGTCAAATAGTACATCAGAAAACACTGGATCGGCTGCCACGTATAGCTCACCGGATCATCCCAAAAACGCCCGTCCTCGTGCCAGAACAGCGGCGGACTCTGCGGCGGCTTGCTTATAATCCGCCCATGCCCGAACTTCGGCTCCGCAAACCCCAGTTTCCCCAGTGCCGCCAGCACCCTCGGATGCGCAATCAGCTCCGCCAGCACACTGTACCGGTACGCCATCGCCCAATCGATCAGCACCATGCTCCCCGTCGTCCGGTTCTGCTCAAAATGCGCCGCCTCCTGCTCCCCGAGCACCCCGTCGCTCCACGCCCTCAACCCCGCCACCAGCTCCGGCTCCAGCACCCCCCTGAACACCACAAACCCGTCCCGCACAAACTGCTCCCGCTTGCTGACATCAACCACGCTCATCTCAATCCCTCCTCCACTAATGTACCGGCCTCCCACCAACCACCGTCCACTGGCCTGCGGCGTTCCACTAAAAACTAAAAACTACCTACTAAAAACTGCAGTTCAGCCTCTCCGCCATATGCTCTCCAATCATCACCGCAGTCAAATGCGTGTTCGCCCGCGGCACCTCCGGCATAATCGAAGCATCGATAACCCGCAGCCCATCCACCCCGACAACCCTGCACTCCGAATCCACGACCGTCGCCGGGTCTTCGACCGCCCCCATTCGGCACGTCCCCACAATATGAAAGCAATCGATACACGCCGCCAACAGCCACTGGTCTAGCTCTTCATCACTGACCGACCCGTCGATCCCGTCGCGCCTTCCACCATAAAGATCACCGAGCGAAACCTCCTCCGCAATCCCCCCGATCGCGGGATGACCCGCCAGCGCAAACAACCGTCGCACCCCGTCTCGCAGCCGCACCAGGTCTCTCCGGTCCGACAACATCCGCTCCTCGATCACCGGTTCAACCTCTGGATCCGGCGAAACAATACGTAGCTCTCCCTGCGAAAACGCCTGAAATACCGACGCCGCGATCACGCCCCGCGCCAGCGCCTCCCCCTCAATCCCAAAAACATTACAGCTCGCCATCAACATACCGTTCTGCCCTGCGCCCGCCAGCCCAGAGCTGTACCGAACACAACAGTTCGTCCGCCTCGCGTGAGGCCCCCCAGCCCGCGCCGCAGGACGCAGCTTGAGATGCATCCCCACCGTCGGATGGTCCCGCAAGTTCCGGCCAACTCCCGCCAGATCGACCACCCCGCCCACCCCCGCCCCGGCCCGGGCGGCCCACGGCCCCAGCCCGGGGGGTGGGGGTT
>VXOE01000154.1 GCA_009840225.1 Caldilineaceae bacterium SB0662_bin_25 | reverse complement strand
TCGACGGCGCGCCGCCGACTTCCCACTCCTCCTCGATCTCCATCTCTTCAAGGTGAACGGCCATGACATGGCCGCTGTTGGGGTCGGCGACGTACATCATCTCGCCGACGACGATGAACGCGGGACGACCGGCATCACCAGGCTCTACCAACGCCATCGTCTCGAGCAGTTCGCCGTCATGCGCGTCGAGCGCGTGCAGCACGCCGTCAGCGCCGAGCACGTAGAGCAGCTCGCCATCGCTGGAGAACTTCGTGGAAACGCTCGGCTCGCTGAACACCTGGCGCATTTCGCCGTGGTCCACGTCGATCAGCCAAATGCCGTCGTCGGCGAAGCCCTCACCGTCGAAGTAGGAGGCCTTGCCGAAGAAATGCTCGACGTGGTGGTGACCGTAGACCGACCCGATCCGGGAGTCTTCACGCATCTCCGGCGGATTGGCGATGAACGCGTGCGCGTACTCGCCATCGTGAGTGTGGAGGAAGAGCACGCCGCCGGTGCATCCAAGGGCGACGCCATGCTCATTGTGGGACTCACCGTGCATGCCCGGGCATGAGCGATCGCTGGCGTCGTAGACGACCTGATCACTGAAGTCGCGAACTTCGGCGCCAACAGGCAGGCTGTCGTTGGAATTCTCGGGGTAGTCGGGATTCTTCGTGGTAACGACGACATGCTCGTCGGAGATGACCAGCGCGGCGCCATGCTGGGGTCCGGCCTCAAGCACGACCGGCTCATAGTCGCCGCGTGCGTTCGCCAGGTCCGCCTCGTTGATCAGGATGGCATGACCGTTGATGTCTGCGAAGATCGCGGTCCAGCCGTGGCTGTTGACGTAATGGATCGGCTGCTCGTCAGCGATCTCCAACGCATGACGGGAGACGGGCTGGGTGACGAGGTCGTAGTGATCGCCGTGCTCGACGAGGAAGACGCCGCTGTCGAAGATGTGGATCCGGTCATCGCCGTCCTCCGGCCCGCGGGCGAGGACGATGGCGTAGCGGTGAGTGGGGCTGGGGTGCACGGTCGCGCGGGGCGCGGCGACCTCGAAGATTCCGCTGTCAACTTCATTGGTCGACAGATCGATGACGGAGAGATGCGATTCTACCGCATCGGCAACGAGCAGGCGCCCCATGATCATCTCGTCATGGTCGTGCTCGTCCTCGTGCTCATCCTCGGCATGGCCGTGCTCGTCTTCGTGCTCGTCCTCGGCATGGCCGTGCTCATCTTCATCCGCGTGATCGTCATGCATATCGACCATGGTGAACTCGATCGGATCGACTCCTTCACCAAGCGCGACGATCCTGGACTCGTCTGCACTGGCGTTGTGAAGGAGATCCTGCAGCCAGTCGGCTTCCAGACCGAGACCGACAGTCAACACAAGATCGGCGTCAGCTACCTTGGCAACGTCGCGGGCACCTGGCAGAAAGGTGTGCGGATCGCCACCCACTGGAAGCAGGCTGAAGACCTCTACCCTGCTTCCACCTACCACCCGGGCCCAATCGGCCACGAAGTTAGTGGTTGCCACCACCTCAACCGGCGTGCCGGAGAGTGAGGCCTCCTGGCCTGACAGGGTAGTTGTAGGCGCGACTGGGGTGCAAGCGGCGAGGAGGAACAGAATTGCCAGAACCGAGGACAGAGTTCGAAGTGAGTGAAGCATTTGCGGGTACCTTTTCGTGAGGCTGGTGGCGTGTGCCCCCACAATTGACGTCAGGACAGTTGGCGTCAGGCGCCGGCAGAGCTACGGCAGTCGGTGCAATGCCTTCCGTCGTATTGCGGGAATTGATAATTTTATTTGTTGCAAAAATTTGCAACAGCACACAGTCTAGCACACGCTAGCGGCCGTGTCAACCCCGGTTTCCCGAAAACTGCTTTCTCATTTCCAAAGTGCACCCGCTGACTGTACCATCTTGCCGACGAGACAGGAAATCTCGACATGCTCCACAGTTTTCTTCATCGAGGCGCGTCTGCTGCATAGCAGATTTACTCCGTGTCCGGCACGTTGCAGGTGTCGATGCGGTCCGCCGGCGAGCCGTCGCCGCCGGGCGCTTCGGCCACGCCGTGTGTGGATGGTTCAGAGAAGGCTCTATTCCCGCGTGTATGGGGGAACCACCAAGGGAATCTTCAAACGCTACCCAGCACAGGGCCTCAGTGGTTCGTGATCCGCGGTCAGTTGCGTCAGGCGTCTGTGCGTTCGATGCGGGCGCCGAGGGCGCGCAGTTTTTCGTCGACGCGCTGGTATCCACGGTCGATCTGTTCGATATTGCCGATGAGGGTGCGGCCCTCGGCGCTGAGAGCGGCGAGGACGAGGGCCATGCCGGCGCGGATGTCGGGGCTGCTGACTTCCTGGCCGACGAGGCGGGCGGGGCCGACGACGACGACGCGGTGGGGATCGCAGACGATGATCTGTGCGCCCATGGCGACCAGCTTGTCGACGAAGTAGAGGCGGCTTTCGAACATTTTCTCGTGGATGAGGACGGTGCCCTGGGCCTGGCTGGCGACGACAACGGCGATGCTCAACACGTCGGGAGGAAAGGCGGGCCAAGGGGCGTCGTCGATCTTGGGGATAGCGCCGCCGAAGTCGGGGCGGACGCGCAGGTCCTGCTCGTCGGGCAGGAGGAGCGAATAGCCGGTGAGGGCGGCATTGGGGTCCTCCTGCAGGTGCATCCGTACGCCCAGGCGCTGGCAGAAGACCATTTCGAGCATGCGGAGGTGGTCGGGGGCGACGTTGGCGATGCGGAGCTCGCCGGGGGTGATGGCGCCGAGGCCGATGAAGCTGCCGACCTCCATGTAGTCCGGGCCGACGGTGGCGCCGGCGCCGTGGAGCCGCTCCTGGCCGTGGACGTGCAGGGTGTTGCTGCCGATGCCTTCGATGGGGCAGCCCATGGCGACCAGCAGGCGGCACAGCTCCTGCACGTGGGGTTCGCTGGCGGTATTGCGGAGGATGGTGGTGCCCTGGGCGAGGGAGGCGGCCATCAGGGCGTTCTGGGTGGCGGTCACGGAGGCCTCGTCGAGGAGGATATCGGCGCCGCGCAGTCTGCCGGAGGAGGTCAGCTCGAAGCGGCCGCTGTTGGGACGGGCGAAGGAGGCGCCCAGCTGTTCGAAGACAAGCAGGTGGGTGTCGATGCGCCGGCGGCCGATATCATCACCGCCGGCTGCGCCCTCGACCCGGAATGCGCCGCGGCGGGCGAGGAGCGGCCCCATCAGGTTCAGCCCGCCGCGGATGCGTCCGAAGAGCTGGGGGTCGGGCGCGTGACTGTGCAATTTATCGGCGCGCAGGGTGAGCCGGTTGCCTTCTTTGCGCACGTAGACGCCCAGCCCTTCCAGAATGGTGAGCATGGCGGCGACGTCGTCAATTTGCGGGACGTTTTCCAGGGTGACGGTCTCGTCGGTGAGCAGAGAGGCGGCGATAAGGGGGAAGGAGGCGTTCTTGTTGCCGCTGACGTTTACAGTTCCCTCGATGCGGTGGCCGCCCTGGATGGCAAATGAGGCCATGCTTTCTCCTTTGGTGGTTGTACAGTGGGACGTTGCGTCAGTTGATTCTCGTGGTACCAGGACGCGGCTGCGGGATCGTTGCAGGCAGACAGGCGGAAAACCCTGCGTTTATGATACCAATTTCCCGATTTGTCCCCAGATATAGCGAGCACAGGTCAGTCAATTGTAGAACGGTCTACCCTTCCCGTCTAATCCGTTTACAGAGTAGTTTTGGGGGCATTGTGATCTACGAAGTGGGTCCCTGTCGTTCGCCAATTCTGGGCGTATGTGGTAAAATCAGAAGGCTAAAGTGTGCCGCAAAAACGCCAATTTGAGGACGGATTGGGGATGGGTTTGTCCGGCCGAAACGGGACGCGTTTGTGGGTATCATAGACAGTATTTCAACCGGCTACCGCTTTGTGAGCCAGCGTCCCGGGCTGCTGTTGTTGCCGCTGCTGCTGGACGCGCTGTTGTGGGTTCTGCCGCGTTGGAGCATCAGCCCTTTGCTAGGAAGGCTGGCCGATTTCTATACGGAAATGGCTGCGGACCCACAGCTGGCGGAGGGGAGTCCGTTTGCGCTGGACCAGATGAGCGAGCTGCTGACAGTGTTCGGCGAGACGAGCAATCTGGCCCAGTTTCTGGTCAACGGTCTGTTGTATCACGTGCCAAGCCTGCTGGCGACGCTGCCGGGCATAAAGGGAAGCCATCCCAGCGTGGAGGTCGACTCGATCGGTGCGGCGGGCCTGCTGTCGCTGCTCTTTGGTCTGGCCGGTCTGTTGATCGGCGCGACGTATATGAATCTGCTGGCCCAGAATCTGCCGATCGGGGAGGGGCCGAAGGCGCTCACTCTCAACATACTGGCGGGCCGAATCGTGCGCCACTGGCTGCGGACGATCGGTTTCCTGGTTTTCTTCGGTCTCGGTCTGCTGATGATCTACATTCCGGGTGTGATCGGGGTCACGGTGCTGGCGCTGATCAGTCCGGTGTTGGGCTCCGGGGCGCTGTTTTTGTTCGGCGGCCTGATCATGGTGATCCTGCTGTATCTTTATTTTGTGACGACGGCGCTGGTGCTGGACGATTTGGCGATTGGGAGTGCTGTGCGCCGCAGCATCCACCTGGTACGAAAGAACTTCTGGCCCACGGTGGGGTTCGTTCTGCTGACGACGTTGATTTCGACGGGAATGGGGTTGCTTTTTCGCCAGGTGACCCAGTGGCATACGCTGGGCGTGGCATTTGCCACGTTGGGGAACACCTTTATCGGCACGGGGCTGGCGATGTCGCTGCTGGTGTTTTACCGGACGCGCATTCTGGCGATGCAGCAGCAAGAAACGGATAGTTTTGCCTGACATATTTTTGATGCGAGCGTAGGGTTGCGGACGCTCCCCGATCGCCGGCCGGCTGACACCGGCTGGATGACAGGTTGAGAGCGGGTATTTGCAGCCAGCGGAGTTAAATTGGGGTTGAGGGCCCGGTTGCGGGCGGCGGCCCCGTTTGAAATGACCGGAGGTATACGTGGCAGAGAAGATGAACAAGCAGGATTTCGTTTACGGCGCCGACCAGATCCAGGTGCTGGAAGGCCTGGAGGCGGTGCGGAAGCGGCCGGGCATGTACATTGGCGGGACCGATACGAAGGCCCTGCACCACATGATTTACGAGGTGGTGGATAACGCCATAGACGAGGCGATGCAGGGGCGCTGCGACAAGATCGTGGTGACGATTCACAAGGATGAGAGCGTCACGGTGGAGGACAACGGGGCCGGCATCCCTGTGGGCATACAGAAACAGACCGGCATACCGGCGTTGACGGTGGTGATGACGAAGCTGCACGCCGGCGGTAAGTTCGGCGACGTGGGTTACAAGGTGTCGGGCGGTCTGCATGGTGTGGGCGTGAGCGCGGTCAACGCGTTGAGCGAATGGATGGAGACGGAGGTCAAGCGGGACGGAAAGGTCTGGCGGCAGCGTTTCAATCGCGGTGTGCCGGTGACCGACGTGGAAGAGGTGGGCGAGTGTGAGCCCGGCGAGACGGGCACAGTTCAGCGTTTTCTGCGCGACGACACGATCTTCGACGTTCTGGAATATGACTGGAATACGCTGGTGACCCGTTTTCGGGAGATGGCTTTCCTGACGCGGGGCATCGATATTCATTTTGTCGATGATCGCGGGGAGGCGCCGCGGGAGATCAGTTTCTATTTCGAGGGCGGCGTGCAGACTTTCGTGCGCTATCTGAACAAGAACCGGACGGTGCTGCACCCGCCGATCTACGTTGACATGCAGGTCGATTCGACGCACGTGGAGGCGGCGATCCAGTACACGGACGGCTACAATGAGTCGATTTTCGCGTTTGCCAACACGATCAACACGCCCGACGGCGGCAGCCATCTGACCGGTCTGCGCGCGGCGGTGACGCGGCAGGTCAACGACTATGCGCGCAAGCAGGGGATTCTGAAGGACAACGACGCCAACTTCAGCGGGGATGATACGCGGCAGGGGATGACGGCGATCATCAGTGTGAAGGTGATGGAGCCGCAGTTTGAAGGGCAGAACAAGCTGAAGCTGCTGAACAACGAGGTGCGGTATCACGTCGAGACTGCGGTGGCGGAAGGCATCAACAGCTGGATGGAGGAGAACCCGCGCGAGGCCAGACGGATCACCGACAAGTGCCAGGTGGCGTTTCGGGCCCGAGAGGCGGCGCGCAAGGCGCGTGAGCTGGTGATTCGCAAGAGCGCGCTGGAGAGCCTGACGCTGCCGGGCAAGCTGGCGGACTGCTCCAGCCGCGATCCGAACGAGAGCGAGCTCTACATTGTGGAGGGAGACAGTGCAGGCGGCAGCGCCAAACAGGGCCGCGACCGGCGCTTCCAGGCCGTGCTGCCGTTGCGGGGCAAGATCCTGAACGTGGAGCGCACGAGCCTGGACAAGATCCTGGGCAACAAGGAGATCCAGTCGCTGATTACGGCGATGGGCACCGGCGTGGGCGATGATTTCACGGTCGACAACCTGCGTTACAACCGGATCATCGTGATGACGGACGCGGACGTGGACGGCGCGCACATCCGTACGCTGCTGCTGACGCTGTTTTTCCGGTATATGGGACCCCTGGTGGAGAACGGACACCTGTACATTGCGCAGCCGCCGTTGTACAAGGTGCAGATCACCGAGCGCCAGAACGGCAAGGCGAAGCGGTCTGAGCAGTATGTGTACAACGACAACGCTCTTTCGCAGATTCGCAAGGAGATGGGTAACGAGAATATCAAGCTGGAGCAGCGTTACAAGGGTTTGGGGGAGATGAACCCGGAGCAGTTGTGGGAGACGACGATGAACCCGGAGTACCGGACGCTGCTGCAGGTGCAGGTGGAGGATGCGGCGGAGGCCAACCGCACGTTTGATATGCTGATGGGGAGCAGTGTGCCGCCGCGGCGGCGGTTTATCCAGACGCACGCCCATGAGGTGCGTAATCTGGACGTATAGGCTGGGAAGCGGCTGACGAGAGGCCCGACTGATTGGTCGGGCCTCTTTTAGTTTTCAGTTTTTGGTTTTTAGTTTTTGGTGAAGACCTGTGGATGGCGAGGCGTTACAGGTTGAGGAGAGAGTGGAAAGGCGTGAGGGAAGAGGGAGATATATGGCGACGATCAGTTTTGGGAAGTATCAGACGGAGTCTCGCAAGACGTGGAGCCTGATTCACACCGATCATGCGATCGTGTATCCGACGCTGGGGCTTGTGAATGAGGCGGGTGAGGTGGCGGGTAAGATCAAGAAGATCTTTCGTGACAAGGAGGGTGTCATTACGGAGGACGACCGGGCGGCGTTGAAGGACGAATTGGGTGACGTGCTCTGGTATTTGACGCAGATCTGTACGGAGCTGGACCTGTCGTTGGAGGAGGTGGCGGAGCAGAATATTACGAAGCTGTTCGACCGGTTGGAGCGGGGCGTAATCGGTGGGGAAGGGGATGTAAGGTAAGGGAGAGGAGAGAGTGAAGAGGAGAGAGGAGTGAGATACTGCGACTCGTCGCAGATGTTCTCTCACTCCTCTCTCCTGGTGTTCCTCTTTCCTCGTTGTTAGAGGTAGTCGCGTAGGCGGCGGCTGCGGCTGGGGTGGCGCAGGCGGCTGAGGGCCTGGGCTTCGATCTGGCGGATGCGTTCGCGTGTGACGCCGAACTTTCTGCCGACCTCTTCGAGCGTATAGTTGTAGCCGTCGACCAGTCCGAAGCGGAGCTGGAGGATGCGCACCTCACGGGGCGTCAGGCTCTGGAAGATCTCGTCGATCACTTCGCGCAGGATCTGACGGCCGGCGGAGTCCTGCGGGCTGTCTGCGTCCTCGTCCTCGATGAAGTCGCCCAGGTAGCTGTCTTCTTCCTCGCCGACCGGCATTTCGAGACTGAGGGGCCGCTGGCTGACGCGCATGATGTGCTCGACTTTGCGCGGGGTGACGCCCAGCTCCTCGGCGATCTCTTCGGTGGTGGGGTCGCGGCCCAACTCCTGCACGAGCTGGCGGCTGGTGCGGGTCAGGCGGTTGATCTGCTCGTACATATGCACCGGCACGCGAATGGTGCGGCCCTGATCGGCGATGGCGCGTGTGACGGCCTGCCGGATCCACCAGGTGGCATAGGTGCTGAACTTGTAGCCCCGGCAGTAGTCGAACTTTTTGACGGCGCGAATGAGACCGATATTGCCTTCCTGGATCAGGTCAAGGAAGGGAACGCCGCGGCCGACATATTTTTTGGCGACGCTGACGACGAGGCGGCTATTGGCCTTGATCAGGTGCTCCTGTGCGGAGCGTCCGTCGCGTACCAGCCAGAGGAGCTGTTCGCGCTCCTCCCATTCGACCTGTTCCTGGTTGAGGCGGTGGCGGGAATCGCGACCGGCCTCCATGCGTTTGGCAAGGTCGACCTCTTCGGCGGCGGTCAGCAAAGGAACGCGGCCGATCTCTTTGAGATAGAGGCTGATGGAGTCGTCGATCTCGATCTGGCTCAGGTCGAATTCGTCTTCTTCTGCGGATTCGGCTGGATCTTTCTTCTCTTCGCTAGGAACTTCCTCTTTGGCCTGCCCGACAGAAATGCCTTGATCCAGCAGAGATGCGAAGATGTCATCCAGTTGCTCAACGTCGTTTTCGGCTTCGGGCATGACTTGCAGCACTTCATCGTAGCTGACGAAGCCTTTTTCGCGGCCGAGTTTGAGCAGATGGGCGAGGGTCTCCTGCGGACTGGAAAACTGCAGGTCGGTTTGCGCCGTGCCATTTTTGGGCAAGGGTGTATTGGAATCCCCGTTGCGCTCCTGCGTCAGTTCCTTTGTGAGAAGCATTTCTTCAGCCATCGTCACCTCTTTTCGTAAATTCGTAAACGCATTTCGCGGCTGGCCGGACAAGAGCCGGTCAGGCGTCGTCGTTGGCGCGTAGCAATGTTCAGATGAAGGTCAACTTACCATAGAGAGATGTAACTCTTCCGTAGAGCGCATCTCAAATGGCCCGGGTACGATCGGGGTAGATCGTGTGGGGGTACCTTTCACGCGACCCCTGGGCAACTGCGAGCGAAAGGGTCACACCGGGAGTTTGAAGTCCCAGATGTGGTCCGTTTGCCGATATTGGCGGGCGCAGGACGGACACTGAAGGTGTGACGGGTCGACGGCAGCCAGTGGCTGGGTTGCGCAGGACGGACAACGGAACAGGTGTGCCGGGCCGGCTTCGCCCGGGTGGGCTTCACGTTGCGGCCGTTCTGCTGCGGCTGGTGCAGCCGTGCGCACGAAGATGCTGGGCGCAAGGGGGAATTTGCCGCCGATGTGAAATAGACGGCTGTCCAGACGAGCGAGCAGGCGGGCCGGCAGGTTATTCTTGAGCGCCGGCAGGCGGAAATGGGAAGCGCCGAATCGTTCATCGACGCGCAGGCCGACGTTTTTCATTTTTGCGGCCATCCAGCCGGGATGAAAGTCGAAGTTCATGCTGACGAACTCGAGCGGCTCCGGGTCAAAGGGGGACCAGCGCTGGCGGCGCGTGAGCCAGCGCAGGACCGCCTTGAGGTTGCGCTTATTGGCATATTCGAGCACGGCCGTGCTGCGTTGATGCAGGAGCGGCTGTAGCTGGGCGAGGGCGGCGGGCACATCGGCGAGATGGTGCATCACGCGCACCATGACGAGCGTGTCGAGCGTGCCGGGAGCGAGCGGCATCTGGTAGAGATTGCCGGCGACGAAAACAAAGCGCGGGTCGTGCCCCCATTTGCGTACGGCGTCGGCCAGCATGGTGCGACTGTAGTCGAAGAGCAGGATCTGATCGTAGCCGAGGTAAAGGTCGGCGAGGCGGCCGAAGCCGGCGCCGATTTCGGCGATCCGTTTGCCCTGCGGAGGCAGAAGGCGTTTCAGGGCGATGCGTTCGACGGCATCCTCGTACTCGCGTCCCTGGCCTTCCCAGAAGTCCTGACGGTAGCCGCTGCCTTCGTAGTCGATGACGGGGATAGCGGCTGGCGCGGTGGCGTCTGCCTGGTTATTCGGCTTTTTGATTGCTGTGCAGTTCGCTGCAGCCATATTGTTTGCCGACATGCGGGCCGCTCCAAGGCGATCAGGGATTCAACAAGTAAACAGGTGCGCCGGTTCGGATTCCTTTTGGCGCATCCGGACATTAGGACGGATACGAAGTGGTGAATGTTTCATGTGAAACATCCACAGAACCTGGATTCAAAAGACGGTAAGAAAACATGCGCCCCGCGCGCATTCGTATAGTATAGCACGCGGATTGACTAATTTCAATACCTTTTTGGGATTTTCGGTTATGAAATGTTTGTAATCGGCCAGTGTGGACCGTGCCGGGCGGGGCGTTGTGTGCAGTTTTGAAGTGCGTCGCCCCTTGCGGAGAGACAGTTCGGAGGCGAGCATCCCAGAATTGGGGTGGAAACAGTCCGGGAATTCATGGCGGCGGCTGGGATAGTTTGCCGGCTGTTGCAGGGACGGAGGGCAGCCGCCAAGCCAGGCCTTAGCGGGAGGTCCGTTGATTGGGGGGGCCAGGGGAATTTGATGGGACTGGCGGGACGTGGTCTGGCCGGGCATTTTCGATTAGGCACCTGTTACGAA
>VXOE01000305.1 GCA_009840225.1 Caldilineaceae bacterium SB0662_bin_25 | reverse complement strand
GACGACCCGCTGCGACCAGGCTTCACCCCCCCCACCCCGCGTCTTGGCAGTTTCCGAGTATGTGCCGGCGCAGGCAAGACAGGCGAGGCAACGCCCATGTATGCCCAACGTCCACCGCCGTGACCATCGCCAGCCCGCTACAGAAAAACTGACGGTCCATTCCGCCCGGACAGACCACGCACAGTACGTACACAGAACATGGCTCAGTTGCTACTTTCTCGGAGATTCTGGGATCAATGGGGATTCGCAACGACTTTGGACATCCGGAGGTCCAACTCAGTTCCCGCCGCCAAACCACTCGAAGCCGCGTACTTCTCCGGGCCCGCTCGCCGCCTCAAGACGCAGTCCTCCCTCCTGCCCCGTCACAACGCGCACGACCGAAGTCTGCCACCTGTAGGTGACGTCCCGGTCGGGGGGCGGCGCCCACTGGCTCGGCAGGCGATAGCTCGTGGCCCTCGTCCAAACCGGTGGCGGCAATTCGAACAACCCTTCCAACGGCCAGATATAGAGGACATACCACTCATTGTCTTCCAGCAGGCCGCCGCTCAGCCAGCGAAACAAAACGTCTTCCGAATGGAGGATCCGTTCACCATCTTCCGGCCCCAGTAACTGCAGCGGCAGGTAAATCTGATCCGAATCCGAGTCCTGCTTGGAGGGCACTGTTCCCTCCGGCGCCAGAATAGCCGAGGGAACACCCGATATAGGCAACTTTAACACCTGCTCAGGTCTGATCAGATCGTCCGGCCCGATTCCATTTGCTTCCTGGATGGCCGCAACCGTCGTGCCGAACCGGACGGCGATCGATATGACCGTATCGCCCGGTCTGACTATATAACTGAAGACCGTGGATATCGTCGGCGCGTCGGTGCCCCCATTCTCGGTAATCGAGGCCGCGACCGGAATGAGCAGTACGTCGCCGGTTCGGATCAGCGTACCGCTTAGGTCGTTGGCAGCCTGAATCTCTTCCACTGTAACCCCGTACCGCCCGGCGATGCCCAGCAAGGTCTCTCCCGACTGCACTGTGTGGCGGCCCACGGCACTGTCGGGCTGTTGACCGTCCGCGTCGGTCGTCGGCACGGCATCCGCCGATTCCAGCGACGTCGGGCTGGTTTCAGTCTGCGTTCCATTGGTCCGCTGGAAATTGTCGCCCAGACTGCCGAACTGCCACCAGCCAATCACGATCGCCAGCAGCGTGAGCGCCAGCACTGCATCTCGTATGTTCAGGCGCGCCGGCCTTGTCCTGGGAGTTCCGGTCAGTTCATGTCCGCAGAAATAACAGGTTTCAGCGTTCTGAGCGACCCTTGAACCGCAATTGGGACAGCGTCGGCCCGCCGGAAATGTGGAGCGTACGGCCTCAGTCATGCAAAAAGTATTGGAATGGGATACAGATTTGATCGATGAGCGCAGTATGGAACGTATTCAACGCCCGCGTGAGCAATAAGACGGCGGCAGCCCTCGCGGCGGCCCCTAAGCGTCCGTTGCCGCCCCGGGAAGCTCCTACTCTGGCGAAAATACGATCTTCACACCTTCACGGCCCTCGAACAGGTCAAAGGCCTGTTGCCAAGCCTCCAGCGGAAGTCGGTGGCTGATCAATGGTGCCGTCCGAAGCTGGCCGGACTGCAGCAGGGCCAGTGCTTTGCGCCACGAACTGGCTACCGTGGCGAAGGTGCCTTGTACCTGCACCTCCTTCACACAGACCTGCTCAAGGTCCCATAACACCGGCTTGCCGAAAAGCCCCACCTGTACATAGCGCCCTCTGTGCCGCACCAGATCAAGGGCCGTCTGCGCGCCGGGCCCTGCGCCCGAGCACTCAAACGCGATATCCGCGCCGAGACCATCCGTGCGTTCCATCACCAGCTCGTGAAGGTCGTCTTTGCCCGCTGTCAAGGTCTCGTCCGCCCCAAGCTGCCGCGCCAGTTCCAGCCGCGCTTCGTCGGTTTCCGTACCAATCACGACCGCCCGCGCACCGGCCGCCTTCACCACCTGAAGCATCATCAGACCGATGGCGCCCGGCCCTGTGATCACCGCCAGGTCCCCTGGCTCAACCCTCGAGTTTTCCAGCGCGTGAACGCAGCAGGCCAGTGGCTCGGTCAACGCCCCTGACCATTCGTCCACGCCGTCAGGCAACAGGTGCACCGATCGTTCCTTCACAAGCACGTAGCGGGCGAATGCTCCGTTTACCCCGCTTCCAATCGACGCGCGCTGCGGGCAATGATACAGCATCCCCGCACGGCAAAAAGGGCATGTTCCGCACAGCGCAAAGTTGGGTTCGCTGGTCACCGAACTCCCGGTTCGAAATCGGGAGTCGCCGCTGCCAACATCAACGATCTTTCCCGCGACTTCGTGGCCGAGGATCACCGGTGGCCGGCACGGGTACTCGTCGTGATAGATATGTACGTCGGTCCCGCAAAGCCCGGCAGCCGTCACTTCGATTACGACGTGACCCGGAACCGCGCTCGGCTCGGGCGCGTCCAGCAGACCGACTTGACCTGCCCCAGGCCTCAGTTTAGCTACGCCTTTCATTCAGACCTGCTCCTGAGTGTTTCAGCATTCCACCTGACTCTGCGCACGTGCCGCTCCCAATCTCCAATTGCCCTGAACTGCACAACGTCTTCACCCCATACGGTTGGCGCGGCGGCAACCTCATTCGCGGGCAGAATAAATGACGGGATTCAGCGGCGTGTCGATAAGTTCACCAATCTTCGCCCCGGGCAGCCAGCGCTCCCAATCTCTCTGCTGACTCTCGTTCTTCGGCGGCGCGACCCGCATCCCGTCCTCCATATAGATGATGGTCATCACTGCCCGCATCCGGTCGCTTTCGTTCGGCCCCGCCCGGTGAAATGTCCAACCGGAGTGAAAACTGACCTCCCCCAAGGCAAACGGCTCTATGCTTTTCGGATAGTCGTGCAAGGTGCGGCCGATCCGCCGTTCACTCTCGTCGCTGATCGATAGATTCCGATTTTTCAACAGCTTGTGGCTCCCCACGCAGAACGAAAGAGGTCCCATCTCCAACGGGACCTCCTGCAAGGGAATCCAGGCCGTAACCGAATTGTCGTTTGACAGCGGCCAGTAAAACTGGTCGACGTGCCAGGGCGTGAATCCCCCCCCAGGCTCCTTGTAGAGCGCCTGATCGTGGTACATGCGCACACCGTCAACGCCCATCAGTTCGGCCGCGATCTTGCCCAATCGACGGCAGAGCACAAAACTCTTCACCATCTCGCTGTGTTCCCACAGATTTGGAATCTGTAGAAAGGCCTTCCCGTACGTGTTCCGTTCCTCCAGAGCCAGGGTCTGCCGGTTAAGGGCCTTCACGAGGCGCGTAAACTCCGCGCCATATACGTCCAACACTTCCGCCGACAGAACTTTGGGCAGCTTCACAAAACCGTCGCGACGGTAGGCCGAAATCTGTTCGTCGGTAAGCGGGTAGTCGAAATCCAATTCGTCCATGTCACCTTGCCTTCACAGGCTTCAATCGCGGGGATTGTCGAACTGCGGCGGGTGGAGAATGCAGTACAAAACCCCGTTTCTGGCAAGAAAAGGGTCACAATTCTGCTCTGCAAACAAACAATGGCGCCCACAACGATTATACCTGAACTGTACAGAAAGGGCATCCACCCGAAATCAATGCTGCTTTCGCGGGTCAAAGAGTATATAATTCGGCCCGAGGCCCTGCCAGTTCCGTACCTGCGAATGATGACTGCCAGGGCCGTGAAAGGTGGCCGGACGCCACCCGTTTGACGGCGGCCCGGCTCAACAAATTTTGGCACGCAACTTGCGTCACCGGGTTATCTATGCCCCACACAGCTTTCATCGCCCTGGGCAGCAACCTCGGAAACCGGGCCGGCCATCTCCACGCTGCCCTGGATGCCATGTCGTCGTATCTGACCATAGTGGAGACGTCCCACCTCTACGAAACAGATCCGATCCTGGTCACCGATCAGCCCCTCTTCCTCAACGCAGTCTGTAAAGCCTCTACACGCCTTACGCCGTCAGAACTGCTGCGCGCCGTCAAGCAGACCGAAGTCGCCCTCGGAAGGGTGAAATCGATTCGCTACGGTCCCCGCGTCATCGATCTCGATATCCTTTTCTTCGACGATGCTCTCGTCGATACCCCCGATCTGACCATCCCCCACATCGGCATTCCCGAACGAGACTTTGTGCTGGCTCCTCTCTTGGACTTGGGCCGGGAAATGCGCCATCCCCGCCTGCACCTTACGGTGTCGGAGCTCTGGCAGCGCCTGCAGATGCCGGTACCGCCCCGGGTGATGCCGGTAGGCGAAAAACTGTGGCACTGGGGGCAGGGCACCAAGGTAATGGGCATACTCAACATCACGCCGGACTCCTTCTCCGGCGACGGACTCGCCCAAGAGCCTGACCCGATTGCGGCGGCCCTTGCGCAGGCGAGCCGGTTTGTTGCCGCCGGTGCCGACATCCTCGACGTGGGCGGCTACTCAACTCGCCCCGGCCACGACTACCTACCCGTCGAGGAAGAGATCAATCGGGTAGTACCCGCCATCAGCGCCCTGCGCCACGCCGTAGACGTTCCCCTTTCGGTCGATACCTTTCGTGCAGAAGTCGCCGAGGCGGCTCTTGATGCCGGGGCCAGCTGGCTGAACGACGTCTCAGGATCGCGATCGGCCCAATTGGCCGGCCGCGCAGGAGAAGATCCATCTCAACCCTCGCCTCTCAGTCCTCGCGCTTCTGTCTCCATGGGCGCCCTGGCCGCTCGCAGCCGTGTTCCACTTGTTCTGAT
This sequence comes from Caldilineaceae bacterium SB0662_bin_25, assembly GCA_009840225.1. Taxonomy (GTDB): domain Bacteria; phylum Chloroflexota; class Anaerolineae; order Caldilineales; family Caldilineaceae; genus Bin5. Next base: position 5,767 of record VXOE01000305.1, on the reverse strand, counting down.
GGACAATCGTGCGCCCCTCCGCACCGGCCCTTCGACCGCAAACGCGCCAAGCGGCCCGCCCTCCCCTTTCGAACAATCGAGCGACATAGTGGCCGCTGTACGTAAAGAACTATCCGCGGCTCTTGAACGGGCCCGCCTCGAAGGCGTTCCCCGCTGGCACCGTATCATTGATCCCGGTATCGGTTTCGGAAAAACGCCTGCCCAGCACGCCTCCCTCATCTCCCGCCTCGATGAATTTCAGGAACTGGGCTACCCGCTCCTCTTTGGCTGTTCTCGCAAGGGCTTCTTGGGCAAAATGGCAGGCGGCGCCCCGGTGGATGACAGGCTCCCGGCCACAATTGCGGCCAACGCTATCGCCGTAGAGCGCGGCGCACAGATCGTCCGCGTCCACGATGTCCGCGAAAACGTGCAGGCCGTGCGAGTCGTCAACGCGATCCTGGCGGGTTCCCCCAGCCGGCGCCCGCCTTCAAGTGCCTGAGCAAAGGAGGGCCAAAGTGGTGCGATACCCTCTGACCGTGACCAACCTTTTTGGACGAACTGCCGTGGTCGTCGGCGGCGGTATCGTAGGCGAGCGCAAAGTGCGAGGACTGCTGGACGCTGAACTGCCCGTGCGCCTTGTCAGCCCATCCGCAACAGAGCAGATCGCCGCCTGGGCCGAAGCAGGCAAGGTCGAGTGGATTCGTCGCAGCTACAGAGACGGTGACCTGGAGGACGCCGCCCTCGTCTTTGCCGCCACCAATGACCGCAACGTCAACCGTGAAATCGCGCAGGCCGCGCACAGGAAAAATCTTCTGGTTAACGTGGCCGATGTACCGGCCGAAGGCAACTTTCACTCGCCTGCAGTCACTCGTCACGACGATCTGATCGTCTCCGTCAGCACCTATTCGGCACAGCCCCGCAAGGCCACCTCAACCCGTGACCGCATCGCCGCACTTCTGGAACAAGAGCCATGAAGCCACTGCCGCTGGCGAACCCTGAACTCGTCGTTCAGCACCCTCCTGTCGCGAAGGTGCACACCCCATGAAAGGCAAGGCCTACATTGTTGGCGCGGGGCCCGGGCGTGCCGACCTGATCAGCGTGCGCGGCCTCGCTCTGCTGCGTGCCGCCGACGTCGTTATCTACGACAGGCTGATCGCTCAGGAGCTCTTGCATGAAGTCCGTCCCCAGGCCGAGAAAATATTCGCCGGCAAGCAGGGCTATGCCTCCCGGGCGATGACCCAGGACGCCATCAACGCCTTGCTGGTGGCGCGCGTCCGCGCAGGTCTCCAAGTCGTGCGTCTGAAAGGGGGCGACGGCTTTGTCTTTGGCCGCGGAGGCGAGGAGTGCCTGGCGCTTGCTGCAGCCGGACTTGACTACGAAGTTGTGCCCGGCATAAGCTCCGCAACTGCCGCGCCCGCCTACGCTGGCATCCCGGTCACCCATCGCGGTCTGGCGAGCGCCTTTACGGTTGTTGCCGGCTACGAGGATCCCACAAAAGATGGGTCAAATGTCGACTGGGCACTGATGGCGAGAGTGCCCACCCTTGTCGTCTTGATGGCTGTTCGTTCCGCAGAGAAAATCTGTAAGGCTCTGGTCGAGCACGGCCGCGATCCCGATTCCCCGGCCGCCGCAATCGCAAGTGCATCGACAGTACATCAGAAAGTGGCTCGCTCAACAGTGGCCGGGCTGGCCCGAGCGATGGAACTGGCTGAGATTCACGCTCCGGCAGTGCTCGTGTTCGGCGATGTCGTCGCATTTGGCGACCAGCTCGCCTGGTTCAACCCTTTGGAAGGCGGACAAGGCTTTGTACCGCCCAAATCGTCTGACCCTTGAACACTACTGGTGAGCCCTGCCCTGCACCAAATTACTTTCTCTATTCTGGGACTCTTACCCGCGCCCAACCAGCGTCACCGGTAATCCGGCTTCGGCATGCTCCAATGCACCGGTGACTCCGAAAGGCCGCTGAGAGCGGTCTGAGAAAAGGAAAGCGCAGACTGCTAGCCGATCTCCACCATGCGTTGGACCGAACGTGCAGCCCTGACCAGGATTTCCTCGGGAACGGTTATCTCGTACTGCATCTTTTCCAGCGCCGCCAGCGTATCTTCCATCGTAATCTGGCCCATATGCGGGCACCGGACAGAGCAAAGACGCAGCATCTCCTTATCCGGGTTGGCCCCTATGATATTGTCCCCCATCGAGCACTCGGTCAGAAGCAGGTAACGGGGCGCGTCCGTCTCCTCAACGTGGCGGATCATCGCTGACGTACTGCCCGTAAAATCTGACGCCGCAACCACCTCCGGGCTGCACTCCGGATGCGAGAGAACCGCGACGTCTGGAAACTCTGCCCGCACGCGCCGGATATCATCTACAGTGAACTTGTCGTGGACTTCACACCGGCCGTGCCATCCGATCAAGTCGAACGCCTCCGTCTGCAACGGGATGACCGGGTGGCCGGTATCCAGGTCGCGGTGAGTCTGGCCCGGCGCTTCGAACGAAACGGCTGCCGGCTCGCCTCCGCCGCGCTCCCCTTCTACGCCGGTGGCCTGTGGGAAAATGATCTGCTTGCCTGTCTCCTCCGCTACATTCTTGGCCAGATACTCATCAGGCAGGAAAATGACCTGTTCCGAGTCCAGCGAGTTGACCACCGCCACCGCGTTTCCGCTCGTGCAGCAGACGTCCGTCTCCGCCTTCACGTCGGCATAGGTATTCACGTAAGTGACCACCGGTACGCCGGGAAACTGTGCCTTCAGGCGCCGCACGTCCTCCGCCGTAATGCTTGCGGCCAGCGAGCAGCCCGCCTTTTCAGCCGGAAGCAGGACCGTCTTGTCCGGGCTCAGAATCTTTGCCGTCTCCGCCATAAACTCCACGCCGCAGAATACGATTACCTCCTTGTCGGTCTGGGCCGCCATCCGGCTCAGGTACAGCGAGTCGCCGACAAAGTCCGGAATCGAATGGAACAGCGTCGCCTCCATGTAGTTGTGACCGAGGATCACCGCGTTGCGTTCCTTCTTCAGGCGATTTATCTGCACCGCAATTTCCGCCTTGATGCGCAACTCTACGTCTAGGACCACGTTGTGGAGCCTGCGCGCAAGTGCCTCGTACATCGACCTGGCATCGGTGACCTCTGCCAGTGGTGTTGTCAGTGTTGCCGCCGTCATGGCTGCTACCTCGCTTTTTGGATCTGTAGCCGGCCTCTTTCAACTGTCCTCATTTGGAGAGCGTCAAACGACTATCTCCAATTCGAAACTGATGTCGAGCGCGGGAACCGAATGGGTGAGCGCGCCCACCGAAATGTAGTCCACACCTGTCGCGGCCACCGCCGCCACATTCTCCAGGCTGATGCCGCCGGACGCTTCTAAAGGGGTATGACCCGCGGTGATGGCAACGGCCTCTCCAATCTGTTCTGGCCTCATGTTGTCGAGCAGAATCCGGTCTACGTCTAGCCCCAGCGCCTCTTCCAATTGGACCAGATCCGACACTTCGACCTCGATTTCCAGACACTCGTACTGTCCCCGGATGCCCCCAACAGCCGCCGTGATACCCCCGGCCGCCGCGATGTGATTGTCCTTGACGAGCGCCATGTCGAAAAGACCGAAGCGGTGATTCATGCCCCCGCCCAGCACCACAGCCCTCTTGTCGAACACGCGCAATCCCGGCGCCGTCTTGCGTGTGTCAAGGATCACCGCCTTCGTGCCCTCGACCGCCTCAACGTACCTCCGTGTCAATGTCGCGATACCCGACATGCGTTGCACAAAGTTCAACGCCACCCTCTCAGCCGTAAGCAGGATCTGGGCACTGCCGCTTGCGCTCGCCACGACAGTCCCTGCGGCAACCGTTTCGCCGTCTTCAACATATGGGCAGAACTGAAAAGGCTGACCGGTCCCCAACTTGGACGATTTCGCTTCCCGGTCCTGAAGAAGACTATAGGTCAGTTCGACTACCTCCAGCCCTGCTATCGTACCTGACGACTTTGCCAGAAACCGTCCTTTGGCCTGCCTCTCCGCCATGATCGTTGCCAAAGTGGTAGCGTCTCCGCTGCCGATGTCCTCCTTCAGTGCCAACTGAACTGCCGGTTTGGCCGTTTTCAGGAATTCGTTCACGCGCCTTTACCCTACGGGAGGCAACCCCTGCCGCAACTGTCAAACGAAATATGCTGTACCGCGTAGAATACCACTGTCGAGATGGATTTTACAAACGGGTTGCCACGATTCCAATCCGACTGTGCTGGACCCTCAATGCCTCCGCCTCGGCTTCCGAAACGACGCAACCCGTCTCCGCAGATGCCCCCAACTCTGCCTCCGCTATTGCCGCGATTGGCAAGCAGGCAATATCTGCCTCGAGGAAGACTCGACTACCCGTGTGCGCTTTGATTGGCTCTCCAGTTCGGTTACACTGAAACCAAGCTAAATCAGGTGCGTAATCTATATTGGAATGTTGCCGATGAGTGAATCGATTCTCTCAGACTCCATCGCCTCGGCCCAGACAAGGCCCCAGGAAAATACCCCCCGCGCGAAGCCCGTATCGGGGTTGCAATTTGACTGGCTGATCAACCTGCTTTGCGCGGTATTCGTCGGCGGCCTGTACCTGGACGGCTGGGCACACAATCATGGGCGAGTCGATGAGTCGTTTTTCACACCTTGGCATGCCTTTTTCTACAGCGGATTCTTGCTGGTGGCGATTGCATTTGGTGCCGCTTTACTTGCCAACCTTAGGCGAGGATATCCGCTGGCTCTTTCTATCCCCGACGGCTATCGCCTGACGGGGGTCGGTCTGTTCATATTCGCTGCCGGCGGCGTCGGCGACATGGTATGGCACATACTCTTCGGAATCGAGGAAGGCGCCGAAGCGCTCTTCAGCCCGACCCACATCCTCCTGGGACTCGGTATTGGCTTGACTGTAACCGGCCCGCTGCGCGCCGCCTGGAACAGAAAGGACGCCCTGGCGAACTGGCGCGAGCTGGGGCCTGCCATCGCCTCTTTGGGCGCCCTTCTGGCTGCCTTAACCTTCTTTATGATGTTTTTCTTCCCCGTCACCGTCCTTCTTGGAACACCTGGGACTGGCAGCGGCTACTTTCGCAACGACGTAGGCAAAGTGGCGGGCCTGGTCGGGGCGACAATCACCGCTGCCGCGCTCGCAGGGCCCCTGCTCTTGACCCTGCGCCGCTGGCGGCTGCCCCTTGGTGCGGTTTCCTCAATCCTCTGCCTCTCGATACTGGGCGCAACCATCTTGGACTACGAGCGCACACTCATGATCTGGCTCGCCTTCGGCATGGCCGTCCCCGCCGTGGCTGTAGACTATCTGGCATGGCGGGCAAATCCATCCGGCAACCCGGACTCGGTTCGCTGGCTCGCCCCGGCGATTCCCCTCCTTCTATACGGCGGGTATTACACCGTTCTCCTGCCGACTGTTGGGTCGACCTGGTCGGTTCACATGTGGACCAGCACGATCGTAATCCCAACGATGGTCTGCTGGCTTCTCAGCTTTCTGCTCGTGCCGCCGCGCATGCCCGAGCAACTTCCGTGATCCTGCCAGCCCTCTCCACCGACCAGATGCGGGACGTAGACCGGCTGATGGTCGAGCACTTCGGCATCCAGCTGCTCCTGATGATGGAAAACGCCGGCCGCAACCTCGCCCTGCTCGCCAAACAGCTCCTGTCCGAGGAAGATGACGAAGAAGACGCCCTGCAGGACCGCCCAATCGTCGTCCTCGCCGGGCGCGGCAACAACGGCGGCGGGGGGGGGGCCCCCCCCCCCCCCCCCGGGGGATTTAAACAAAAACCAGCCCCCCC
>VXOE01000381.1 GCA_009840225.1 Caldilineaceae bacterium SB0662_bin_25 | reverse complement strand
GCCATCCCCCCACCCCCACCGGCTGGCCCTCCTATTTCATCGAAGACTACGCCAACATGGCACAGATCTTTCAGTCCCAGGTGATCAGTCTGGTCTGCGAAGGCGCGTTTGAACGCTTTCCCTCCCTGCGCGTCGCGCTCATCGAAGGAGGATTCACCTGGTTGCCGTCGTTGATGTGGCGCATCGATAAAGAGTGGAAGGGGCTGCGCCACAACACGCCGTACGTCCGGCGGCCCCCCTCCGAATACATGCGCACACACCTGCGATTCACCATTCAACCCTTGGACGCACCGCCCAATCCCCTGCATCTCGCCCAGATTCTCGACCAGTGCGGCGCCGAAGACCTGCTTCTTTACGCCAGTGATTACCCCCATTCCCACGACGACCACGAAATCCTGCTTGACCTGTTGACCGTCGACCAGCGAAACAAGATCTGCACTGCCAACGCACGCGCATTTTATCGGCTGTGAAAACACCTTCATGACGATGAGACATTAACCCAGTCCCGCACATGGCTTCTCGACGTCTATCGACAGAATAGGAGGACAAACATGACTGCTCACCTGGATTCGGCTGCCACCTTGGAGAGCGGCCCGGCAACGAAAGACCGGACCAATGGTCATGACGCAAACCAGCCTTCTGCCTCCATACAGCAGGGCGCCCGCTATCGTGCACCGTTGGACACGGCCATAATCGACACCGACATACATATTTACTTCCCGACCCACGACGTGCTCCGCAGCTATCTGGACGAGCGCTGGCAGGACTACCACCGGACGTTCGGGCCGAGGGGTTTTGATGGCTCACACTATCCACGCGCCATGCCCAATGCGGCCCGCCATGACGCCTGGCCCGGCGACGGAACGCCGCCCGGCTCAAACCTGCCTCTGCTCCAGAAGCAGCTCTTGGATGAATGGAACATCGAGATCGGCGTCCTCAACCCGCTTGTCGGCGCCGGCGAGCAGCGCAATTTGGCCTTTGGCGCCGCCTTTGCCCGGGCCACCAACGAATGGCAGCTCGCCGAATGGCTTGAGCCCGAGCCTCGCTTGCGTGCTTCGATCATCGTCCCCTGGGAAGACGGCCAACTGTCGGCCGCGGAGATCGAAAGATGGGGCAGCCATCCCGGCTTTGTCCACGCACTTCTCATCGCCCGCACAAAGGAACCTCTTGGTCGGCGCAAATACTGGCCCATGTATGAAGCCGCGTCTCGGCACGACGTGCCGATCGCCATCCATTTCGGCGGCGCCGGCGGCGCTCCCATTACCGGCTCGGGTTACCCAAACCATTACATCGAAGACCACGGCGGCATGCCCCAGACCTTCCAGGCGCAGGTGATCAGCCTGATCTTCGAAGGTGTCTTCAACGAGTTCCCAACCCTCAAGTTCGTCCTAATCGAAGGCGGCTTCGCCTGGATTCCGCCGCTCCTGTGGCGCATGGATAGCGCATGGCGCAAACTCGGCAGCGAAGTGCCCCACGTGACAGAACCGCCTTCACAGCTCTTCCGTCGACACTTCTGGGTCAGCACACAGCCTATGGAGGAGCCGTTCCAACCCGGTCAGTTCCGCCAGTTGCTGGGCCATTTAGATATGGACGATCGCCTGCTCTTCGCAACCGATTACCCCCATTGGGACTTCGATGCCCCGGACCGGGCCTTTCCCGTCCCTCTGGACAAAACACGCCGGCGAAAATTTATGGCGGAAAACGCCCGCGCACTGTACAAACTGTAGAAAAGAGAAATGGCAAAACACGTTGTCGCAACTGTAGATGAGATCCCGCCGGGAGAACGCAAAATCGTCGAAGTCGGCGGACGCTCCATCGGCGTTTTCAACATCAAAGGCGAGTTTTACGCCCTTCGAAATATCTGCCCCCACCAGGGCGGTCCCCTCTGTGAAGGCAGACTCACCGGTTTCGTGATGGCCGACAAGCCTGGCGGTGAATACAGGTACGAGAGGCGGGGCGAGATTCTGCGCTGCCCCTGGCACGGCTGGGAATACGACGTCAAGACCGGTCAATCCTGGGTCGATCCCGCCTCAGTACGAACCCGCCGATATGACGTAGAAATCGCAACCGCAGACAATATCCCTTCAACCTATCAACCGGGCCCTTACACCGCGGAAACCTTCGAGGTCTCAGTCGACCAGGAATACGTCGTCGTCGAACTCCCAGGCTGACAGAAACTCCGGGCCCGCTTCCCCACATCGCAAAGCAAGCAACGCACGACAATCTGTGCGGCCCAAAAACGGCTCTCCAAGAGCCACTGGAGACCCTTCCCCATGAACCGGAATGGAAATGCCATATTCGACCCGAAACTCGAAAACTACCTGCGGGATGCCCGCACGGGCCAGCTTGACGAACTGAGCGACTGGTTGCGCATTCCCAGCGTCAGCACCCTTTCGCAGCACAAACCCGATGTAGAGCGAGCCGCCGGCTGGCTGGCCCAAAAGATGGAGGCCGCCGGCCTGCAAAACGTGGAGATAATCCCCACCGACGGCCATCCCATCGTTTATGGCGATTGGCTGCACGCCGGAGAAGACGTCCCAACACTCCTCGTCTACGGCCACTACGATGTCCAACCCATCGACCCGGAAGAGCTATGGGATTCGCCGCCCTTCGAGCCCACCATACGCGGCGACGATCTTTACGCCCGCGGCGCCTCTGACGACAAGGGACAGCTCTTCGCCCATGTCGCCGCGGTCGAGGCTCTCCTGAAAACGTCAGGCGCGCTGCCCGTCAATGTCAAATTCCTCGTCGAGGGCGAGGAGGAGGTTGGCAGCCCGGCCTTGACGGCCTACCTGCCCGCGGAGACGGCGAAACTCTCCGCCGATGTCTGTCTCGTCTCCGACACACACATCCTGTCGCCTGACCAGCCAATGATTATCTACGGTCTGCGGGGCGTGTGGGCCGGCGAGGTGACGGTCAGGGGTCCCTCCCAGGATCTCCATAGCGGTATGTTCGGCGGCGCAGTCCACAACCCAAATCAGGCCCTGTGTTCACTGCTGGCGCAGCTCCACGACAGCGCCGGCCGCGTCGCTGTTCCCGGCTTCTACGACCAAGTGCAAACTTTGACAGACCAGGAACGCACCGCACTGGCAAAAGTACCTTACGGTGAGACCGAACTCCTGCAGGAGACCGGCGCGCCCGCGGTCTGGGGCGAAGAGGGCTACACAATTACTGAAAGGATCGGAGCACGGCCCACACTGGAGATCAACGGAATGTGGGGCGGCTTCATAGGCGACGGATTCAAGACCGTAATCCCAGGGGAAGCCCACGCTAAAGTCAGTTGTCGACTGGTTCCCGACCAGCCATCGTCTGCCATCGGGCCCATGATCGAACAGTACCTTCAGCGGATCGCACCCCCAACCGTTGAGGTGTCAGTAAACACGCTCCAGCACGCGCCTGCCACGGTGGTGCCCCTTGATGTCCCCGAAATGCAGGCCGCAGCCAGAGCATACAAGACTGTTTTTGGTGTTGATCCGGTCTTCAGCCGCGAAGGAGGCTCTATCCCGATTGCAACTGTTGTCCAGGAATCTCTGGGCATTCCCATCCTCTTCATGGGCTTCGGACTCCCGGACGACAATCTCCACGCCCCAAATGAAAAACTACACCTACCGAACTTCTATCGTGGCATTCGCGTCGGCATTGCGTTGATGCAAGAACTGATTTCGTCTTGACTTCATCGCGCAAACAGTGCAGAATGATAAGTCCGATGAAAGAGATCTTTCCCTCTTGAACTAAGTAGGATTTGAATAAGGAGTTACATATGCGTGCAGGTATAACTCAGTTGAGAGCGTCTCGTCGCATTTGGCTGATATCGGTTACGGTGTTATTGCTTTTCTCATTGCTGCCACAGTCGGTTACGGCAGCTTCGCTGCATCTCAATGTGAGCCCCCAGACAACAGGATATACAACGCACGTCGTGCAGGCCGGCGAGAGCCTTTCCCGAATCGCCGCCAGATATGGCGTCACTCTCCAGGCTCTGGTTACCGCCAACAACATCGCCAATCCCAATCAGATCTTTGTCGGCCAGAGTCTCCGCATCCCCACAACAGGACAGCAGGCCGCGCCTTCACAGCCAACCTCTTGTGCCAATACCCACAACGTTGTTGCCGGCGAAACACTCTCCGGAATTGCTGTCAACTACGGTGTAGGGATTCAGAGCCTGGCCCAGGCCAACGGGGTCTCCGTTACCTCCTACGTTTATATCGGCCAGAGCCTGTGCATTCCTGGATCAGGGACCACAGGCGGCGGGGGTACGACCGGAGGCACGCCTACCGGCACAGGTGGCTTCTGGTACGAAGTGCAACTCGGCGATACGCTCAGCCGCATCGCTTTCAATAACGGCACTACCGTCTCCGCAATCATGCTGGCCAATAGCCTTGCCAATGCAAACACGCTGTTCTGGGGCACGAGGATCTGGATTCCTCAGGGCGGTTCGACCACGCCTCCGTCCGGTGGCGGCACGGCAACGCAGCAACCCCAGCCGCAGCCAGCTCCGCAGCCGCCCGCGGCAGGAGGCCCGTTCGCAGTCAGCCAGCCGACGCATCTCAATGTACGCGCCGGACCCGGCACCGAATACCCCATCCTGAGCGTTCTGACCGCCGGTACACAGGTGAAGATTACCGGTATCGGCCCCAATGAAGACTGGTTCCAGGTCGAAGTGGAGGGAGTCAGTGATCCCGCCTGGATCTACCGCGACCTGACTGAGTTGATCGGGTCCCTCACCGGTGTGAAGAAATTCACCGAATCGGAAATCCCCCCTCGGCCCGAAGCTGCGCCACCGGCTGCTGCGCCTGCTCCATCCGCGCCTGCAACCAGGCTTCCTGGCATCGGCTTCGGCTACGGCGTCCAGGCCCACATGATTCACAATGGCCAGGAAGGTATCGCGATGGACAAGACCCGCGAGCTGGGCTTCGGTTGGGTGAAGCAGCAGATCGAGTGGAAGGTCTTCGAGTCCAATCAGGGTCAGTACGGCTTCGGCGATATCTGGCCCCTCGTGAACGCCGCCAATGCGCGCGGACTCAATCTGCTGTTCAGCGTAGTTAACGCACCCAACTGGTCCCGCGAATCTGGCTACGACGGCACCGTCGGCGGCCCGCCTGCCGATCCCCAGACCTTCGCCAGATTCCTCGGCCGGCTTGCAGGAGAGTACTGCGGCTCCTCCGTCAAAGCCATTGAAGTCTGGAACGAGCAGAACCTGCACTACGAATGGGGCAACCGCCCAATCAATCCCAGCGAGTACATGGCACTCCTGCGTCCCTCCTACGGAGCGATCAAGGCCGCTTGCCCGTCCATGTACGTAATCAGCGGGGCACTGACTCCCGCCGGCGACAACGGCTCTCTGGCCATGGATGACTTCCGCTATTTTGAGGCTATGCTCCAGCAGGGACTGGCCAACTACGTAGACGGCTTCGGCGCCCACCCCAGCGGCTATAACGTGCCCCCCAATGCAGTCTGGCAGAGCGCATGTGAAGCCATCCAACAGACCGGCAACCAGCACTTCAACGGTGCCTGCGACAACCCCCACCACTCGTGGAGTTTCCGCAGCACCATGGAAGGCTACCGCAACCTGGCCCTGCGCTACGGCGCCGGCAACATCCCAATCTGGCCGACAGAGTTCGGCTGGGCCGCCGGCGGCGCCTTTGACCCCCGCTACGGCTACGCCAATGACAACGACTTCGACGAGCAGGCCCGCTGGACCGTCGAGGCCTTCCAGATGATGCGCAACTGGGGCTGGGTCGGTCCCGCTTTCCTGTGGAACCTGAACTTCCGCGTGGTCGCCGACGGAACCGAAAAGGCCCAGTGGGGTATCGTCCGCAACGACTGGAGCCCACTGCCGATCTTCCACGCCCTGCGCAACATGGCGAAGTAACCAAGGGTAGCCAGCATAGGGCGATGTTCAATCCTGAAATGACCGCCGCTGCCATCAATCGGATGAGCGAGCGAACACTAGCCGCCAACCTCGGTATCGAGTTCACCGAGGTTGGCGCTGACTTTATGCGTGCCAGCATGCCGGTGGACAGTCGTACTCATCAGCCTTATGGCCTGCTGCACGGGGGAGCGTCTATAGCACTGGCCGAGACGATGGGAAGCGTGGCGTCAAACGCGATGATTGATCAGAGTTCCCTCATCGCGGTGGGTCTGGACATCAACGGCAACCATCTGCGTACCGTCACCGAAGGATACGTTTTTGGCACCGTGAGGCCAATTCACATCGGACGGCGTACACACGTGTGGGAAATCCGCATCGAAGACGCCGAAGGTCGTCTGGTCAATATCAGTCGGCTGACTATGATGATCATTCAGCGGTCCTAGCTGTCCCAGGAGTCGTCGCCGTAATTACGCCACAGACCTGCGGACGAACTCCCCCCTGAACGCAGTCAACTGACCGCCCCACCGGCGCAACGATCACCGGCCCGTTCGTGACCGCTCCGAATTGCCACTACCATTCTGAAGGCAGACCACAGTCCCGGCATGGCGAAACTAAGGATCGTGACAATCTGGGAGGACGAGGAGGAGATTCTTCGACGGCCGGCGCAACGCGTGCGGTCCTTCGACAGACGGCTGCATCAGCTACTCGACAACATGGTTGAAACAATGCGGGAAGGCAAGGGCGTCGGGCTGGCCGCGCCCCAAATTGGGCTGGACCGGCGCATCTTCGTCATCGAGTATCCAGAGGATACCGAACGCCCGGAAGAGACGATGCAACGCTATGAAATGATCAACCCGGAGATTGTCAAGGCAAAGGGCTCTGAGATCGGTCAGGAAGGCTGCTTAAGCCTGCCCGGACTGGCCGCAGATGTGGACCGGGCTACTTACGTTCTAATCAAGGCCCAGGATCGGCACGGTAAGTCCCAGCGAATCAAGGCCTACGACTGGCTCGCACGCATCTTCCAACATGAAATCGACCACCTGGGCGGCGTGCTGATGACCGACAGAGCTGAGCAAGTCTACAAAGTCGTCGAATTGGAGGACGGCGAAGTGGAATTGGTGCCTGTGGAAGAGGTGATTCAGCAGGGCTGATTCCTTTGCCGGCAATTGACAAAAGAGTAGGCCCACAGCGCAAACTGTGGGCCTTTATCTGCAATATTGAGGCCGGACGAAACTGAGACACAGACTATCTCACATGGTGGTCGATTCCCTCGTACCTGTCAATGAAGGCCCGTATTCGGCCCGCGTCGAACTCGTCAAACTTGTCCAGCCTCTGCCACGCTGTCAGCGCGATACGCGCCTCCATATCCCTGTGAGCTGACTGCGACCCAAAACCTGTCCAGTTAGGGTCATTTGGCATCATAAGGACGTGACGTCCTCTGTCGAGATACGGTTGTACCACCTCTGCCAGCTGCCCCCGCAACTCCGGGCAGCCGTCCTCACACTGGTAGTAAACAATGACGCCCCCATCCTCCATATTGTGCACGACCTGCTCATAGCGGATCGGTTCATCATAAATGTCCCACGGCGCCAGTCCCGGATAGTGGGGACCGGACGTCGGCGGCGTGGAGTTGTAGTCGATGGGAGAGGCGCTGCCTTGCTGAATATGCGTATTGCCCTGTGAAGCAAACGATTCTTCCTCGCCAACTGGCGCAGTATTGCGAATGTTCAAGTAAATGACCAGAGCTACAATCGCAACCAGTACCGCACCGCCTCCATAAATGTAGAGGTTCTGCCTGAGCCTTCTTTTGGCAGCAATCTCCTTCAATTCTTGACGAGAAGGCCGCGCTAGACGGCCTCCTACGTTTCTCTGTGAGTGCCGGCCGCCCTTCGCCCGGCTTTTCTTTCTCGGTCTCGACCTCGTTGCCATTATCTATGCACCCACACCAGGGTGGCATCGCCCTCAGTCGTGCGCAGCCAGCCACCTGAGCCGTCCCATTCCGGGAATGTCCAGTTGAATAGCCACTCCGCATCCTCTATCGTCAGATTTACACAGCCATGGCTCATTGGCGTACCGAAATTGTTGTGCCAGTACGTCCCGTGCAATGCGAATTCACCGTAAAAGTACTGCACCCACTGCACGTTCGGCAGATTGTAGTAGGTGCCGGCATCTGGATCGCCGCCGGACATCGTCTGCGAAGGCGTTCGCGCCCACATCCGAAACACGCCTGTAACCGTAGGATACGCCTGGACCCCCGATGAAATCAGGAATTCGTTTGCCAACTGGTCGCCTTCCCAGGCGTACAGCATCTGGTCATTCAGATTCACCTCAATCCACTTCTCACCCTCGCTCCGAGCCCGGCTGACATCCAGATGGAGTTGCGTGATTCCGGTCCAGGAGACCGCGTATACCTCTTCATCCACGATCTGGGTCTGAGTCGCGGCATCAAGTAACGCCTCCTGTTCTTGCCGCACGCTTGGAAGGTCCATCGTCGCGCCTATGAATGGTAGTGGCGGCAATAAGTCCAGACCTGCCTGCGTTCCCTCAGAAATAAGTGGCTGTGGGAACCGTACCAGCATTTCAGCAGCAAATGCCGTACTCGGATGGCCCCATCCGATGGACATCAGTCCGAAGAACAGAGCCATCGCCATTGACACACAAATCTTTCTGGCCATCACGTTCAATCTCCTGTGGCGGATCTAGCGGCTTACCAAGCTTCTATTCGTGAACCATTACCAGAGTACCAGGGTTGGCGTTGTTGCTGAACAGCCAGTCATCATCGTAGACCGCAGGTGACGTCCAATCAAAGAGCCATTTGGCATCCTCATTGGTCATGTTGATGCAACCTCGGCTCATGGGTGTACCGTAGTTGTCATGCCAGTACGTGCCATGGAAACCGTAGCTCCTGTGAAAGTACTGTACGTTCTTAACGTCTCGTAGATGATAGTAGGTGCCTGCGGCTCGACTCCCCCCCCGCATATCCTGCATGGCGATCTTGGCCCAGATGCGAAACGTTCCTTGGACAGTGGGCGTATTCCCGACTCCGGTCGAAACGACGAACGCCTTGACCGGCGTCGTCCCTTCGTAGGCGACTGCCATCTGTTCGCTCAGGTCAACTTGGACCCATCGCTCAGTAAACGTAGGATACCGGGACTGGTCAAGTCTGTGCTCCATTACTTCCAGAAGTTCGAGAGCGCTCCCCGACGGAATCCGCAATGTCTGACCGGCCTCTAGAATACTGTGATTTGCCAAGTTATTCAACTTCGCAATCGCGGCGTGGTTAACTCCGTATTGCGCAGCAATGTCTTTGAGCATTTCACCGTTCTGCACCGTATGCATTGCAGGATGGGTCAGCCCAGGCTGCATCGCATTCACTGGAGGAGCAGGCTGCAAGGAGGGAACTGGCAGATCAGGACGTATAGCGGGCACTGGTGGTGCGGCCATCTGGGCAGGCTGTAGTTCAGCCTCTTCGATCCCCCCTGGCACGAGCAGTACCTGACCAACGTAGAGCCACCTAGCCAGGGACAGACCGTTTATGGACATTAGCCTTGAAAGACTGATTCCGTGCTGTTTTGCAAGCCGGGTTAAGGTGTCGCCCGGCCGTACCGTGTAGCGCTGAAAGTCTCCTTGGCCAACTTGAGAAACTGGAGTCCCCGCCTGTGAGGCCTGCACTGTCCCTGGCGATAGGGGCAACCGCAACTGCTGCCCATTGTACAACCAGCGCAACGGCGAAATACCGTTAATCTGTGCGATCTGAGCCACGCTGAGGCCGTAGCGGCTTGCGAGTTTGGTAAGGGAGTCGCCCGACCGCACCCTGTACACCTGGTACGCGTCGCCGCTCTGCGGCTCGACGACAACTGACCCGCTACTGTCGATTACAAGACGTTGACCATACCAGACAAAATTCGCGTCCGGTAGACTGTTGAGCTGCCTCAAGGTCGCTACAGTCGTCCCGTACTGCTTGGCGATTTCGCTCAAGGTCTCGCCCGGTTGGACGATGTGCACCTCATAGGCGGCCGCATCGCGGAAGCTTGTTATGGCTGCGGAACCGGCAAACATGAGAGCCAGTGTCCCTCGAACCAAGGGTTTTATTAGCCGTCTCATTCCCCACCTCGCTTGCTGTAAATGTTTGCGTGAAAACCTTTCTTGCTTTGCCGCCTGCGTCTGACCTCCGACCCAAGCCGCTGAGCTTTCCAACCACAAACTAAGACGGCCGCTTCCGTTATTCTGTTCCCTCCCGATGACTGTACCGGTCGGACCCCCTGCAATCGAGCACGCTTTTCCTCACCAACGGTAGGGGCACTCCTTGTGGGGTGCCCTCACATTCTTTACCAATTTGGACTTCGCCCTTCAGGTGGAATCTGCCCTTACGGCTGTCTTTCCGGACTCCACCCACCCCTCCGGAGCAAAACTCCTCCCAAGAGGTTACAACTGTTCGCCTGTTTCCTGATCATCCGGGGCAGTTCTCCCTGTCCCCGTTCAGACTGCCTCCACCAACAAATCTGGAACTCGACCTGGCAGATGAGTGCATCCCAATACTGGGGCAAGCTTTCCCATACCTCGAGTCGCAACTGAGCCATGTCCCGACCGTCTGAAGCCCAGAGGCAGGAGATGCGCCGTCTCTGACCACTGACTACTGCAGTTTGGGCGGTCGGGCCTAGTCGGCCCTCCCTTGTGCGGGGGCTCGGCCCCCGCAACGCCCCCCCTAAACCAGGCCGTGCCTCATCGACCGGGTGCCGACATTCGTAA
>VXOE01000101.1 GCA_009840225.1 Caldilineaceae bacterium SB0662_bin_25 | reverse complement strand
GGGCAGGCACAAGGCCTGCCCTTACGGGGGCGGGGAGGGGACTGCGGAATGCGTGGCGGGGGCGGACAAAGGGCAGGCACAAGGCCTGCCCCTACGGGGGCGAGGAGGAGATTGCGGAAGCGGTGCCGGGGCCCGACCGCCCAGAAATGCAGTGGTTGGTAGTCAGTGGTCAGTGGATTGGTAGGGCTGCGGCGAAGTGGGGGTAGATCAGGTTTCTCTTGTTTCCGGGGCATCCGGGTCCGATTCAAGTTCCGGCAGTTCGACGAGGGCGGAGTCGACGGCGCGGCCGGCGACCTGCTCGACAGTGTAGCGGATGCCGTTGCGGTCAACGACGTCGCCGACGACGGGGATACGTCCGAGGTGGGCCATGATGAGGCCGCCGACGGTGTCGACCTCCTCTTCGGTGTAGTCGATGTCGAAGTGCTGGTTGAGCTCGTCGAGAAGGAGCGAGCCGTCGACGCGCAGGCGTCTTTCGCTGACTGACTCGAAGGGGGCGCGTTCGGCGTCAAATTCGTCCTGGATTTCGCCGACGACCTCCTCCAGCAGGTCCTCGAAGGTGACGATGCCGGCAGTGCCGCCGAACTCGTCGATAACGACCGCCAGCGCGCCATTTTCGGCGCGGAAGCGACCCAGCATTTGATCGAGGGAGAGTGTTTCGGGTACGACCATCACGGGGCGGGCCTGCGCCATTGCGCCCAGGTCGAGGGGACCTCGCTCGGGACCGGTTTGCAGGTGGCGGGCGAGGTCCTTGACGTGCAAGAAGCCCCTGATCTGGTCCAAATCGCCATCGTAGATGGGATAGCGAGAGTGAATGGATGAACAGACGAACTGCAGAATCGTCTGTTCGTTTTCGTCGATGGAGATGCCTTCGATGCGGGTGCGGGGGGTCATGACCTGGCCAACGGTACGCTCCCTCATGTCGAGGATGTTTTCGATGTAGAGCTGCTCGGAGGGCGCAATCAGCCCCTCCTCGGAACTTTCTTCGACGATGAGTTCGAGATCCTGCGGAGAGACCATGTGGTCGTGGGCGCTGCGCTCGGGCACGCCGCAGGCGCGTGTGATGGCGCGTGCGATCTTGTTCAGAATGAAAATGGCGGGAGAGAAGATGCGTTCGATCAGCCAGAAAGGCCCGATTACGCGCAGGGCAGTCGTTTCGGGCGCCTGCAGCGCCAAGGACTTGGGCATTACTTCGCCAAGTACTACGTGCAGATAGGTCATGACGCCGATGGCGAGGACCAAGGCTGCGCTGTGGGCTGCTGCGACGCTGATCAGGCCCCTCTCCACGCCGTAGTGTTCCAGCCCCGACAGGATCCATTCGGCGATTGTGTGTTCGCCGTACATGCCCAAGCCCAAGCTGGAAAGAGTGATGCCGAGCTGCGCCATGATGATGAAGCGGGTCTGCCCGGTCGGGTCGGTCAGGACGCGCATAACCCTGGAAGCCGCAGAAGAGCCTTCGCTGGCCAGCTGGGACATGCGCGCCCTTGAGGAAGCGACGACGGCGAATTCGACGGCGACAAACAGGCCGTTGAAGAATATCAGTGCTGCTATGATGACTACGGGAAGAAGGTATTCCACTTGTTTCAGGTCACCTGGTGTCGGTATTCCTTGCGATTGCGTGCGTTGGCCAGACTGGGCACTATTCGGTCTGGGTGCCTGACCGAGGCAGTTTGGCTACGGCGCCAGGCGGAAGAGCCACACTAACGCGGGTGACGGCGTAGCCGCTGACTTCTTCCACCTGAAAATCGAACTCTTGCAGGCGCACGACCTGGCCCTGTTCGGGAATGGCGCCCAGCTGGGCAAGAATGGCGCCACCCAGCGTATCAACGTCTTCAATCTCCAGGTCGGAACCGAGAAACTCAGACAGGCTTTCCAAGTCGATCTCACCGGCGAGATTGAGCCGGCCGTCGTTTGCCAGCGCCATCTCCTGGCTGTCGGCATCGAATTCGTCGGCGATGTCGCCGAATATTTCTTCAATGAGGTCTTCAAAGGTGACGATGCCGGCAGTGCCCCCATACTCGTCTATGACTACCGCCAAATGGAAGTGCTCGGTCTGAAGTTGACGAAACACATTGAGTACAGAGGCCGATTCCGGGACATAGGGAGGAACGCGCATCACGTCACGGACATTGTTATTTTGGCCACCCTGCCTATCCGGGCCGCCGGCTTTTTCGGAGTCAGGGCCTGCTTGCATACAGAGCAGGTCTTTCAAGTGAACCACACCAACGATGTTGTCGACCGTTCCCTCGTACAGGGGGAGCCTGGAGTGAGTTGACTCCGCCAGCAATTGCAGAAGCTCGGCCGTGGACAGATCTACAGGCGCTGCAAGCAGTTGCATGCGAGGGACGATCACGTGTCTCAGCGAACGCCTGCGCAATTGCAATGTGTTCTCCAGCAGTTCGGTTTCACCTTCTTTGAGAACGCCGCCGGCGCCGCTTTCCTGGACCATCATCAGTATTTCTTCGGGGGCGTGAATATGAAAGCCCTCCGACACCGCTCTGAGGCCGACAAGGCGCAGAAGCAGCCGGCCGCTGCCGTTGAAGAACCAGATCAGGGGGCGTAACAGAATGATCGCCCAATTGACTGATGTAACAAGGAGCAGGGAGGTCGGCTCAGGGAACTGTATCGCGACGGTTTTGGGGGCGAGTTCGCTCAAGGCTACCTGGATCACGGTAAGAACGACCAGGACGCCGGTGGCGGCGATGGAAACGGCAGCGGCCTGGGCAACTATCCCTGAGCCGACTAGCAGCGGTTCCACCAAAGGCGTGATCACGGCCTTGCCGTAGTAACCCAGCATCAGGCTGGAGAGGGTAATGCCCAGCTGGCAGGCGGCGATATAGTCGTCAAGCCTGTCGGGGCTTTCCAGGATAGGGAGCAGAATCTGCGCGGGGCGGCTACCGGCCGCTGCTTCCTGGGCGATGCGGGCACGGCGGGCGCCGACAGTCCCGATTTCGGCGGCTACGAAGAACCCATTCAAGGCTATGAGAATGAAAACGGTAACAATTACGAGAACGAGGACCATGAATGAAATCGAATTCTTTCTACGAGGTTAGCAGATCCTGGCTACCTAGACGTATTCCGCAAAGAAAACGTTCTGCTGATTGAAAATGGCTTGCCACCGATCCTGCAGGTGTTGTGCATTGGCAGTGCATGCTTTCTAAATCCCGGCTCGGTTTGGTTGCGACTTTGCACGTGAAGTATGATTGGCGCTCAGCCGACACTGCAAAATCCGGCCCAGATCAGATGCAAGCGACGTTGCCATGCGTTGAAGGCGGAAACTGGAAAACGTCAGACCGACTAGGCGACCTGGAGCAGTCATCAATGGAACGTGCCACAGAGCCGTTTTCGCCCTCGCCGGCAGAACAGCCCAGCCGCAGGGAAGAATCTACTTTGACCACAGGCCGGCGCCTATTGTACCTGTTGCGGACGATGCGGCCCAAACAGTGGACGAAGAACGGATTCGTTCTGGTTGCGCTGATCTTTGACGGCAAACTCCTGGACCTGCCGCTGACGGTGACGGCGGTGTGGACGCTAGTCTGCTTCAGCCTGGTAGCGAGCAGCGTCTACATACTGAATGATCTGGTCGACATCGAGAGGGACCGACAACATCCGCGTAAACGGCTGCGGCCGCTGGCGAGCGGCCAGCTCAACCCGGGACTTGCCAAGGCGGCGATGGCGGCACTGGCTGTCGCCGGGCTGGCGGGAGGCGTGTTGACGAGTTTCAACGTCGGGTTGACGCTGGCGGTCTACGTAGTCCTGAATGCTGCCTACTGTGTCTATCTCAAGAACCTCGTGATCATTGACGTGATGATGATTGCGGTCTTTTTCGTCCTACGGGTCGCGGCCGGTGCGGTAGCGGTCGAAGTAAGCGCCTTCAGCCCCTGGCTTTATATCTGCGTCAGCCTTCTGGCGCTTTTGATCGCGTTTGGCAAACGCCGGCACGAGATAGTCCTACTGCGGGAGGCCGCTTCCGGGCACCGATCGAGCCTGAAGCAGTATAACCTGCCTTTTCTGGACCAGATCATCGGCATCGTGACGACGAGCGGCCTGATCAGCTACACATTTTACAGTTTTGAGGCTGAAACCGCCCTGGCGGACCCATCACGCATGATGCTGACGGTGCCGCTGATCGTATTCGTCGTATTTCGCTATCTCTATCTGATTCACGTTGAGCAACGCGGCGGGGCGCCGGACGACCTGCTGTTTGCAGACCGTCCGCTGTTTGCGGCCGTGGTCCTGTGGGTTCTGTCGGTGGTGGCGGTCATCTATGTGTGACTGGCGGCGCTTGACCAAACAGGAAGGGCGTTGAAACAGCGTTCAGTCGGTCTCGTCGACGAACTGGGCCCATGCGCCTTCCATGCCCTCGCTGGTGACGCCGTAGAAGACGCGCAGTTCTGAACCCTCGCGCAGGGCCAGATCGAATCTCTTCTTACCGGCCCTCTTGCCGGAACGGATGTAACCGACATTCTCTTTCCAACGGATCTGACCGGCCTTGACCGGGCTGTCTTCGTACTGGGCGATGGCGTAGTTCCAGAGCTTACGTGCGCCCTTGCGGGTAACGTTGCCTACGCTGCGGTGGTTGCGCATGTTGCGCACAACGTAGTAGGTCGTGTCGCCGCGCGTTTCGCTGTCAACGATTTCAACGCCATCCTGGGGAAGGTAGAAGGGGTCATCCGAACCTGCTGATGTCTGTTTGGCACGACCGCCCGGGCTCTGGGGGCTTCTTGCGCTGCTGCCGTCCGACCTACCCGATCCTTCAGGTCCGGCCGCGGCCGGTGCCTCGTCCGAGTCGCCGTTGGCGACGAGGTCGGAACTGAGTCCAACGCTTTCGAGGACCAGGGCGACGATCTCATCGCGCAGGGCCATGCTTGTTTCGGCGTCATTGCGGACGTAGAACTTGGAGCCGTCGAGGCAGTAGGGCTTGGAATCGCCGGCGTCAACGCCGATGCGGAGTACGTCTCCGCCGCTATTGTTCAGAATCTCGAAGCGGGCCTCAAGAGGGGGCGACAGCCGTTCCGTGATCGCCTGCTGCAGCTCGGTCTGCACCTGCTTAGAGGCTGCGAGTCCTTTCACGCGGCCTTTGCGGGCGCTGGCTCCGACAAATATGGTGCCGCCGTCGGTGTTGGCGAAGGCGCAGAGGTCGGCGAGGACGACGGTCTGCCTTCCGCCTTTTTTGTTGGCGGATTCGTGAAAGCTCTGGGTCTGGTTGGGGCCTTCGGCTCGGGCGGCAGCAAGATGATCGACCTCTTTTTCGGGAGCGCGAAAGGGGCGCGTGCGGTCGAAGAAGCGGCTGGCAAAGAGATCTTTTATGGCGTCGAAGGTAGGTTCGGGCAGAAGGAGCTCGGTAGCGCGCTCGCCGAGGCCGAGGCGCCGGCTGTTGCGGGGGTCGTTGTTCAGGCGGTGGGCGTCGCTGCCCTGGATGCAGTGCATCTTACGGGGGTATTCGGTCTTGGAGCCATTAAAAAAGCGGGCGGTAGCTCTGCGGCTGCGGCTTTCCAGATCGGTTACTTCCAGGGCGCTCAGGTTGTGGTCCTGGGTATAGGCGATCTTGGTCTGGCCGCCAAAGGGGAAGTTGCGCATGGCGACGCCGTTGGTGCTATTGGCGTGGGCGGCGATGGCGATACCGCCGGAATCGACGATTGTTTCGTAGGCCGAGGTGACATCGGTGCTAGCGCCTGTCTCGGTGGAGCCGACGAGCAGCCTATCTTCGGGGACGTTCAGGCGCAAAAGCGTGTGCTCCAGTTTTCGGACCGAGGTTTCGGGAGGATAGATGGCGAGGATGTGGAAGCCAAATGTAGCGGTAAATTCGAAGCCGGGCAGTATAACGATTTCGTTGGCTAGTTGAAGCCACTGCTCGAGATTGCTGCGTTCTTCAGTCGTGAGCCGGTTTTCCTCTTTCAGGCGAGTGAGCCACTCAATCTCGCGGCGGATTGCCGCCACGCCGGCAACGGTGTTGTGATCGGTGATGGCGACGATATCGAGCCCCCGTTCGCGGGCGGTCGTCAACCATTGCAGATATGTGATGCCGGGCTCTTCGTAGTCGTTCGAGGCCGGTGTATGCGTGTGGAGGTCGGCTTTGAACCAGCGCAATCTGCCTCCGCCCTGCCGTCCTTGCGTCTGGGCGCGTGCGTCATGTCTGCCTGTAGCCTGGTTACTCCCTTCATTGGATTTCGCTTGTCTGGCCGACTGGCCGCCGGCTCTTGTCCTTCTTCTTCTACTCATTGGTCATTCTCTGTCATTGATTTTTCACTTGCCGAAGCAGATCATCCGGCCTGCGAAGCGTACTCGATCTGTTGCGGCGCGTCTTCGGCTTCTTCGTCTGCAGGCGGTTGCGGGCGCGTGTCCGGCACATCGGTGGAAGTCGGCGCCTCGGGCATTGTCGACAGATCCAGGAGCGCCGTGTCCAGTACCTCGTCAACCGTGTCCACTGGGATGAATTTCATCAGTTCGCGCACGTTGTCGGGAAGATCCTCCAAGTCGGCCTCATTGGCGGCAGGCATGATGATGGTACTCAGCCCGGCACGCGCTGCGGCCAAGACTTTTTCCTTCAGCCCGCCGATGCGAAGCACTTTGCCGCGCAGCGTGACTTCTCCGGTCATGCCGATGTCGGGGTCGACGGGTCTGCCGGTAAGGAGGCTGGCGATAGCGGTGACCATGGTAACGCCGGCACTGGGGCCGTCTTTGGGGAGCGCGCCTTCGGGAATGTGCAGATGGAGATCGATTTCTTCAAAGAAGTCCGGTGGGATATTGAGTTCGGGGGCGCGGCTGCGCACGTAGCTCAAGGCAGCTTGCGCGCTCTCCTTCATCACTTCGCCCAGCTGCCCTGTGAGTACGAAGCCTTTCTTGCCGGGCATTTTGGTGGCCTCGAAGAAGAGGATTTCGCCGCCGGTCATGGTCCAGGACAGTCCGACTGCCACGCCAGGCATGCTGGTGCGGTCGGCGATCTCCTCGCGCTGGAAGCGGCGCTTGCCCAGGTACTCGACGAGTGATTCGGGCTTGATGTGGACGGGAGAGAAGGGTGCTTCGGCCACGGCAGTAAGCTGGGGAAGCGGGGCGGCGGCGTCTTTGGCGACTCCGGACTGGCCGTTGGCAGAATGGCCCTCTCCGTTTACAGCCTGATCCTCCAGGTAGCCTTGCTGCGGCTGGCTATCGTCAAGACCCAAAGGAAGCGGCGGCTGGACCCAGTAGGGTTGCATGGCGGCGATGTTGGCGGCGACTTTGCGGCAGATTTTACCGATCTCGCGCTCGAGGTTGCGGACGCCGGCCTCGCGCGTGTAGTCATGGACGATTTTTCGGAGGGCGTCGTCGTCAAAGACGATCTCGCCTTCGCGAAGACCGTTTTCCCTGATCTGTCGCGCCACAAGGTATTGCTGAGCGATCTTGACCTTCTCGTGCTCGGTGTAGCTACTGAGCTGGATGATCTCCATGCGATCGCGCAGGGGGCCCGGGATTGTGTCCAACACGTTGGCAGTGGTGATGAACATGACCTCGCTGAGGTCGAAGGGCACGTCCAGGTAGTGGTCGCGGAATTCCCGGTTTTGTTCGGGGTCGAGGACCTCCAGGAGGGCACTGGTGGGGTCGCCGCGAAAGTCGCGACCCAGTTTGTCGACTTCGTCGAGCATGAAGACGGGGTTCTTGGTTTCGACGCGGCGGAGGCTCTGGATGATGCGGCCGGGCATGGAGCCGATGTAGGTGCGGCGAAAGCCGCGAATTTCGGCTTCGTCGCGAACGCCGCCCAGTGCGAGGCGCATGAATTTGCGGCCCATGGCGCGTGCGATGCTGATGCCCAGACTGGTCTTGCCGACGCCGGGCGGGCCGACAAAGCAGAGCAGAACGCCCTCGCGCTCGCGGCGAATCTTGTCGCGAGCGTCCTCCACCTCGTCGTCCTCACGCTGGGCCTTGCGGGCTGCGCGCAGTTTGCGGACGGCCAGATACTCGACGATGCGGTCTTTGATTTCCTCGAGGCCGTAGTGGTCCTCTTCAAGAACTTCGCGGGCGTGGGTAATGTCGAGGTTGTCCTCGGTGGTTTTTTGCCATGGCAGAGATACCATGAGGTCGAGATAGGTCTTGATGACACTGTACTCGGCGGCTTGAATCGGCATGCGGCGCATCCGGTTCAGTTCGCGCAGCGACTCTTTGTGTGCTTCCTCGGGCATGCCAGCGGCTTCAATGCGCTCTTCGAGTTCGCGAATGTCGGCTTCCTGTTCGTCTTCTTCGCCCAGCTCCTTCTGGATAGCCTTCATCTGCTCGCGCAGGAAGAAGTCCTTCTGCATTTTTTCCATCTCGCCCTGGGCCTGGGACTGAATCTTGTTTCCAAGCTCGGTGACGTCGACTTCATTGTGCAGCAGCTGCGTCAGGCGGAGCAACTTCTCCTGGACGCTGTCGATCTCCAGGAGTTCCTGGGCGTCGTTCATCTCAAGGCGCATGCTGCTGGCGACGAGGTAGGCGAGCTGGCGTGCGTTTTCGACGTTGGCTGCCATGACGGCCAGTTCATCGGGCATCTGACCGTCGAGCTCGACCAGTCGGCGGAATAGGTCCTGGACGGCGCGGGCCGTGCCGTCGAGTTCCAGTCCCTCCTCCAAGGTTTCGGGCAGCACCTCGACGCGGGCACGCAGATAGGGTTTTTCCTGGATGTATTCCTTGAGGCGGATGCGCTCAAGGCCCTGGACGGCCAGACGGATTGTGCCGTCGGGGGCTTTCAGTACGCGGTGGACCTGCGCGGCGGTGCCGATCTCATAGAGTTGGTCGGGGGCGGGCTCCTCGACCGATTCATCGCGGCTGGTCACGAGGGCAATGATGCGGTTTTGGGGCAGCGATTCCTCAACCAGTTTGATGCTGCGCTCCTGGCCGATGGTGAGAGGAAGCCACATCATGGGATAGACGACGATGCCGCGCAAGGGCAGGACGGGTAGATCATCGGCGACATCGCTCAGCGAGGGCTTTTTGGCGTCCCTGGCCTCAGGGTCGTCTCCGGGCGCGTCATTGTTTTCGGACACAACGGGCTCGGTCTCGACTTCCGTCTCGTCAGACGTGGGCTCGCTCACGGAGTCTGCCGCCGGGTCTTCGATGGCCGGTTCTTCCACAGTCTGCTTTTCTTCTTTCTCTTTCGGTTCCGAACTCATAGTTTTCTCAACGCGTCTGAAAGGAACTCGGGCTACCTTAATGGCCGGAGTGGCGGCACGTTGCTCCGGCTCCAGGTAAGTCCATCGTGTGTTATCCCATACGCTGCGGGATTCTGCTCCCGCTGACGCCCTCTGGATGCTGACAAGGCAAGCAATAGTTGGCGATTTTCTACAGATTGCCGCGACATTACGGCCAGACTCCTACAGGGATCTGGACGCGAACAACAGGAGAATTGTACCACAGAAACGCTGAATCTAAAGTGGGGAAGCTACCTTTTGGCCAGGGCATAGGCATCTGATCGGGAGTGAGCTTTCAGGAGATCGGCAGTCTTCCAGCCGGCTGGCCTACGACCGGCAGAGACACTGAATCGGGTACTTTTCCTTTTGGGTAGGCGTTGGGAGCCGAGCTGTGCAAGACAGCCCGGTTGTGCTGTGGATGGCCATGACCCGGGCGACGGTCGCCCCCATCCAATAGCGAGTGGAGCGCGTTCTTGATGCTCTCGCGGCCGAGCGTGGAAGGCAGGAGCAGTCCAGCATTGGAGGAAGTGACGGAATTCAGATTTGTTGCAAATGCCTTGGGGGCTGATGTGGGCATTTCATTCATTGTGGATTGTATGTCCTGAAAGTGTTGCACAGGAGTTCTCATCTGTGTGTTGGACGAGCGTATACAAGAGTTTGCGAGAGTCTACGTGTTGTCTGAACAGCAGTTCTTGGGATTTACATGATGGGCTGTGATGGGGGCTCTCGCCTGTGCTTGCGGGCCCGTCCAATTGTTTGCGTGCGTTGTACGAGAGTTGTACGAATGTACGTTTGGCGGGACGTGTTTTGGCGGGAATGGCGGAAATAGCGGAAAAGTCGGGCAAAAGCGGGCGAATTTTTTTTTCGGCTCCTTTTGTCTTCACGCTTTTGCATCAGTTTCTCCGGTTCTGGCGTCAGATCCCGGTTCTGGCCACCTTTCTACGACTGCCGATTTCAACAGACTCACGCCTCTCGGCTGGCGGCTGGGTGCTGGGCGTGGCGTCGTGTTTGGACCATCAGGGTCGGGTAAGGTCGGGCAGTAACGGGCAGTTTTCCTTATCCCGGACTTTGCGCTTGATTTCGCACACGTTTCCTCGCTGTCCTGGTTGGGTACTGGGCAGTTGCCAGTCTTGGAAGGGTTGTCCCTCGCCGTCAGAATCCCTGCCAGCGGGCGTCGCGGCTTGATGAGAGTACGCACTCAATAATGCCTTTTCGCATTTTGAAGCAGGGATATTATAACACTGTTTCTGATGCAAATGCCCCGGAATTTCGGAATGCGGTCCATTCTTGGGGTGATGAAAGTCAGGCAAGGGGATACATGGCAACGGTGGCTGGATATCTTTTCGAGCTTTGAGGAAGGTGTAGGACAGGCACAAGGCCGGCACCTACAGGGCTGGGGCGCGTGGAAAGGGACGCTGTCGCGCGTACGTGGGCAGGCACAAGGCCTGCCCCTACAGGGACTGGTTAGCGTGGATGGGGAGCGTGTCGCGCGTACGTGGGCAGGCACAAGGCCGGCACGTAAGGGGATCTGATGGGACTGGCGGGACGCGGTCGGGCCAGACAC
>VXOE01000076.1 GCA_009840225.1 Caldilineaceae bacterium SB0662_bin_25 | reverse complement strand
CCCCCCCCCCCCCGCCCGGAACTGCAGTGGTCAGTAGTCAGTGGTCAGTGGTCAGTGAGAGGGCAGACTGGTGGGTGATTGGCTTTGAGAGGAGTGAAGAGGAAGAAAACTGCGCTCGCCTCGTCCGGCGTTTAGCACTGAATTAGGCTTAGTCGTTGCATGAAAAGAATGCTGACGGTTCAGGTTTTATCTTGACAAAGCTTGACAACGGTCACGTTTCCAGCGAGAATCGTAACCGGTAAGCAAGTACCTTCGTGCGGTCTGTCCAATTCAGGTTGGAGGGCTGTCACGGGTTCAGTAGTCCGCTCCCAGTGCCGACCACACAGGCGGGGCCGGCTGCATGGCTGGATATCCGACCGGCTTGGGGCGAGGATAGAAGGGGTTTCCCGGCCCTTTGTTGGAGAACGGATAACGTTTCGAAACCTGCGGCAGTAGAGAAAGCAGGGAGGGGGATTTCGGGATGGGTATGCAGAAAGTCAAGTTTTCGAGCCAGGCTTCGCCGGAGGTGTTGTCGGCGCTGCGTGAGATTGCGCGGGGTGAGGGGCGACACTTTCAGGCTGTATTGCAGGAAGCGATGGAGGAGTATATCGCAAACCGCAGTCAGGAGACGCCGCGCGCGGAAGTCATGGCGCACTTCCGGGCCAGCGTGGAGCGAAACCGCCTGCTGGGTGAGTTACTGGCCAGATGAGCCATAACTTCCCCACCATCCTGGAAGTTGTGACCATACACAGCGTCCTTATCGAAGAATTTGGGGGGACTCCGGGGATACGAGATCAGGGCGCGCTGGCCTCGGCACTTATGCGCCCCCAACTTGGTTACTATGACGGCCTGATCGAAGAGGCTGCGGCGCTGATGGAGAGCCTTGCAAATAATCATCCCTTTGTGGATGGCAACAAGCGGGTGGCATTCTTCGTCACTGACGCTTTTTTGCGGCTGAACGGCCAGTACATCAACTGTGACAGTCTCGAAGCCTTCGAATTCTTCATGCGCTTATTTGAGACAAATTCGTTTCGATACGCGGCGTTGCTTCCATGGCTGGAGGCCAGGGTGCAGCCGCTGCCGGGGCGTTGACCGTCCAGATCGAAGTCGGTTTTGGCTGCTGGTTCATTTCTCCTCTTGTCGGAAACGCCCAAACGCACCGATTCACTATTTGCCCCGTTTTGTGCGTCCGCTTGCAGGTCTCGCCAAAGGGTCGGTAGGGCGGCACTCACCTCGCCAGGACCAGATGAAAATTGAAAAGCCGGGACGCAGGCGGCGCCCCGGCTGCAGGCCTGTTCGGGATGGTTTTCGCTTGAATCTTGTTGTAGACACAACCATTCGATCCGCGAAGTCACGCGAAGGGGCGCGAAGAGCACTTTTTTTGTTCCAGGGAGGGACACAGAGGGACACGAAGGGCACGCAAGGGAGGCAACAACCAGGGCACCCACGAGGGGTGCCGTGAGGTGTGGACGGGTGTCGCGGTTGGACCAGGGCACCCACAAGGGGTGCCCCTACGGGGGATGCGGTGGGGGGAAGCCCTTTTGCGCTATGGAAGGAGAGTCTGCTGATCAGGCATAGAGCAGTTGCAAGGTTTGGCCGGCCTGGATTTCGGTTTTGGCGGGCAGGCTGATGGCGCCGTTCTGTTTTTGGAAGGCGATTGGTTCGCCGTTAAGGGTGATGGCGGATATGGTGGCGTCGGCGAGGTAGGGCAGTTGGAGGCTGCGGAGGGTGAGGGAGCCGTAGAGGACTTCGAGGGAAGACTGCTGCGGGGTCATTTGGAACTGGCCCCAGCCGGAGTCGAGGGACCAGAAGGTGCTGAATTCTCCGTTGTGGGGCTGGACGGGCTGGAAGCCGAGGCCGCCGTTGACCATGTCGAACTGGAAGCCGGAGAAGGCGTTGAGGAGGGCGTAGGAGGCCATGCTGCGGGCGTAGTTGTTGCCGCACTCGAATTCGTTCCAGGGGTTGCGGCGTTCGCCGTCGTAGCGGTGGCGGACGGCCTCGACGCAGCGCATGCCTTCGTCGACGAGGCCGACCATGATCATGTGGCTGGCGGCGGCGTATTCGAAGCCGTTCATGGTTTCCTGCGAGTAGGGTGCGGGGATGAGCGGCTTTTCGACGTCGTCGGGCCAGGCGCAGATGACGAGGCCGCCTTCGTCGTTGAGGGCGTAGATGCGGCAGGGGTTGTAGACCTGGCTCATTTCGGGGACGAAGTTGTACTTGTAGATGGCCGCGCAGGCCTGTTTGACCTGATCCGGGTCGTGGAGGTCGCCGAGGCCGTATAGTGAGGCGTGCCACTGGGCGAGGACCTGGTCGATGCTGCTGCCCTCGCCGATCTGGTATTTGATCTCGCTGTGTTCGGCGTTCCAGTAGGCGTCGAGGGCGGAGCCGCCCTTGAGGGCGTCGTCCTGGGGGCCGTAGGATTCGACGAGGGCGCGGTCGCCGAGGTCGACGCGCTGGACGTAGTACTCGCCGTTGAAGAGATTGGCGTCGACCCAGGCTTTGCCGCGTTCGAAGATGACATGGTACTGGGAGGCGGTTGCCACGTCGCCTATGGATTCGGCCATTTCGGAGGCGGCTTTGAGTGCGCCGAGGTAGAAGCCAGTCAGCCAGGAGTTGGGGCCGAAGAGCTCCATGTCGAGGGTATGGTGCTGGCGGCCGGTGAGGACGCCGGACTTGTCGGGGTCCCAGCGGTCGATGTTGTCGGGGCTCCAGGCGTATTCGAGGGATTTCTTTACCCCGGGCCAGATGGAGCGCAGCCATTCGTGATCGCCGCTGATTTTCCAGTCGCGGTAGGTCTTCATGACGCCGCCGAACTGGCCGTCGCAGCAGGGGCGGAAGGCCGAAGGGTCGGAGCCGAGGGGGAGCTGGATGCGGAAGGGCATGGCGCCGTTTTCGAGGAGGTTGTAGCGGTAGTCGGCGGTGCGCATGGTGCGCTCGAGGGCGGGGAATAGGAAGGGGAGCGCCTGCTGGTAGTTCCAGACGTGTGTGCAGCTGCCTTCGCAGCAGCCCTCGTCGGGGTGGAGACCCTCCCAGCCGTAGAAGGTGCCGTCTTCGAGGCGGAGGACTGTGGGGGATTTTAGAATGGAGATGTTGGCCGAGACGGCGTCGAGGGCAGCGGCGGGGATGGTTGAGGAGAAGAGGGCGTCCTGGAAGCGTCTGGTCTCGTCGTAGAGGCGGGGCCAGTGCTCGATGGCGTATTGGGCGCTGGCGCAGGAATCCTGCCAGCGGGTGGCGTAGTAGTTTTTCCAGTTTGGCGCGGCGGCCTGCTCTTCTTTCCAGTAGTTCTCGCAGTTGGGGAAGCTCCAGCTGATGAGGAAGCGGACGCGGCGGGTTTCGCCGGCGGCGACGGGCAGATGGACGGCGAGCAGGCCTGTGTCCTGTTCGGTGAAGCGGGCGCCGCCGGCCCTCTGTTCGCTGGTTTCGTATACGCGGTTCTGGAAGGGGCCGGGTGTGTTGAGGTCTTTCCAGTAGACTTCGAGGTTGTCGAACCAGGCGCCGCGGAACCAGTTCTGCTGCCAGCTGACGTCGACATCGGCGGCGAGTCCGGCGTCGGTGGCGAGGGTCAGGTTGCCGTAGGCGGGATCGTCGGGCTGGAGGCCGTCGGTGGCGAGGCGGAGGGTATGGCCCCATGGGTTGGCTTCAACCGTGTTGAGGTTGGTGGCGGGCAGGGGGTTGGTGAGCACGCCGGCGATCGTGTAGGTGTGATCGGCGGCGGTGGTATTGGTGACGCTGAATTCGAAGAAGGCGGCGGGGATGCCGGAGTCGTCCTCGTTGGTGGGGATGAAGGGGTTGAAGGCGGTGAGCTGGACCTGGCCGGGGAAGGTTTCGTCGCGGTACGTGAGCTCGGCTATGGGGAACTGACCGCGGAAGTCGACGCTTTGGAAGTGGGGGAGGCCGGTCAGGTATTCGCGGCGGGGGCCCCAGCCGAAGGTGCTGAAGGTGGGCGCGACGAGCTCTCCCTGGTAGGGGGAGTGCAGGTCGCCGTGGAGGATGCGGGCGTCGGTAACTTCGCCGTTGTTTTCGGCGCGGATGGCGAAGTGGGAGAAGCCGTTAACGCTGCCTTTGTTGGGACGGTTGAAGATTTCCCAGTCGATTAGGCGTCCGTTGCCGGCGAGGCCGATGCAGCCGGTGCCGATGCCGCCGAGGGGGAAGCTGATTTGGTTGGTTTTTTCGTTGCGGTAGACGAAGTGGTCCATGTGAATCTCCGGACTGCAGTGGTCAGTGAAATGCGGCTTGAGAGCGCCGGCGTTCAGTCGAATGTCCTACTGCTTGCATGTGGTTCATGATGGGTGAAGACACTTTTGAGCGGCGCGAGAGCGGGAGGGTGATCTAGGGTGGGGCCTCTTTTTGGAGGACGAGGAGGTGGTTGGCGGCGATGAAGAGGGCGTAGACGGTTGGCAGGAACAGGAGCAGGGCCGGGCTGACGTAGGCAATGCAGAAGCTGAAGAGGATGCCTATGGCGAGCAGGCCGAGGCTGTTGGCTGGATGGCGGCTGGCGAGGATGAGGGCGTCGCGTATGGCGGCGCGGACGCCTTTGTGCGGGTGCTGGACCAGGGTGGGGAAGGCGTAAAAGGAAAGCGTTGCCATGACGGCGCATCCCAGGAGGTCGGCTCCCAGGCCGATCCAGACTATGGGGACAACCGGGGACGACTGAAGGGCGGGCAGCGTTGTGATGAGTGCGAGCAGTGGAAAGATCGTCAAGAGGCTCAAAACTGCACTGCGACGCCAGGACTGGCGAAAGTCGTCAAAGAGCGAAAATTGGCGCGGCACTCTTCCTTGAATGAGGCGCATTTCGAAGGCCAGCAGTGCGGTCCAGGCAGGCCCGATGGTGATGGAGGCTACGAGGAGTGTGGGGATGAAGAGTCCCAGCGTGAAGAGGAAGGAGGCAGGTATGCAGACAAGACTGAACAGGAGGGCCCCCCACAGCAGCTGGGGCAGGTTTTCCCAAAATGTCTGCCCGACCTGAACGACGTATGTGCTGGGGGTAATGTCTTGCTGAGACGTCATCCTTTCAGACCGGTAATGGCTGCGCCCTGCACGATCCATCGCTGCGCCAGCAGGAAGAAGACGAGGAGTGGGAAGATGGAGATCATGATGCCGGCGAGAACCTCGGACTGATTGCCGGAGCCCATGTAGCCGCGGATGGTGGCGATGGCGATGGGGAAGGTGAACTTATCCCAGTCGCGCAGAAATAGCAGGGGGCCGACAAAGTTATTCCAGGAGGCGAGAAATGTGAATATGCCGAGGGCGGAGAGGGCGGGACCGGTCAAGGGCAGCAGGATCTGCCAATAGATGCGGAGGTAACCGGCGCCGTCGATCTTGGCGGCGTCGAGGAGTTCCTCGGGCAGTGATTTGAAGTGCTGGCGGAGGAGGAAGACGCCGAAGGCGCTGGTCACACTGGGGAGGATGAGAGCCCAGTGCGTGTTCATGAGATCGAGTGAGCGGATGATGATGAAGGAGGGGATGAGGGTGACGGTCGCGGGAACCATGAGGGAGGCGAGGAACAGGCCGAATAGGATGTCGCGACCGAAGAAACGCAGGCGGCCGAAGGCGTAGCCCGCCATCGAGCAGGTGAGGAGCTGGGCGGCGGTGACGATGAGCGCGATTTTGAGGCTGTTCCAGAAGAACAGCATGAACTCGATGTCGGGAGAGTTGATGACGGCGAGATAGTTCTGCCAGTGCAGGGCAGTGGGCCAGAAGTCGGGGGGGAGATCGAAGGAGTTTTTGGGATCGCGCAGCGAGGTTGAGAACATCCAGCTGATGGGAGCGATCTCGATGATGGCGATGCCGATCAGGAGCAGCCACAGGAGGGCCTCGCCAAGCCGGAGCCAGACGGACTTTCTATATCTTGTGCGAAGTGTAACAGGCTCGGTCGCGGTACCTGTTGTCGTTGCCATCAGACTGGTCTTTTTTCTGTAGTCGTTTGGTGGGGCCGCGTCGAGTGTGGCAGCCCGTTATTCATAGTGAACCCAGCGCCGTGCGCCGAGGAATTGCAGCAGAGTGAGCGTGATCAGGATGACAAACAGGGTAAAGGAGACGGCCGATGCGTAGCCCATCTCGAAGCCGCGGAATGCCTTTTCGTAGATATACATGGCGATAACACGGGAGGCGTCCCCGGGGCCGCCTTCGGTAAGTACATAGACGTTGTCGAAGATCTGAAATGCGCCGATGAGAGAGATGACAATGGCAAAGAAGGCTGTGGGCGAGATGAGAGGGAGCGTTACATTACGGAACTGTTGCCAGAATCCGGCGCCGTCGATGCGGGCGGCTTCGTAGTAGACGGCGGGGATGCCCTGGAGGCCGGCCAGGTAGATGACCATCAGATACCCGCAAGCCTTCCAGACATCGTAGATCATGGCGGAGAAGAGAGCCCAGGCTGAGCTGCTGAGCCAGGGTACTGGGTCCAGGCCGATCTGGCCGATAAGGAAGTTGACGACGCCGCGGTCCTGGGTGAGGAGGAAGCGCCAGACAACGGCAAGGGAAGCGGTCGTGGTCATGACGGGGAAGAAGATGGAGGTGCGGAGGAGATAGCGGAGGCCCCAGGGCATGGCGCGGTTGAGGCCCACGGCCAAGAGGAGGCCGAGGACGTTGTTGAGTAAGGTGGCGCCGACCGTGAGCCGCAGGGAGTTCCAGTAGACCTTGAACAATCTAGAATCGGACGTGAGGCGGGTAAGGTTTTCGACGCCGGCCCATTTTGGCGGCGTCAAGAGGTCGTAGTGCAGAAATATGAGGACAAGAGAGGCGATGATAGGCAGGGCGGTGAATGTCAGGAGCCCGAGCAGGGCGGGGGTGGCAAAGAGATAGCCGGCCCATGCTTCGCGCCGAGCCAGTGTGGTCCCCTTTTGGGGGTTGGCCTGCCTGTCGATTTTGTCGTCAGGCAGCGCTGTTGAAGTCATGGGGCGTCCTATCTGGATAGGTCAGGATAGAGGGTTGCCGAGCGGCGGGGGGAACATGAATCCCTTGCCGCCGGCAACATGACATACGTAAGTGGGGGCAGTTATGCCTGCTTAAGCTTGTCCATTTCTGGCTGCAGCTCGTCATGGGCAGCCTGCATCGCTTCTTCGACGGTGCGTTCACCGTTCCAGATGGTGGCGTAGTTGCGGTTGAGGATTGGTTCGACGATATTGAAGTTTGTGGGGGAAGGCACGGTGGCTGCGAAGTCGAGCGATTCGTAGAAGAGCGCGGTATTGGGCGGGCCGAACTCGGCGAAGACAGGCATTTCGGCGACCGAACGCAGGGCGGGGATGTTGCCGCCGAGCTGCACCATGTCGATGGAGGTGTCGGTGTCGGAAAGCAGTTTGACGACTTCCCATGCCTCTTGCGGGCTCTCGCTGGAGCTGGAGATGCCCCAACCGTCGGTCCCAGCTACTGTCTTGAGGGGGCCGGCCTGATGCGGCTGGTATTGGATGTCGTAGGTGTCGAATTCGGCTTCGAGGGAGCCGCCGATGCACCAGCGGCCGCAGGTGCGCATGACAAGGTTACCGGCGTGGAACTGTGCCCATTCATCCCAGCCTTCGGGGTTGGGGGCGACTTTGTGCTCGAGGATCAGGTCGGCCAGGAACTGAACTGTCTCGGCGACCTTGGGGTCGAGCAGGTTTGAGTCCATCCAGTCGTCCGACATGGGAGAAACGTCGTTGTTGAAGTACCAGGCGGCCATGCCGAACATGCCGGCGCCCCAGAAGGAGTAGGCGAAGCGGTCGTCGGCGCCGCCGGTGACGTTGGCAACACTGATACAGGTCTGCAGGAAGTCGTCCCAGTTCCAGTCGGTCGAGGGCGGATCCAGGCCTTCCTCTTCGAAGACGGCGGTGTTGTAGTACATGACCATGTTGTTCCAGGAGAAGGGGTACTCGTACTGCTTGCCGTCGACCTGGAGCATTTCGCGCAGTGTGACGTGAACGTCGTTCTGGAGGATTTCGTTGGCGGGCTCATCTGCGGCAAGGAAGTCGTCCAGGGCAACGAGGACGTTCTTGGCGGTGAGGAGGCGGAGCCCTTCGATGGCGATCATGATGACGTCGATCTGTTCGCCGCCGGCGATGCGGGTGAGGAGGGTGTCGGAGTAGCCATCCCAGCCACCCCCTCCCCAGCCGTTGGCGTTGACTTCCATGGCGATGTTGGGGATCTTGTCCGTGGAGCGATCCAGGGCGTTGTCGAAGGTGTTGACGGGCATGGAGGTGGTGGCGATTACGGTGACCGGCTCCATGGCGGGGGCGGAGTCGCCGCCGGCGGCAGGGGCGGCTGCGGGGGCTGCACAGGCCGCGAGCGCGGCGCCGGCTGCGCCAACACCTGTAAGCCGCAGCATGTCACGGCGGCTCATGTTCTGATGGAATGATGTGGGTTGTCCGGACATACTGTGTCTCCTAAAGAGGCTTGGTGGGCGAATCGGGGCAGGGGAGACTGCCCCTGTTCTACCGGATGTTGCGGGTCTCGTTAGCGGATTTTAAGCGGCCGTGATGGGTCCAAGCACACAGGTAACACGACATACAGCATTCACTGCTGCAGACAGATGGACAGCGCCACTTCGGGTGCTGTCGCTCAAGTACGTTTCTCAACGGTTCTCATTCGGCGGTCGAACGGAACTTGGCGGGTTAGCGGAAAGAGAGTGGGACTCGATCTTTCGGATTGTGGGAAATAATAGAACAGGCTTGGCGCGTTGCCAAATATTTGGGGGGCGTAGTTGCTTTGCTTGTGGGTCTTGGTTCAGGAGAAGGTAGAAGCTTGCGTCCTTGACAGCAGCGTGGCGAGAAGGCCGAGCGGGGCGGGTTGCCGGGCGGTCAAGGCGCACGGGGCGCCCTGCCGCCGGCAACCTGCAATCCCTGAATAGATCTGACTATGCCTGCTTGAGTTTGTCCATTTCGGGCTGCAGCTCGTCGTGGGCGGCCTGCAGCGCCTCTTCGACGGAGCGTTCGCCGTTCCAGATGGTGGCGTAGTTGCGGTTGAGGATTGGTTCGACGATATTGAAGTTTGTGGGGGAAGGCACGGTGGCTGCGAAGTCGAGCGATTCGTAGAAGAGCGCGGTATTGGGCGGGCCGAACTCGGCGAAGACAGGCATTTCGGCGACCGAACGCAGGGCGGGGATGTTGCCGCCGAGCTGCACCATGTCGATGGAGGTGTCGGTGTCGGAAAGCAGTTTGACGACTTCCCATGCCTCTTGCGGGCTCTCGCTGGAGCTGGAGATGCCCCAACCGTCGGTCCCAGCTACTGTCTTGAGGGGGCCGGCCTGATGCGGCTGGTATTGGATGTCGTAGGTGTCGAATTCGGCTTCGAGGGAGCCGCCGATGCACCAGCGGCCGCAGGTGCGCATGACAAGGTTACCGGCGTGGAACTGTGCCCATTCATCCCAGCCTTCGGGGTTGGGGGCGACTTTGTGCTCGAGGATCAGGTCGGCCAGGAACTGAACTGTCTCGGCGACCTTGGGGTCGAGCAGGTTTGAGTCCATCCAGTCGTCCGACATGGGAGAAACGTCGTTGTTGAAGTACCAGGCGGCCATGCCGAACATGCCGGCGCCCCAGAAGGAGTAGGCGAAGCGGTCGTCGGCGCCGCCGGTGACGTTGGCAACACTGATACAGGTCTGCAGGAAGTCGTCCCAGTTCCAGTCGGTCGAGGGCGGATCCAGGCCTTCCTCTTCGAAGACGGCGGTGTTGTAGTACATGACCATGTTGTTCCAGGAGAAGGGGTACTCGTACTGCTTGCCGTCGACCTGGAGCATTTCGCGCAGTGTGACGTGAACGTCGTTCTGGAGGATTTCGTTGGCGGGCTCATCTGCGGCAAGGAAGTCGTCCAGGGCAACGAGGACGTTCTTGGCGGTGAGGAGGCGGAGCCCTTCGATGGCGATCATGATGACGTCGATCTGTTCGCCGCCGGCGATGCGGGTGAGGAGGGTGTCGGAGTAGCCATCCCAGCCACCCCCTCCCCAGCCGTTGGCGTTGACTTCCATGGCGATGTTGGGGATCTTGTCCGTGGAGCGATCCAGGGCGTTGTCGAAGGTGTTGACGGGCATGGAGGTGGTGGCGATTACGGTGACCGGCTCCATGGCGGGGGCGGAGTCGCCGCCGGCGGCAGGGGCGGCTGCGGGGGCTGCGCAGGCAGCAAGCGCGGCGCCGGCTGCGCCGATGCCGGTAACCCGCAGCATGTCACGGCGGCTCATGTTTTGATGGAAGGGTGTGCGTTGTTGGGACATACTCTGTCTCCTTTGAAATGTTTTTTGAGTCAGGGGCAGGGTTTACTGCCCCTGTGTTTCCAGATGGGGTGGATCCCTTTGGCTGATTTGAGGGGGCCGTGGTGCGTCCAGGCACTCAAGTAACACGCCATGCAGTAATAGCTACTGCAGACGGACAGCGACCACCTTGTATGCTGTCGCACGGTTGCGATTCTCAACGGTTCTCGTTCGGCGGGCGAACGGCACCTGGCGGGTTTGCGGGAAGAGCGTGGAAGTTGATTATTTCGGGTTGGGAGCCATGATAGAACAGGCTTCGCGTGTTGCCAAATTTTCGGGGGGAAAGTTGCAGTTTGCGGGTGGGTGGTAGTTGGGCAGAGGGAAGAAGCTTGAGTCCGAGACTGGCGCGCGGGGGAGGGCACCCACAAGGGGTGCCCCTACGGGGGGTGCGGACGGGTGACGCGGACGTGGGCACTCACGAGGGATGCCCCTACGGGGGGGTGCGGACGGGTGCCGCGGACGTGGGGGGGGGGGGGGGGGGGGGGGGGGGGGGGGGGGGGGGGGGGCGGGGGGGGG
>VXOE01000122.1 GCA_009840225.1 Caldilineaceae bacterium SB0662_bin_25 | reverse complement strand
GGCAGATTCCCAGTATGTGCCAGCGCAGGCAAGGTAGGAGAGGCAACGCCCCCCCAACAACATGCCTCATCGACCGGGAGTCGTTTTTCGTAACAGGTGCCTAATCGAAGGTGCCTGGCCAGACCCCGTCCCGCCAGTCCCATCAGATCCCCGCAGGCGCCGACCTTGTGCCTGCCTTGGCCCCCCCAAACCAACCGACCTCCCGGTAAGGCCAGTCTTGGCGGCTGCCCTCCGTCTCTGCAAGAGCCGGCAAACTATCCCTGCCACGACAGGCATGTATTCCCAAACTGTTCCCACCCAAATTCTGGGTTGCACCATGCCTGATTGAAGGAGCACTTTCGGCGCCGATTGTCCGGACTGTCCGAGGTGACCGCCGAGGTGTGCGGCAGTACAACCGTTCCGGACGCATGGGACCTCTTCTCTTGCAGGCGGGTGAATCGTGGCATCGGTTCGAAGTGGCGCTTGTGAGCAGTTTGCCTGCCACAGCCCACCCGCCCGATCCTCCACTTCGGCTGATGCACAGCAATCATAATCTTGTTCAATACCTCAAACAAATTCTCGCAGTATGCGTCCGGCCCTCGCAGATCTTCGCGCCGTCCAGGATTTGACTGCCTTCAACCGTACTGCTATAGTGTGTCAAGTTGACTGGCAAGAAGCGGGTGGGAGTTCCAATTTCTCACCGACTGTTTGTAAGGGGGACCGGTAACCATGGATCGTATCAGAAATAGAGTCGCAGTCTTTTGCACTGCGAGCTTCGTCCAAGGAGCAACGCACCGGTGAACCCTATTGTGGATGGCGGTTCGGCCTGAAATCCGACCCCTTCCCGAATCGGCAAAATGGTCACGGTGCTTGCGCCCGTGACTTTTTTTGTTGGTGCGTTCCAATTCAGAGTCACGGGCTCGGCCTGTGGCTCTTTTGTTTTGGGCGGGCAACTGTCCAAAAGGTAACGCGCAGTTTCAGTTTGCGGTCCCCCGACGGACTGGGGCTGCCGTTGCCGCACCCCAAACCCCCGGCGCCCCTATCACAGGCGCACGACGTGAAGGCAAGCAGGAGTTTATCCAAATGGACCACAACGTAAGTGGAACCGAAAAAAGTAGCCCACCCAGGCCGCCCCGCGAGGTGGCAGCCTTGAGGGGGCCTCTGCACAGAGTCTGGTCGGCACTGCGCCTTAAACCTGACAAAAACAATGTTGAGGAGATCGAAAACAATGGAATACGGCTCGCATACGATCTGAAAGATACGCTGACACCAAATAGATTCGTTGGTCTGTGGCGTATGGCAGCCGGCTTTCGCACCATCTACATCTTCGCCGTCGTCGCCGCAGGCTTTGCCGCGCTCAGCCGCTCAGCAGTCTTCTACCTCCTGCGCTACTTCGTCGACGATGTGTTGACGGGGGCTGACCGCCAATGGCAGATACCGTGGGTGGCCGCCGGCATCCTCGCCCTGGCGCTGCTGCAAGGGTTTTTCTCATTTGGCATGGGCCGTCTGGCCGCGGAAACTGCCGAAGGAGTGGCTCGCCGGCTGCGTAACTATCTCTACGACCATATCCAGAGGT
This sequence comes from Caldilineaceae bacterium SB0662_bin_25, assembly GCA_009840225.1. Lineage (GTDB taxonomy): Bacteria > Chloroflexota > Anaerolineae > Caldilineales > Caldilineaceae > Bin5. Next base: position 9,162 of record VXOE01000122.1, on the reverse strand, counting down.
TGACGTTCACCTACCACGATACAATGCAGACAGGTGAACTGATTCAGCGCGCCACCTCCGATGTAGACACGTTGCGCCGTCTGTTCCAGGATCAACTGATTGGAATCGGTCGCACCGGACTGCTGTTCCTGGTAAATCTCATAGCGCTGACTATGCTGCACGGCTGGCTGGCACTGCTGTCCATCCCACTCCTGCCGGTCGTCTCCGTAGCCTCATTCTTCTTCTTCAGGCGCATGACGACCGTTTTCGAGTCCTACCAGAGCCAGGACGCCGCCGTCTCCAACCGGCTGCAGGAAAGGTTGACCGGTGTGCGCGTTGTCAAAGCATTCGCCCGTCAGTCCTACGAGATCGACCGCTTTGAAGAGGAAAACTGGGAGAAGTACCGGCGCGGCGTAATGATTGCCAAACTCCACACCCTTTTCTGGCCAATCGTAGAGACCCTGACCGGGGCCCAGTTATTGTTCGGCATGTTTATGGCCTCCAGGTTGGCCCTGAACGGCGAAATCACTGTCGGCACCTATGTTGCCTTCACCGGTCTCCTCATTGCTACGATCTGGCCGGTGCAGGGCATTGGCCGCCTGGTTGCCCATGTCTCGACCGGGCTGGTCTCGTTAAACCGCGTGCAGGAAATCATCCGCCAGGAACGAGAGGAGTTGGATAAGGGCAGCGCTGCGACAAATAGTCGAGTTCGCGGCGCTTTGCAGTTCAGAAATGTGCAGTTCGCCTATGAGTCGCCGGCTAACGAAGAAGAAGGCGAAGCAAAGAAAACCACTGAGGCAAAGCTGGACCCGGGAGAAGCTCGGCGCAGGGCCTTTGCAGAACGAGGCTACGTACTGCGCGATATCAGCTTCGACGTCGAGCCCGGCCAGGTAGTCGGCCTGCTCGGCGCCACCGGATCGGGCAAGTCGTCTCTGGTTAACCTGCTGCCCCGCTTCTACGAATACAGCGGTGGCAGCATCACCCTCGATGGCGAAGAGCTGCGGAGCTATTCGCGCGGCTTCCTGCGCGGGCAGATCGGCATCGTCCAGCAGGAGCCCTTCCTGTTCTCAACCACCATCCGCAACAATATCTCCTACGGTCTGGGACGAAATGTCTCGGATGAAGAGTTGGAGGCCGCGGCCAGGGCCGCGGCGATCCATGACGTGATCCAGACCTTTCCAAAAGGGTACGACACGCTTGTTGGCGAACGCGGCGTGACCCTTTCCGGCGGGCAGAAGCAGCGCGTGACGATTGCCCGCACCTTGCTCAAGGACCCGGCAATCCTGCTCATGGACGACGCCACGTCCAGTGTCGATACGGAAACTGATGCCGCCATCCGCGCCGCCCTGCAGCGGCTAATGCAAGGCAGAACCACTTTCATCATTGCGCACCGCGTGCAGAGCGTCATGATGGCCGACCAGATCCTGGTGATGGAGGCAGGCCGGATTATACAGCGTGGCAATCACGATGAACTGGTCGCCCAACCCGGTGTCTACCGCCAGATATTCGAACTGCAGGTACAGATCGAAGCTGACCTGGAACGGGAAATCGCAGCTGTTGTCGAAGCCGCAGAGGAAAAGCTCGACGAGCGTGAGGAGGGACAGCCTCTCCCGCTCGCGAACGGTTCGTCCTCTGCTCCCGGAATCCCCCATTCTGTTGCAAAAGGTTGACCTATGTCAGAACACGAACACTTTGAAGAGGAAGAATTCGAAACGGAATTCAACGGCGAAACCGTACTGCGTATATTTCGTCTGGGCCTGTTGCACTGGCCGCTGATGCTCGGCTATCTGCTGTCAGTGGTAATAACCTCCGTGCTCGACGGGTACTTGACCCTGCTCACCAAGCGGATTGTCGACGAAGGCATCGTGGCTGGCGACGCGGAGCAGATCTGGCGGCTGGTCATCCAATACGGTCTGGGACTCCTGCTCGTGGCCCTGGGCGTAATGGGCTTCATCTATTCCGCGGGGCGGCTGGGTGAGCGCGTTCAGTACGATCTGCGCAAAACCATGTTCGCCCGCTTGCAGGAGCTGTCGCTCTCTTACTACGACCGCACACCTGTCGGGTGGCTGATGAGTCGACTTACCGCCGACGCCAGCCGGGTAGGGGACCTGGTTTCCTGGGGCTTCATGGATCTGCTCTGGGGCGGCGTGGCTATCGCCGTCTCTCTGGTTTTCATGGCCATAATCAACGTGCAGATGATGCTGATAGTTGCCGCCGTCATTCCAGTGCTGATCGTGGTGGCATTCCGCTTCAAGAAGAAGATTCTGGTGGAATACCGCGACGTGCGCAAGACGAATTCCCGGATCACCGGGGCCTACAACGAAAACATAACCGGTGTGCGCGTGGTTAAATCTCTTCGCCGCGAAGAGGGCAACCTCGAGGAATTCACCGATCTCACCCGGACCATGTACCGCGCCGGATTTCGGGCTGCGTGGCTGTCGGCTCTTTTCCTGCCTGTGGTGCAACTGATAAGCGCAGTTGCAATTTCCGGCGTTATCCTCTACAGCGGCCAGCAGTTCCAACTGGGGGGCATGACCATCGGCGGCATTCAGGCCTTCATCTTCTATATCACCCACATGCTGTTTCCAATCCAGGAGATGGCGCGCATCTATGCCGAAATGCAGCAGGCCATCGCCTCCGGAGAACGCATCTTCAGCCTCGTCGACGCCGTGCCCGAGGTCCAGGACCGCGGCGGCGCACAAGATCCCGACAGCTTGAGGGGCGACATCGTCTTCGAAAACGTGGACTTCCAATACGAGGAGGAAAATCCGGTCCTGCGTGACTTCAGCCTGCACGTGAAACAGGGAGAAACGATTGCACTGGTGGGGCCAACCGGCGCCGGTAAATCGACCATCGTCAACCTGGTCTGCCGCTTCTACGAGCCATCAAATGGTCGTATCTTAATCAACGGTAAAGACTATACTGAACTGACCCTGCACGGAATCCATAGCCGGGTCGGCGTCGTTTTGCAGACCCCGTACCTCTTCTCCGGCACGATCTGGGACAATCTTCGCTACGGCCGGCTCGACGCAACCGACGACGAGGTCGTGAACGCTGCCAAGGTCGCCGGCGCGCATACCTTCATCGAAGAGCTGGAAGAAGGATATGACAGCCAGGTCGGCGAAGGAGGCGTCCTCCTGTCAGTCGGCCAGACGCAGCTGTTGAGCCTGGCGCGGGCAATCCTCGCCGACCCCGATATCTTCGTCATGGACGAGGCCACCAGTTCCGTCGACACGCTCACAGAGGCCCTGGTCCAGGATGCCATGGACGCCATCCTGGCCGACCGCACCAGCTTCGTCATCGCCCACCGCCTCTCGACCATCCGCAAGGCCGACCGAATCCTGGTGATCGAAGACGGCCGCATCGCCGAACAGGGCACCCACGCCCAGCTGATTCGCCAGCGGGGCCATTACTACGACCTCTATACCAAGCAGTTCCGCGACGAGCGCATCGGGTCAGCGCAGCCGCTCCTGCACACAGGGAAGTTGGTCGCGGCCTGACATACAAGCAGGATTCATGAGGGATACGCCGGCTCTCAGTCGAGGGCCGGCGTTTTCTCTTCCAGGGGGGCGGTACCACCGCGCACATTGGCAGCGCCAGCCTATACTGGGACGAATCCTACCATCTGATCCATTTTTTCGACTTGACATCAGCACCACCACAGGCCCTATAATGAGCGCACAAGTTGTACAAAATGTTTCTGGATGACGTTTTTGCAACTGGCATTACATGCCTTATCACTGCTAAACCCCGTGCGTCTTGTATCTTCGATTGCGTCACATGAGGTCCTCAGTCACCGGGTCATGACCTTGAATGGACTTGCGGGATTCACGAAAGTGCAAGTTGAATGAGGTTGGCAGTGGCTGAGGGTCGAAGCTCAAGAGGCAGGCGACTGCATCAGGGGCGCTCCAGATGAAAATTACCAAGATTGAAACCTTCCGCGTGCGGGTACCCCTGCACCCTGTCAGCTGGCACAGTGCCGATATCGACGGTCTGGGCGGCGCCTGGTGGGATTTCCCCATCGTGCTGCTGCGGATGACGACCGACAGTGGTCTGAGCGGGCTGGGCGAGGCGCCCAAGGGCCTGCCAGAGAGCGCAATTCGCCGGTATGCGCCGCTGTTTTGCGGGCGGAATCCATTTGAGATGAACTGGCAGCAATTGCCCATCGGCGACCATTGGAGCCCGGAGGCCGGGGCCTATGAAGCCTATGAAATGGCTCTGTACGACCTGGTGGGCAAAGCGCTGGAACTACCGGTCTACCAATTGCTCGGCGGCGCCTATCGTGACCGCGTGCGGGGGGCGCTTTGCAGTGGGCAAATGTGGCCTGAGGATGCGGCGAAGCGGGCCCGGCTGGCCGCGGAACTGGGTATAAGTGTGCTCAAGATGAAAGCGGAGGTGGGCGATCCCGTGGTGGAGCGCATAGCTGCCATCAACCAGGCAGTTGGCACAGCTGTCAAGGTGACTATCGACGCCATGCAGCACCTGCGACATCCGGTTCATGTAATGGACTTGGCGCGCGGCCTTGAGCCGTATCACGATAACATCGAATGTCTGGAGGACCCTGTCTCCCGCAGTAATCTGGACTGGTACGTTTTGCTAAGAGAGAAACTGGACATCCCCCTGGCAATACATCTGCGCAATCTTGAAGAAGCGATTAACGTCGTCAAGCGCGAGGCGTGTGACTACCTGAACGTGGGCGGTAATATGAACGAGTTCAAGCGGGGTACGGCGATCGCCGAGGCGGCCGGCATGCCTGTCTGGCACGGATCGGGAGCCGGCCTCGGCATCTCGGAAGCGTGCTATGTGCATGCCTGCGCAGCGACGAAGGCGACAACGCTGTCCAGCGACATTGTGGGAGAAAGATTACGCGTGGATGACCTGATTGTCCGGCCCCTGGAATTCGAGGACGGTTGCTTCAAGGTACCGCAGGAGCCGGGCCTGGGCGTAGAGCTGGATGAGGATGCGCTGGAGCGGTTCGGAGTTCGTGAATCCTGAATGGCAGTGACAGGTACTTCCCAGGCTACTGGATATCCGCCTGGGTTCGCGGGCCTCTCGCCCGCAAACGTTCCAGAATAGTTGAGGCGGTCAGATACTTACCATCCATCTGGCACAGAGCGGCCAATAAAATGCAATAGACCTGGCTTAACAAGATTTCTACATCAAAATTCCAGTTGAAATCCCCGTTGAGTCCACGATTCAGTGAATTTAGCAAGAGCCTGCGTGACGCCCGCTATCCGTTTGCAGAGTCCGTCCTCATGGAATTGGACTCAGATGTAACCACAACAATGGGAGGATCATCATGCGACAGACAGCAAGAATTTCGCGGCGACGGTTCATCCAGGGGGCAGGAGGGCTTGGCCTGGCGGTATTAGCTTCGGCCTGTGCCCCGGCAGTACCGGCAGCCGAAGAAGAGTCGCCAGCGGCACAGGAGGCCCAGGAGGAGCCCGCCGCCCGGCAGGTTCTGACCCTGGCCCAGGCCGAGCCATTCAAGGCGCTTGACCCGCATACAATGGGCACGGTGGTTGACCTTCGATACCATGAAGTGAACTTCAATGGCCTGGTACGGGCAGACGTCCATTACAACATCGTTCCCGAACTGGCCGAGAGTTGGGAGGTCAGCGACGATCTTCTGAACTACACTTTCCACCTGCGTGAGGGTCTGAAATGGTCGGATGGAAGTCCCTTCACCGCCGAAGACGTAGTCTACAGCCTCAATCGCAATGCGGCGCATGAAGACCCTGGCACCAAGCGCTGGCTGGCAGACATCGTTGGCTATGAAAGCGTGCGCGATGGTGAGGCCGAGGCTATGGAAGGCGTGGTGGCTGTCGACGACTTCACAGTGTCGATCACGCTCGACGTGGTGGTCGATTTCCTGGCGCGCCTGACATTCCCGGCCTTCTGGATGGTACAGAGGGCCAACGTGGAGTCTGGCACTCCCGACGACCCCTGGACGCAGCGCGCAGTCAGCACAGGTCCCTTTGCAATTAAGGAGTTCAGCGAGGGTCAGCGGATCGTCTACGAGTCGAATCCTCACTTTTACGAAGGCCCTCCGGAGTTGGATGAGGTGGTCTGGCTTCAGTTGGAGGATAAACAAACACAACTTGCGCTCTACGAGAACGATGAGATCGACGTTGTGGAACTTGACACGGTCAATGTACCACGCTTCAGGGAGGCCAACGACCCCGAGCTGGTGGAGGTCGACCTGATCTGGTGGTGGTACACGTGGAAGAAGGTGCTGATTCCGCCCATGGATGACATCAAGGTGCGCCAGGCCTTCAATGCCGCCATCGACCGTACAACCCTGATAGCAACGGTCTTGAAGGGGCTCTACACCGAGGCCCATGGCATCATTCCGACGACCATGCCTGGGCACAATCCCAATGTGCAGGACATCCCCTTCGATCCTGACCGGGCCAAGCAGTTGATCAGTGAGTCATCCTACGGCGACGTGAGTAACCTGCCGCCGGTCAAGTTCTTCCAACCGGGTTGGTCGGGCATCTTCGGCATTGCCCCGCGCTTGATCGTGGCCTTGCAGCAGATGTGGCAGGACAATCTCGGCATCGAGATCGAGATCAAGGTGGAAGAGTTTGAGTACGAGAGCGCGGAAACGCGGGCGCAGATGGGCATCAACAGCACTTTGGCGCGCTTCCCTGACCTTGATGCGATTGTCTGGGAAATGGCGCATAGCCAGTCGCCGCGAAACGCGCCCGACCTCAACCGATGGGGATACGGCAACCCGGAGGTGGATGCGCTGTTGGACCAGGCGCGATACACAGGCAATCGAAGCGAGAAGCAAGAGCTCTATCAGCAGGCAGAGCAGCTCTACATCACAGACGCGGCGATTATGCCAATCATGTTCAATCGCCTGTTCGTGCTGGTCAAGCCCTGGGTGAAGAACTTCGAGGTCGGGCCAACCAGTACCTACCCCAACACGCGCAATGTGATAATTGAGCCGCACTAGGCGTTAGGAGAGCAGTGTGGAGCCTGTTTGAGACCAGGAGTTTCTGCACGAGCTGCAACCGGTGATTGCAGGCGTCACTCCTGTACTAAAGCGTTAGGCAAGCTCCCGGTCTCATTCAGGATTCCCATTGGCAGGACGGAGAACTGAAGTCAGAGATTGGACACTGATGAAGTTGGTACTGTCGGTCTCCAATCTCTCGCCTTCGGGGGACGCAATTCGATGACACAGTATCTTATTCGTCGTCTGCTTGTTTTCATCCCCACCTTCATGGCGATCACATTGATCACGTACACGCTTGGCTTCTATGGCCCTGGAGACCCGGTCAGGATCAGGCTGGGCGAGAACTGGCACGATGAGGAGGCCTACATTGCGCTGAAGCATGAGTTGGGCCTCGACCGGCCGTTTGCCGAGCAGTTTTTCGACTACCTGTTGGCCGTCGTACAGGGTGATTTTGGCATTTCCATCTATCGCAGCGACCTGCCCGTGGGCAAAGCCATGGCGCAGACTCTGCCTGTTTCAGCGACCCTGGCACTGGCCTCTTGCCTGATTATTATCTTTGTGGGCGTTCCCCTGGGGTTAATCGCGGCGCTCAACCACAATACCTGGATCGACTACCTGCTGGTGTCGGTCACGGTGCTCGGTTCTTCCATCCCTGTGTTCGTGCTCGCGCCCATCTTTATGATAGTGCTGGTGCTGAAACTAAATCTGATCAATACGATCTATGGGTGGGAGGGCTTTTTCAGCCAGAAGATCATAATGCCGGCCCTGATCCTGGCTTTTGGGCCGCTTCTCGGTGTCATGCGGTTGACGCGCCAAGGCGTATTGGAGGTGTTGAACCAGGATTATGTGCGGACGGCCCGCGCCAAAGGACTGCCGCGGCGAACGGTCGTAGGTCGTCACGTCCTTCGCAATGCCATTACACCCCTGCTTACCAACATGGGGCTGGTGGTGGCCTTCCTTATTACCGGCTCGATCCTGCTGGAGGGCATTTTTGGTATTCCCGGCTTTGGCGGTCTGATCGTGAAATCCCTGCGTCAGAGGGATTATCCTATCCTGATGGGAACAACGATAGTCGGTGCGGCAATTATTATGCTTGCCAACCTCATAGTTGATACTGCTTACGCTTACATTGATCCGCGAGTGAAGTATGACTGAGAAGCAAGATGTGGAGCGGACACTTGAGTTGAATCGTTCGCAGAGCTGGGAAATCGAGGCCCGCAGCCTGTGGGGGGACGCGTTTCGTCGGCTGGTGCGCAGTAAGACTTCGTTGTTGGGCCTGGGTATCTTTTTGCTGTTCGTATTTGCGGCGATATTTGGTCTCGCACTCTCGCCTTATGACTACCTGCGCCAGGACCTGTACGCGCTGGAGCAGGGCCCGAGTTGGGCCCACCCCTTCGGCACCGACGAATTGGGCCGAGACTTCCTGACACGCATAATCGCCGGCGCCCGCACGGCCCTCTTCGTGGGCGTCTTCGTAACCATCCTGCAAGTGGGTAGTGGCGTTCTCATCGGTGCCACAGCCGCGTATCTGGGTGGATGGATCGATACTCTTCTCATGTGGACCGTGGACACAATTTTGTCCTTCCCGCACTTCCTGCTGGCGGTCTTCATTAACGCGACGCTGGAAAATCCAATCGAAGACGCGATGATTGCCGTGGCCGAGCGCACCGGTTGGCAGTGGGCCAACAACACGGTTTATATCGATTATGTGGTGGTCTTTGGTGCCCTCGCCATGGTCGGTTGGGGACCGATTGCCCGCTTGGTGCGCGGTCAGATTCTCTCTCTGCGGGCGCAGGATTTCATTCTGTCGGCAGAGGCGGTCGGCGTACGGACGCCGCGCATTGTCCTGCGCCATCTCTTGCCCAATGCCCTGGGGCCGGTGATCGTGGCTGCCACAGCCGGCTTCGGCTCCATTGTGCTGGCCGAGTCCTCTCTGAGTTTTCTGGGCATCGGCATCCAACCGCCCGGCGCGAGCTGGGGGGCGATGATCACCGAGAATATGGGTGTCTGGCGCGAGAGGCCGCACCTTGTCGCTGTGCCAGGAATTACCCTGTCCCTCATCGTTTTCGCTGCCAACTTTCTGGGCGACGGCCTCAACGATGCGCTGAATCCCCGGTCGCGCCAATAGGCCGAATGCGTAGTCACACGGGTGCATCCCAATACTGGTGCGCACTTCCCCACACCTCAGGTCGCTGCGAAGCCCCAACCATCTCACGATCAAC
>VXOE01000207.1 GCA_009840225.1 Caldilineaceae bacterium SB0662_bin_25 | reverse complement strand
CCCCCCCCCCCCAACGCCCCCCCTAAACCTCCCGCCGCAGCGAGTGTGCGCTAATTCGACCTTGGCGGCCCGCGGCGACCGGGCTTCCCCCCATCCCCCCCTCCTGGCTGGTTCCGACCATGTGCCGGCGCCGACCAGGCGCCCTTCAACTGAGCCCGACCTGCACCGCGATAACCATCAAAAGCCCGCCCCCGTAGGGGCACCCCTTGTGGGTGCCCCTCTTGCGGACCCTTCGCGGTCAAAGAAAGGTGTCCTCCGTGTCCTCCGTGGACCAAAAGGTGTTGAAGTTGCCCTTGCAGTTCTTCGCGCTCCTTCGCGTCCCTTCGCGGATAAGGGTGTTGAAGTTGCCGTCCTCTCTCTCCTCCCTTCTCACTCCTCACAGTTAGCCATTCGTGCTGAAATCCGAGCGGCCTTCCCAAAATGTCAAGCGAACCTGAACACAGAACATGGCCTGGCAATTACCAAAGCAGGATAAAGTTGCGGCTCCCTGTCGGAATCTGGTACTGTATGTTGATCTGAACACGCAAATGTAGATTCCCCTTGATACCAGGATTTCCCAAGCGGGCTACGCAATACGCAATACGCAAAAAACCGGCTTTCAAATTGAACACACACTAAGCTGAATCCCCCCTGCCACCGAAACCACCCTCAATGACCGCAAATACCACCACCGAAACCGCCGTCAGCTACTCCGACCTCCTCCGCCACAACCGCAACTTCCGCTACCTCTGGTTCGGCCAGATCGTCAGCCTCCTCGGCGACTGGTTCAACCTCGTCGCCTCCGCCGCACTCGTCGGCATGCTCACCCAGTCCGGGCTCGCCGTCGGCTCACTCTTCGTCGTGCGCATGCTCGCACCCTTCCTCGTCAGCCCCATCGCCGGCGTCGTCGCCGACCGCTACAACCGCAAAAACGTCCTCATCGCCGCCGACCTCATCCGCGCTGCAGTCGTCCTCGCCTTCCTGCTCGTCCGCAACCCCGGCGACGTCTGGCTCCTCTACACCCTGACCGCCGTGCAAATGGCCATGAGCGGATTCTTCGACCCCGCCCATACCGCCATCCTGCCCGACATCTCCAACCCGCGCGAGCTCGGCGCCGTCAACGCCCTCAGCTCCGCCACCTGGTCCGTAATGCTCGCCCTCGGCGCCGCCCTCGGCGGCCTCTTCTCCGGTACCTTCGGCATGTACCCCGCCTTCGTGCTCGACACCTTCACCTTCCTGCTCTCCGCCGTGCTGCTCGCCCAGATCCGCATGCCCGCCAATCTCGCATCCGCCGCCGACAGGACCGTCGCCGCCGCCTTCGGCCAGTACCTCCGCGGCCTGCGCTATCTGCGCGCCCACCTCGACGTCCTCGTCGTCGCCCTCCAGAAAGCCGTCATGGCCCTCTTCTTCGCCACCGCCTTCCAGGTCCTCCAGGTCGCCATCGCCCAGCAGGTCTTTACCGTCGGCCAGGGCGGCGGCACCAGCCTCGGCCTCATGTTCGGCCTCACCGGCGTCGGCTCCGGCCTCGGCCCCATCCTCGCCCGCAAACTGACCGGCGAAGACCCCCGCTCACTGAAAGAGGCCATCGCCTACGGCTACGTCCTCGCCATCGCCGGCATCATCGTCACCGCCCCCCTTCTCAGCCTGCCCATGGTGCTCCTCGGCTCCTTCGTCCGCTCCATCGGCAGCGGCATCATCTGGGTCTTCTCAACCCACCTCCTCCTCCAAATGGTCCCCGACGAAGTCCGCGGCCGCGTCTTCGCCAGCGACTTCATGTTCTTCTACCTCGGCAGCGCCCTCGCCTCCAGCCTCGTCGGCGCCGCCCTCGACACTACCCTCACCATCCCCAACATCATCTGGACCATGGCCGCCATAGGCGTCGCCCCCACCATCCTCTGGACCCTGTGGGTCATAAAAGGAAGGCAGAAAGTAGCCTGACGGGCGCAGCCCAAAAGAGAGCGAACTCTCGTAGACCTCCCTTACCAACCCAGCACTGTTCCCCCAAAAAGTCCTGTAGGGGCAGGCCTTGTGCCTGCCCTGTCCCCGCTAAAGGCCGGAACACAATATCGCCCACCGCTGCCGCGCACTCCCCGCCTGACCCCTTTCGCCCCAAAACTGGGATACACCCTGGTTTGACCTTGTCCTTTGCACAGGGGACGCCGCTATGATATTCAGTTCAAACCTGATTTCGCACGCATGTACCACAAATAGGCTTGAAATCGCCTATCCATTTTGATACACTGTTGAAAAGTGAAATCGACCGGACCTCTTAGGTCAATTCTGCACAGATTCATTTGGCCGGCGCTGCTCATCATTATTTCATTAGGGGTATTGGGTGCCTTCTGGCAGGTAGCAAATGCCCGAAGTTACACCAATCTGGAAAGCTACTTCTTTCAGATTTCTGTCGCCTTGGTAGGAATTGCCGCTTCGTTCTATTCTGGTCGCCTGTCTGTTCGTGAGGCGGGACGAGAGATCATCAAGCCACACGCCCGATCTGCATTCAGGCGTCTTGTCTCTCTCTATCGCAGTATCTCTGAAGTAGGACGCATTATAGAGCGATCACGGAACTCCGAATCTCTTGATCACTACAGAGTGATACTTGCCGAGCTTAAGGGAATTGTCTTCTGGCAACTGGTTACAGCGGACGATGCGCTGGAGGACTGGAAAGACATCGTGCCCGAAGAAGTGCAAGAGTTGGACCGAAAACTCTCCGCTGACGACGCAACGGAGGAAAGACGATGACAGAACCAATTCGCGGAAAAGTCGCGCAAGTGCTCAGTCCACGAGACTTCGCCCTGAACGTTGGCTCTGCAAACGGAGTCGTTGTTGGTATGGACTTTGATGTAATAGATCAGGCGGAAATAAAGGATCCTGATACGGAGGAACTGCTGGGTCATATTGAGCTCTCGAAGGCCAGAGTACGGATTACCGATGTTCAGGAAAAATTGGCCGTGGCAACGACCTGCCGCGAGACGAGGACGCAAAGGTTGGATGGCTCTCTCGCCCTCGGCAGCTTCTCGCGTTCCCTCATGCCTTCTTCATGGTTGGCTGAGTATGAATCTCTGAAGACAAGCGAAAGATCCTGGGAAGAGGGCAGCACCGTGAGTACAGGAGATTCCGTCGTTCAAGTAATGAATGAAAGTGAACGGGAACAAGTAAGCGAGAAGAAATAACAACCGATTTTGCGACTTCACTTTTCAGACAGGCCGACCGATTCCTGCTCTCCACACTCCTCGGTGCCAGGGCCGAAAGCATGATCGTGGAGCGCTAAGCAGAGCTAGGAGCCTGTCATGCTACAAACAATCGAAGCTACAATTGACGAAAATGGACACGTGCGATTGCATGAGCCAGTCCGGCTTCCAGAACCACGGCAGGCGCTTGTAACGATTCTTTCCGGTGAGTCAGATACGTCGAAGACTGCTCTGCTAAGTGAAGCTGCACTCGCAGAAGACTGGAACCGTCCGGAAGAGGACCGTGCCTGGTCACATTTACAGCAGATACGATAGTCATATTGCCGTGGCCAGATTTCGACCTGTCAAAGGCAAAATTGGACTCCAATAGGTCGCCAGCAAACAACGGGGCTAGGTTGTTCACCTGAAGAATCCGAAATGTTTGTTAGCCTCTCCGAACTAATCGAGAAAATCCAGCTCGGCGAAGACTCGACCATCGAGTTCAAAAGACAGTTGCCGCGCAGAGACAGTCTCGCCGACGAGATCGCCGCCTTCGCCAACGCCAGAGGCGGCGTGATACTGATCGGTGTGGATGATCATGGCAACATCGTCGGTCTTAATCAGCACAATCTGGACCGGGCAGAAAAGACAGTGGTTGAAATCTGCAAAAACAGCATCGAACCTTACGCACACGTCTTTTCTCAGAAACTTCAGCTAGACGACAAAGACCTTCTCAAAATAGAAGTCTCCCGTAGCCTTTACCTTCACAAAAGCCCTGGTGGATATCTTGCTCGCCAAGGCAGTAGCAATCGACTGTTGCCCAAAGAATACTTGGCTCGGCTGATTCAGAGTCGTTCTCGGGCAGGCATTATCCCTCCTGACAGGCAGTCTGTACCAAACACCACTAGAGACACTCTGCGGAAAGCCTTATTCCAGCGATTTATCACAGAAAAAACGGCAGAACACGAATTTGAGGACCTTCTACTAAAGAGGGAGCTACTTGTAAAAGATGGCAACGAATTGCGCGCCTCAGTCGCTGGTCTACTAATGTGCCACGACAGGCCCGATGACTATCTATATAACAGCTTCATTCAGGCCGTCTTCTATCGCGGCAAGACAAAGGACGCCAACTACCAGATCGACGCCAAGGATTTTAGGGGACCTTTGGACCGGCAGATCATGGACGCCTACAAATTTGTCGAAAGATACAATCAGGTGTCTGCTCGCAAGGATGTCGGTCGTACGGAACGTTCTCAATACAGCATGAGAGCCGTGTTTGAAGCCCTCGTAAATGCCGTCGTGCACAGAGATTATTCCAAAGCTGTCTCAAAGATTCGCCTCTTCATGTTCGCCGACAGGCTGGAACTGATTTCGCCGGGCGCGCTTTCCAATACATTGACCGTGGAACGGCTGCGCTACGGACAGGCCACCCGCAACGAACTCCTGGCCCGCCTGCTGTCCGAATTAACAGTTGAAGACAACGTCAGCAGGCAGGTAGCAAGGCGATATTTCCTGGAACGGCGCGGCGAAGGTGTGGGCATAATCCTGGACGAAAGCACAGTCCTGAGCGGCAAAGTACCCGTCTACGAGCAAATCGACGAAACTCTGCACCTCACAATCTTCGCCGCAAAATCCCTGCAACCAGTCCAGGAACCGTAACTCTCTTACTCGCCATACAATCACCCGTCACACCGCCTGCCCCATCCCAACCAACTCGGGATTTATATACTTGGTTCAAACGACAGAATCAGAAACGGCGGGCCGAAGCTCGCCACAACAACAACCGCCAGTGCAAGCTGGCGGCCTTCCAGACCACGACTAAACCTCAAACACCGGGAGACCTGTACAAGTGGAGAGTCAACCAAAGAATCGGTACAACGACCTACGCGACGAAGTTTCCCGCCGCGGCGGGAAGATGGTGCTCCTGACAAGGCACCTGTCAAAACTGCGCGCAAATGTATGGCTGGTAGAGGCAGAATCGAAAATCGGGCTGTTCCCAGAGGAAAAACCACACAGAGTCACCCAATTTGAACAACTCTACGAACCGGTCGAGGAATACGTCGTACAAGACCTTATACGCCGCGTCAACGAATCGCTGGAATACGCAGGGCTGAACGATCCCGAACACATAGAATACCTGGATGGTCAAGGCCCGGAAGCAGATTTGGCACTCGGACTGCTTGAATTCGTAAGCGAACTCTTAGATGTCTGCAAAAAGCACGAAACGAAAACGCATACCGTCAGACGTCTAAAGCCAGATGCCTACCAGACATTGCTGAATTGGCTCGAAAACCACCCGTAGAAACCGCACGGCAGGACCAAACAAAAGGCGCCGGTCGTCGACCGGCGCCGAAGGCGCGTTGACCACAACTGAAACAACGCGCTAAAATGACTCCGCGCGGCCACCCACCGCAATCGAGAAACAGGAGCAAAGCCGTGACGAAACCGAAGAGCGCAAACAGCAACGATCAGGCAAACCCTGATAGTGACCACAACACATCAAAACCACAAGAACCAGACAACATGAACCCCGAAATCAGAAAACTCAAAGAAAAGGATGCCGAAACCAGCCGACGAGTGCACATCCTGGAAGCAGAAGTCGCTTCCATCAAAGAACAACTAGACCTCATCAAATCCTACCTCGATGACATCATTGACAACCCGCTCCCGTGACGAGGGAGACCCCAATCACCACCCGTTCAGGCACGAGGATTAACAGGAACAGACTGACCCCGGCAAACCACCCACGCTACAATCACCACCCGAAAATCCGAACTGCCCCACTACTTCCAGACCCAGGAGCAAAGGCTAGATGAACCTCAAATCATCAAAAACGACCGTACTCACAGGTGTTGCCGTAAACCTCATCTCCGCCGCTATAATCGCCGCCGTCAATTTCGCCCCCGACCTCCTAAGCAGAATATCCCTGCCAAAACTGCTTGTTCCAACAACGGCTCTCTGCGACCAAACCGTATTAACCAACCACTCGACAGCTGTTGCCCTCCTGACGGTCACTCTGGTCATCGCCAACGCCAACATCATCTTGCTGTACGTTCGCCTGCGAAACCTCAGAAATCGACACACCCCAATATACGCTTGACATACCTGCAACCAGCCTGAACAATTGAAAAGGAGCGGGCCAGAGCCCGCGCCTTACTCCTCTCACCACAACCGAACTCAGCACCCCTCCTACCTTTGAAGAGAATGACCCCGCGCCACACCCACTACTCACACTGGCGCTCAACCGAAAAGGAAATGAAATGGCAACTTAGAATTTTTGTAAGAATTCCATAAGATTTTCGTAATGCATGAATGGCCGATTAGCAATTATAGTAAGGATTTAACTAGATCGTAGACAACAATTTAGAAAAGACAGAGCGAGTTAATTATTGTAAGGAAAGCAACATGAACGGAACCAGGGAATACCAAGAAACTCATCCTTGGATCAATTTCAAACCAGATTTGAGAGATTCAATGTATCCCTTTTGGATTCAAGTTGGGCAAGCACAAGCCAAATGCGAACAACTGGCGGGAGTACCACTGTTGCCAAGCGTTGCAAAAAAATTGCATCAGGTCTATCTGGCGAAAGGAGCATTGGCAACAACAGCCCTGGAAGGGAATACATTAACAGAGGAGGATGCTCAAAACTTGATACTTGGCGACCTCAATCTCCCACCTTCCAAAGGATACTTGGCACAGGCGCTACAAAACATTGTTGACGCTTGCGATTCCATGGCAACACAGATAGTGACGTCTCAAAAACCGCTCAAATTAACCGTAGAGGGGATTAAGAAACTTAACTATGTGGTTCTAAATGATCTTCCTCTTTCAGACGACATTTCCCCCGGAGAAATTCGTGAGGATAAGGTTATAGTAGGACGTTACCGAGGAGTAGCCCCGCAGGATTGCGAATACTTACTAGGTAGATTGTGTAGTTGGCTCAATGACAACACTTTTCTCACCGACGAATCATTTGGGATTGGTGATGGAATTATAAAAGCGATCCTTGCACATCTCTACGTCGCATGGATTCATCCGTTTGGAGATGGTAATGGACGGACTGCTCGGCTCGTCGAATTTCAAATCCTGTTATCAAGTGGACTCCCAACTGCTGCTGCCCATCTATTAAGTAATCATTACAACCTGACCCGAGACGAATATTATTTTTTGCTCGACAGATCAAGTAAATCGGGGGGTGATGTCGTACCGTTTGTTCAATACGCCTTACAGGGTCTTATTGATGGGCTGAATGAACAGATCGAATATGTGGAAGAACAGCAAATGGGTGTTCACTGGATCAATCACATTCATTCGGAGTTTCATGACAAAGATAGCCCTGCGAACGTTCGCAGGCGACGATTAATCATTGACCTGTCAGACCAGCCTGACCCCGTCGCGATTTTGGATATACGTCATATCTCTCCTCGAATCAAAGAAATCTATGAAGACAGAACCGATAGGACAATCAGGAATGACATCTATAAGTTGGTGAAAATGAATTTGTTAGAACAAGTCGGCAATGGAGTAAGATGCAAGAAAGAGGACATGTTGTCATTCAGGTCTCCGTCTCTTACCTAAGAAATGAGTGACAATTTCACATGCTTTCGCCTAGTGTTCCAAATTGTTAAGGCCGCCGGCAACATGCCGGCGGCTTTAATTCCAATCGAAGGCTTACGCCACATTGACAGACCATAAGCGAACGGCTAGACTACCAACACCCATCCAGATCAGGAGCAAAAAAAAGTGTCCGAAACGCTGGAAAGCGCATTGCCATCCGACGCACTCGCTCTAAGGCGCCAGCAAGAACGAGAGAGAGAAAGGCGCGCTAAAGATCCCATGTATGCAGACCTTAGCAACCTGCAAGCATTAGTCAAGGATTACCACGACGAAGTGCAGCTGGCTAGACAATCCCAAAGGAACGACTCGCTGCGAGTCCATCAAAAGCTCGACGCACTCGCCCAGGACATACAATCTCTGCACACCGCAATCAACAATCTCTCCCAACAACTCAACAAATCTGGCGGGAACTCCAACATAGCCCGCTAGAAACCCACCAAACAGAACCCAAAAATCGAGCCGCCAGAGCCAGCTCTGGCGGCTTTTCTGTCGCCCCAAAACAGCCACAGAAGTACCGCGAAAACAGCACTCTACCAGAGTAATTCACTAGCCCAAACCGAACTGTCGTGCTATAATACCTGTGCGAATTTATTGTCATTGCAGGCCACTCTTGGTCACCATGAAACTGGATTTTCCCGAGGCTGTCAGCACCTTTCAGTTCTTCGAATTCTTCCCGGAGCAAGACGCCGCTATCGAGTTTCTCGAGGCGGTGCGCTGGCCCGATAAGGTCATCTGCCCGCGCTGCGAAAACAGCAACACCACCCAACTGAAAAAGACCCATAGACACCTGTGCCGAGACTGCCGCTGGCAGTTCTCCGTCAGAAGCGGCACCGTGTTCGAGTCCTCACACGTTCCGCTGCATAAGTGGCTGTACGCTATGTTCCTGCTTCAAACCGCCAGAAAGGGCATAAGCAGCATACAACTAAGCAAGGAGCTCGGAATCACCCAGAAGACCGCATGGTTCCTGTTACACAGGCTTAGAGAGGCCATGTACCCCGAAGACACGCAACTGAACGGAGTCGTCGAAATCGACGAAACACTCGTCGGAGGCAGAGAGGCCAACAAACACTTCGACAAAAAACTGTGGGAAAAATGGCCCCAGGGCAAACAGATCCTGATCGGATTCAGGGAACGAGACGGCGCGATCATAATCTGGCCAATCAGCACCGAAAAGGCCGAATTCCTGGAACCCGACGTCCACATGGCAGTCGCAGAAGGCGCGACCATCTATACCGACGAATCAAGAGCCTACAATGCCCTTTGGCAGTGGTATCAGCACGAAACGGTCCGACACAGTGCTCACGAGTACGCCCGCGTCGACGTCACAACCAACGGCATAGAGAGCGTATGGGCGGTCCTCAAGCGCGGACACAAGGGCATATACCACCACTGGAGCCCGAAGCACAGCCACAGATACGCCAACGAGTTCGCCTTCCGGCTCGTTGACGGCAAAACATCAATCCCCATTATGGTCAGAGTCCAACGGCTCGCAGAAAGAGCCTGCCAGACGCGCATAACCTAAAAGGAGCTAACGGCATGACCAGAAAACCTTTTTCAGGGTGTTTGGGGATTGATTTCGGTCAGTCTTGGGGGGGGTGATTTAGGGGTCGAAAAGGACGCCAAATTTGGCTCTGGCGGGGCGGCTTGACTGCGATTTGAAATTGGGTTAAGCTGGTCTTAATCCGGTCAGTCGCCGGTCCATAGAAGGCAGACGCCCGCTCTGCAAAGCGGGCATCCGCAGGATCTTATCTTTAGCCAAGCTCAGTCTGAAGTATAAGGCTATTCTAAGCGAATAGTCAAATGTCCTTAGCGGTTGTTTAAACGACGCCTGCCTTTTTGTCAAGGGAGGTGTTTTTTGATTCACGGTGGAAGGATTTTTACGTGTCATAGGTGTGGACGGCGGTTCGACGCAGAAGTCTTTGAGGGGGGTGGTGATTCAGGTTTTGAGTGTCCAGTTTGCTCAAACTCTGGTTCGGTGTATCCATCTCGTTTTGGTTTAGGAGGTCATGGTTCCCCTTCCGAGGGGACGATGGTGTCGCCGGTCGAAAATGCCAGACTGAAATCTGAATTGGGTCGTTTGCGGCGGCGTAACAAGAAGTTACGCGCCGATAAACAGCGTTTGCTGTCGAGAATGTGGGGTGAGCAAGCTAGGCAGGCAGCGTTGGAAAAGGAAATTGAGGTCGAACGACTGCGCGCTGAGGAGTTGCGGTTGAGGTATGAGTTGCTGGTGGTCGAGAGGGCTTTGGATGTCGCCAAATGCGAATTGGGTGAAGCGAAGGAGGCTGAATTTCGGCGTAAGCCTATGTGATGGTTGTTTAGTGGATAAGGCCGCCGGCTGGTACATTTTTCGTTCGGCGCGCCGTATGGAGTATGGCGGCGCGCTGAGTCGGATTTCGCGCGCGTTTAGGCTGTTTGGGGAGGGGTAGCAGGAGTGGAACCTGAATGAATCTCAAAGTATCAAAAACGACGGTCTTTACAGGTGTTGCCATAAATCTTATCTCTGCTGCAATAATCGCCGCCGTCAATTTCACACCCGCCATTATCAACAGAGTTTGACCGTATGTCTGAGACCCGGCTTTGACCTCTCTTCGCAAGTGTGGTATACGTCGATCACCTGCAATGAGAAGATGGCCGATCCAGGAATCTACCCATGTACCCCACCAAGAGGCAGTACGTCGAAAAGCAACTGCGGGAAGCGGCCAGAAAGGTATTTGCGTATGGCAATCCGGAAAAGAGCGAACCCAAAGCTGCTCCGCCAGAGGCGGCGCGGCGCAAGTGTAAGAAGGCGGCGCCCGCCGCCAACCCCCCTCCCCGCAATCCCTGTGGGTTATGTGTAAAGAAAAGGGGGGGGGGGGGGCGGCCCCCCCGCGGAGAGAAAAAAAAAAAAAAAATTAAAAAAAAAAAAAACCCCCACACGCAGAGGGAGGGAGGTGGGTGGGGGGGGGGAGTGTAAAAAA